>JAYSPI010000149.1:0-6142 GCA_043722215.1 Prosthecobacter sp.
CGTTCGCCTTGGGTGGCTTCGTCGCCATTTTCCACGACATCATCATCTGCGTCGGCGTCGTCGTCCTAATGGGGGGCGAACTCTCGTTGATCCACGTCGGTGCCGTTCTAACCATCGCCGGCTATTCCATCAGCGATACCATCATCGTCTTCGACCGAGTCCGCGAGATGCTCCTCCACCGCACCGACTCGGTGGAGAAGGTCATGAATGAAGCGATCAACGCAACCCTGTCGCGAACCTTGCTCACATCCGGGGCCACCCTAATCAGCGTGGCCATCCTTGCCTTCCTCGGTGGTTCCGCCTTGCGCGACTTCGGGATCATCATCTTCATCGGCATCGTAGTCGGCACTTTCTCCTCGATCTTCATCGCCTCGCCGGTGGTCCTGTGGTGGAGCAAACGCAAGGGCGTCAGCATCCGCGAGGATGTCCTCGCCTCCGTCGCCAAGGCCGAGGCCATGTCTGCTGCTCCATGATGCGGCGCTTTTCGCCCGCTCCACGGTGGCCCGGGCGAACCGCCGCGCTGAACCACCGCGCGCATACGAGCAGGGCGATGGGCATGCTAGCGCAGTAATCAGGCGGGCCGGATTGCTGCGAGTTGGTCCCGTCGCCCCGCAGTCATCGGCCGATCTCACTCACCTGGCGAGGATTCCGGGCGAGTCGCTGCCGGCGGCTTGGACTCGCCGCCGGGAATCGGCGGTGGAGCCGGGAAATCCTCGATCGTGAGGCGCTGATCGTGGTTGCGATCCAGGACATTGAAGATCGCCTGCTGCTGGTCCGCGCTGAGGTCCTTCACCATAAAGCCAGCACGAAACTCCTCAAGCGACAATGCCCCATCGGCATTTTGATCGAGCCGGCGGATCAGATGACGTGGATTCATGCGCGGGTCCAGCGGGCTGGCACCCTCACGCTTGAATGGATGTTCGGGCTTATCCTCCGGAGTGATTCGGCCATCATGGTTGGCGTCCAAGCGCCGGAACAACTCTGCCTGTTTCTCGGCCGATAGCTTTGCAACCATCCGGCTAGCTTTAAATTCCTCAAAACTGATGCCCCCACTTTTATCGACGTCAAGTTCCCACAGATGCAGCATCTGCTGGCCCGCTCCTTCATGGGGTTGGGCGCTTGGAGCGAGTTCCTCGCGGCTGATGCGGCCATCACCGTTTTTATCGAGGCGCTTGAAGATCCTCTGGCGCTGCTCATTGGGCAGGTTTTGAATCCGCGGCATCGCCAAAAACTCATCCCACGAGAGAAATCCATCACGATCTTTGTCCGCTGCGGCCCACACTTCCTCAAACCGTCGCCGCTGCCCCCGCTTCCCCTCACCCTGATTCGTCGCCGATCCGTCACCTGGCACCGACCGCTCACCCTGGGACTGGGCATGCGCACCCATCGGGCACAGCATGCTCGCAACAATGACGGCCATTGGGATGGGTTTCATGGGAAATCAGAGGTAGGTAGCTCCAGCCGACCCAACTATCGAGAAAGAAACTCCGCCTCACCGAAAAAGTTTCGACTTCCTGTCGTCCCTCGCCACTTTTAGTCTCTCCATCCGCCATGCACATCCGCGATATCCTCACCAGCGCCAAACCCTCTCTCTCATTTGAGTTTTTCCCGCCCCGCCAAACTGCCGCTTGGGAAGACCTCTACCTCACGATTCGCGACCTAGAAGCACTCCACCCGTCGTTCGTTTCCGTCACCTACGGCGCTGGCGGCCACACGCGTGAACTCACTCACGACCTAGTCGTGCGGATTCAGCAAACGACCTCGATCCCACCGGTCCCGCACTTGACGTGCGTCGGCCACTCGGCCGATGAGATTGGGTCCATTCTCCAGCGCTACGCCGCCGCCGGGGTGACCAACATCCTCGCCCTGCGCGGCGACCCGCCTCACCACGCGGGGACTTGGCATCCGCCCACCAGCGACTTCCTCTACGCCGCAGAACTCGTCAAATGCATTCGCCAATTCAACGAGTCCGGCGAGCACCCCGACCCCCGAGGGTTCGGCATCGGCGTCGCCGGCTTCCCCGAAGGCCACCCGAGCACCCCAAACCGCATGCTCGAACTTGATTTTCTCAAGGCCAAAGTGGACGAAGGAGCCGACTATATCTGCACCCAGCTCTTTTTTGACAACCATGATTTCCTAGATTTTCGCGACCGCTGCCGCCTGGCCGGTATCCAGATCCCCATCATCGCAGGCATCATGCCCGTCACCTCTCTCGCGGGCATGAAGCGCATGGCCGAACTGGCCGGCGGCACCCGCTACCCCGCCAAGCTCATCCGCGCCCTCAATCGAGCGAATCACATCCCTGAGGCCGTGGAACACATCGGCATCCACTATGCCTCCGAGCAATGCGCCGACCTCCTTAACCAGGAGGTCGATGGCATCCACTTCTATACCTTGAATAGGAGCCGCGCCACCTGCGAAATCTACCGCAACCTCGGCCTGAACAGCGGACCTCTGAAATCTAACGATGGCCCTGCTGATAGATCAACTCCGCCTGCTTGAGCGTCAAATCGTAGAGACTGCCCTCAATCGGCACGATCAGTGGAACTCTGCCGGTAGCCGGGTCCACCGGATAGTGAGCCTGCAGGTCACGCCCACGATCAAAGGCATCGCCTAACAGCGAAAGGCGCAACTCGCCCTGGTACTGAAGAATCCGGGACATGCGCTCGGTGTTCTCTAATTGCAGGCGGCGCAACTCGATATTCAACCCTAATCGGTCAAATAATGACAGCGATTCCACACTCTGGTTCCCCTCTTTGATTCGAAGAGCCTCCTGCGCGGCTCTCCTCAACGTGAATTTAGATTCAATCTGCGCAGCCTTATCATCACCGGCTAACATCGATGCACTATCCGCGCTTTGGTTCGCCGTCACCTCGATTTCTTCGCGAGTTGGCAGCCGCACACTCAAATTTCCATCTAGCGTTAGCAGATCGTCAGCTTTCAACTTGATCTCTGTGAGTTCCAATCCACCGCGGATCGTTTTTAATTGGTACGATCCTTCGCGGAAATCAACGCGGTGATACTTCCTAACATAGTCCACCACCGACAAGGCCTTGAGCAGCGGGATCTGTTCCCGCAAGGTAATTGAGTCGCGTCCATCCAATACAACCTGCCCGTCAAATCCTACCCCATCTGCGGAATTGGTCGATCCAAAGATCCGGAAATCTCCAGAAAATGAACCCTCTAGGAAGTTTAGCAGCGCAGGCGGCAAAATCTGCTCCAATGATAACTTGCGAATTTTTACGATACCGGCCACTTGCGGCCTCTCGCCGCCGCTCACTCGCACGCCCGTGAAGTCAACGGTCGCGTTGCCGAGCTTCATCTCGGCCTTCTCGAACACCAGTCCTGACGGGTCGCATGCGACCACTAGGTTCACCACCTCCAACTTGCCGAGCCAATTCTGATAGAATGAGCCACCCTTGAATGACATCCTCCACCCACTCGCAGTACGCTGGATTTTCAAGGAGCTCGATTCAATCGCTCCTTCGGTGCGCGCGGAGTAGCCCCAGCGCACCGTGGCATCGGCGACTTCCAATGACTGCACATCAATCTTGGGCGAGCGGTCAAACAACGTGACCGCCATCTTCCTTGCGCATTCCGCATCGTCTGCGCCCGCACGCAGATCCATATCTAGGCGCGCGATCGAAATGATATCGGGCCTCCACACGCCCAGCAAGCCGTCAAGCACCCCCATCCTGCAGCGAACGTTCTTAGCCTCCAAACTGGAAAAAAATGTCGAGGCCCCACCGACAGCGGCTAACCGCGTGATATCGAGTCCCCCCTGCGCTTGAGTGGTGCCTCTCATATCCAGTTCGACCGCCGATAAGGCACGCTGCAACTGACGCTTCAAACCCGTTGAAAAATCCTTCGATTCCGTGCGCTTCACCAAGTAAATCCACCCGCCCACCGCCACCAGCAGGAGGAAAATAAAAACCCGGAAAGTGAGTCGAAGCAAATGCATCATGGCCCGCCCCTTCAGCCCACTGCCCGACACAGAATACCGGAGTTGAAACCAAAACCCCTGGTTCACCACCCACGCGCTCAGACGCTCGTTGAAATTTTGTGATTGCTCGGAATCCATAATGCGGACCTCTTGCTAGCCCACGCGAGTCAATCCCAGCTCTGCTGGAGACGCGAGTGAAATTTGCCTCGCCCACTCATCGTCCACCCACTACCACGGTGGCCGTGGAAGCCACCGACTACAAAGTTCGCCTTGAAATCTTCGAGGGTCCGCTCGACCTGCTGCTTTACCTCATCAAGAAAGACGAGGTGGACATCCAGGCGATTTCCATCGAGCGCATCACGCGCCAATACCTCGATTACCTCAATACCTTCAAGCTGCTCAACATCGACCTGGCGTCTGAGTTCATCGTGATGGCCGCCAACCTCATGTATTTGAAAAGCCGCACCCTACTGCCGCGCGTCGATCAACCGCCCGAGGACGATGCCCAAGAGGACGACCCACGTTGGGAACTCATCCGCCAGCTCATCGAATACAAAAAATTCAAGGACGCCGCCGGATTTCTTGCGCTGTGCGCACGCGAGCAGGAAGGCCGCTTCGAACACCAACCGGATGCCATGGATCTACCCGAACCAGCACCTCCCACACTCGCCGAAGTCTCGATTTTCGATCTCATCCGCGCCTTCCAAAACGTCCTCAAACGCTTCGAGGAGTCCCATGACTTCGGCGATATCATCGATGATCGCTTCACCGTGTCGGATAAAATCGAGTTGCTCATGGCGCAATTCCAACCCGGCGAGTCCCGCCGCTTCGAAGAACTGTTTCAATCCGCCACCACCAAGGCGGAAGTCATCGTCACCTTCCTCGCCTTGCTCGAACTCATGAAACTCAACCAGTTCGTCGTCCGCCAGCGCGACCTGTTAGGCGACATTGTCATCGAACGCCGCAGCGGCCATGTGGAGCGCAGCGAGGAGTGAGGAAGCCCTCCTCAGCTCATGCGGAACACAATCCGCGCCTTGGACAGATCATAGGGAGACATTTCCATTTTGACCTTGTCGCCCACCACCAAGCGGATGAAGCGCTTGCGCATCTTGCCGGAAATATGCGCCAGCACCTCGTGCCCGCTTTCAAGTTTCACGCGGAACATAGTGCCAGCCAGCACCGAGGAGATTTCGCCATCCACTTCCACGGCCTTTTCTTCCTCGTCTTTGGTGGATCGCTTGGGCGGACCATATCGGTTACGGTTGCGGGACGGACGTCTTCCCGACTTGTTGGGGCGCGGAGGCATGATGGCGTGGGATAATAATGGCCGATGCAGCACTCGCCGCATCGGCGGCACTTCGGTAACGCATCCATTCCAAACCATCAATCCCTAAAAAACAGAACCGCTGTCAATCTGCTGATTTTCTCCATCACCCGCGCTTGCCAAGCCCCCGTCCAAGCACCATCTTAGTTGCCGCCGACTCCTGCACAGCGGCAGTTTAAAAACCGCAACAAGCTTCACAACCATGCCTGAGATCACCGAAAAAGAACTCCCACTGCACCTGAAACCGCTGTGGCTCAACGCTCTCACCGCCGTCCAACGCTCCAACCTCGACTACGCCGTCAAACTCCTTCAGGGCGTGCTCAAGGATAGCCCGGGATTCCTGGAGGGGCGCAAGCTGCTGCGCAAATGTGAACTCCAAATCGCCGGCGGCATCAAAAAGAAGGGACTCTTTGGCCGCACTAGCGGCGGCATGGGCGTCATGAAACTCCACAGCCAGGCCAAAAAAGATCCCGAGGCAACCCTGCCGCTTATCGAAAAGGAACTCGAAAAAGACCCCCTTAACGACCAAGCCAACGACTAGCTTCACGACACCGCCCTCAAACTCGAATTGTTTGAAACCGCCGCCTTCGCCCTCGAAATCATCCGCAAATACAGCCCCGAAAACAACAAACTCCTGCACAAGCTCGCCGAGTTTTACCTCAATCGCGACGAACCGTTGCTGGCATCCGAGGTGTATAACGATATCATCAAACACCATCCCATTGACGGTGCCGCCATCAAAGGCTCCAAAGACGCCTCGGCCCGCGCGTCCATGAAAAAACAAAAATGGGACGAAAACGCCGACATGCGCGACCTGATGCGCGACTCCGCCGGGGTCGAGGAACTTGAAAAAGCCTCACGCACCGGCTTGACCC
>JAYSPI010000150.1:0-9823 GCA_043722215.1 Prosthecobacter sp.
ATGTCCCGCCGCCTTGATCGAGTCAACGAACTGCTCCGCCGTGAAATCGGCAGCGTCATCCAAAAAGATTATGAATGGCATGGCAAACTGGTGACCGTCAGTGGTGTGGAAGTCACCCAAGACCTCAAGGAAGGCAAAGTCTGGACTAGCGTGCTCGGCGGAGAATCCGGCCCCGTGATCGAAAAACTCAACCGCGACCACGGCTCGATCCAATCCAAAATCATGAAGCGCGTGGTCCTCAAATCCACGCCCGTGCTCCGGTTCTATCACGATTCATCGGCCATCCGCGGCGTCGGCTTGGTCAACCTGCTCGAAGCGGTGGACAAGCTACCGAAGGCACCGGTCGAAGATCCGGAGTAAGGCGCGCAAGTTCGAGCTTGGACGAGCGGGCGGAGGCGGTCCATCATCGTGCATGGCAAAGGTGTTGGTAGGACTCTCGGGCGGCGTGGATAGCGCAGTCGCCGCCGCACTATTGGTCGAGCAGGGACATCAGGTCACCGCCGGCTACATGAAAAATTGGATCAATGACGAGGGCATCCCAGGTGATTGCCCGTGGGAACAAGACATCCAGGACGCGCGCGCCGTGGCCAAAACCTTGGGAATCGAGTTCCGCGTCATCGATCTCATCGATGCTTACCGGAATCGGATCGTCGATTACTTGATCGAGGGCTATCGCCGCGGGGTCACGCCCAACCCCGACGTCTGGTGCAACCGTGAAATGAAGTTCGGCGTGTTTCTCGACTATGCCCTTGAGCAGGGATTTGAGCACGTTGCAACCGGCCATTACGCGCGGCATCGTACACTTGCAGATGGTTCGGCGGCGATTCTGCGTGGTGCAGACCCCAACAAAGACCAAAGCTACTTTCTCTCATTGATGACCCAAGCTCAAGCGGCCCGAGCCCTGTTTCCTACCGGAGAAATGCTCAAACCCGAGGTGCGCGACGTCGCACGACGGTTCAACCTGCCCGTCGCCACCAAAAAAGACAGCCAAGGGATCTGCTTCCTCGGCCAAGTGAAAATGACCGACTTTCTCCGCCACTATGTGGCCGATGCGCCCGGAGATATCGTCGATGTCACCGGTCACATCCTCGGCCAACACCGCGGCCTCCACCTCTACACCCTCGGCCAGCGCAAAGGCCACGGCGTCGCCTCACCGCGCGATGGCATGGCCTATGTCGTCGTCGGCAAAGACCCTCTGACACGCCGCCTCATCGTCGGCTGGGACACCCCCAACACCGCAGGTCTCTACACCCAGCATTGCACCGTCGGCACAATCACCACTCTCAACGAGCGCCTGGATTCCCGCCGCCTCGTCGAAGCTCAACCACGCTACCGCGCCAAAGCCGAGCCCGCCGTCATCACGCCGCTAGGCGACGGCACACTCGAACTCGAGTTCCAGCGCCCGCAGCGGGCAATCGCAGCGGGTCAGATCTGCGCGTTTTACGACGGCGGGCGCTTGTTAGGAGGAGGAGTCTTTGCGAGCACCACGGCATCATCGCCTCCACGATCATCGTTGCCGCCTGCCATTTGATCTGAACCCGCTTGCATGAGCATCGATATGGCGGCATGTTCGCGCTGTCCCGATTTGCAAGATGGCATCACCCCTCATCGACCCACCCGATCATGCGCCTCCCGGGTCGCCTGATGACACATGCGGCGACCCCATCGAGCCCTCCCAAAACACCCCGATCCGGCTGCTGCCGCCCAAGAAACAACCCCTGACCGCAGCCACAACCGGCCGCAACCGTGCCGGACTGAGGATCGACGCTAACCCACAGCGTCAGCAATCCGAGCGCCCCCTCGACGTGCGGTCCATCAATGGCTCCGTCGTGCGCTTGACCCCTGAAATCCCGACCGCGCCCAAGGTCGCCCGGCGGATGACCCACCCAACGGCCCCTGACCCGCGCCGCGGGTGGCAAGGCGAGGGCAGCCAATGGGGGCTGGCCCACAAATCATCCATGCGCTGGATCATCGGCAGCGGCGTGGGAGTCGTCACCGTGGTGGTGGCAGCCTTGTTTCTCTTGCCGATGATCAATCGATCCAGCGCCGCACACCCGCGCTTGGGAAAACAACCCACCCAAAAGCTTGTGTTAGAGCAAGAGGACCAACCGCTCGACATGGCACCCATGAACAATTTGACGCTCCGCCAGGCAGAAGCCGTGCAGTTATACCGAGGCTATGTTAGCGCGGCGATCATCGAGGACATCCTGCCATTGGTGCGGGACTCGGCCACCGTCGAGCCACTCATCCGCGCCAAGCGACGCCCGACGGCAATCTCCAAAGCATGGCAACCCGCCACCACCAGCACCTGGAGCGTGATCGAAAATGAGGGTCATCCATTCGGGCTGCTAGAAGGCACGCTGCCCGATTTTACTACCTTCAGCGCCTATTGCGTGGTCATCGACCGACAACTGCAACTCGATTGGAAGGCAACTACCGGTTACGGGACCGCCACCTTCAGCGAGATGGCACACAACCAGGGCGACACCCGAGAAATTCGCGCCATCGTCATGACCAACCTGTTTTACACCGCCACCTATCCGGAGGCGGAGTATCATAGCTATCAATTAGTATCACCCGACGGGAGGCAGGCGATTTGGGGATATACTCGCCGGGGCGAGACGGCAGACCAGCGGCTAGGAAAGTTATTCTGGAGTGGTGAAATTCTGAACGGCTCGGAGGCACAACAAAAACTCACGCTACGCCTCGATCATGGGCTGGCGGGCTCGCTGCCGAATCAATGGATGATCACACAATTGCTGCACAAGGAATGGATCACCCCGTAATCAAGCCAAGCGCCACCCATGCTGCCAGGCTGTGGTTTCACTGTGGCCGTTGTGGCTCCCTGTTCCGATCTCCAGCGAGCGAGCGCGTCGCCCGCCGCTGCCCAAAATGCAACGCCATCCCAGACCTCGGCAGACTGCCCACCGCAGCACCCAGCACCCGGCACTCGACGTCATCCCGACCCGCTCGCTCACATCGGGGCCGGAGCCGTAAGTCACGCTGGAATCGCCATGTGATCTGGTTGCTAGCACTCGGCTGGGCGATCGTGCTGGGGGTAATTATCGGTTGCGCGCACTGGTGGTGGCCGACGGAATCGCTATCTGGGCGCGCGACCGCCGCCGCTCACGCCCCAACCGTCTCGGTTGAAGACATGGATTTCATCAATCACGCCGTCCCACCATGCTCCGGTGTCTTTGCCGGGTTCATGGCCGCAGGCACCCCGGAAAATCGCAACCAGTTTGTCCTCACCCCCGTTCCCATGTCCTCCCGGATGGCACATTTCTACAGCCTGAATCCACTGATAAACATCGCTCCCAGTACCCTCCACTTAGCGGCCAACGCGGTGCTCAAACTCCCCGGCGGCAATGCCCTAGAAACCCTCTGGAGCGACGCCGACAACCAACAAATCGAGGCGGTTTTCCGCGAGGAAAATGGCGAGTGGCGACTCGACTGGGAGCATTTCGCACGCTACGGCGACTACCCATGGCCACTTTTCCTCGCGGGCAGCGGCCCCGCCGAGGGGGAGTTTCGACTGCTAGCGCGCGAACGCCTGGCTGACGAGCGCAAGTCATTGGACACGTTTAGCTTGGTCCTCTACGCACCACGTTTCGGGCAACCGACGGCGCTCGGCGTGCCATCGCCAGAGTTTCTAGTCGCCCGCACCAGCGCCGATGGACAACTGCTAGATGCCGCCTTCAATCTAGCGCGCAGCGGCCATCAGGTTTTCGGCTCGAAACTCCCACCTCTCAATCCCGAAGGAATGATCCGTGTGCGGGTAAAAGTCCGCCGCCTAGAGGTGAACCAACACCGCGCCTTTGAAATCGTGCGGATTGCCGCCTGCCATTGGTATGCCGTGGACGAACCGGGAGTAATGCCCGCCAGCGCCCCGCTGCCAACGCCCGCGCATCACTAACCACTCTGTTCGTTGCTAGCGCGTGAGAGCAGCGCGCATCACCGCCAGCGGCTCGGTTTGCGGAAACCAATGCTGAAAGGCGAGCGCTCCCTGTTGCACCAGCATCGAGAGCCCATTGGATGTCCGACAACCGGCCTGTCTGGCCAGCGCAAGGAGTGGCGTGACCGGCGGGTGATAGATCGCATCATATACCCATGGGGTTTTGCGCAAACATTCCGCCCGCAGGATCGATGGCTCACCAGCGTGAAGACCCACCGAGGACGCATTGACTAGCAGATCACAGGCCTGACAATGAGCCGAAAGCGAACCATCCGCTAATGACAGCGCGACGATTTCAGTCGCGGTACCAAGGGCGCGCAAACGATCCACCAGCGCACCGAGCTTGTCCGCCGTGCGGTTAATGAGGACAAGGCGCGGCACGCCTAACAGCACGCACTGAGTCGCGATGGCCTGCCCCGCACCGCCGCCGGCACCGACGATGGCAACGCGAAGGGTTGCCAGAGGCGCGCCGAAATCCGCCTCGATGGCGTGAGCGAACCCCTGCCCGTCAGTGTTGAACCCGCGCGTGACATCTGGGTCAAATCGCACCGTGTTGACTGCCCCCAACGCCTGCGCACCCGACGCCACGGCCCCACATGCCGCGAGCGCCGCCAACTTGTGCGGCACCGTCACATTGCAGCCAATAAACGCTAACTCCCGCAGCCGCCCCAGCGCAAACGGAATCCCCCCCGGCTCAACCGCCAGACGAATGTAGCGCGCGTCTATGGCGCTCGCATCCAGCGCCGCCTGGTGCATCTGCGGCGAGGCCGAGTGCGCCACCGGCCACCCGAGCACAGCCAACCGCGCAGGTTGAGCGGCACCGGCATCCAGCAAGTCCCGTGAGACTAGGTCATCGAGCGTATAAACGTCACGCATTAGATCGTGTGTTAGATTAGAGTGAAGCCGTGAACTGCCGTACGCGCGCGCTGCAGCGGTGTTGACCTAGCAGGACGAGCAGGTCACCGAGGTCCGGGCCATGGGCACGCCCTGAGAGCGCAACGCGCAACGGAAACATCAACAACCCGGGCTTGGCACCGACCGCCTTGGCGGTGGCGCCGAGGACGTCCTTGGCGGCATCCGCTGACCAATGGACCACCGCGTCGAATGCAGTGGCGAGTGACTCCAGCAATGCTTTGGCCTGTGGGTTGCCGCGAACTTTCGCCACGGCCTCGGCGTCGTAGGTAAACTCGTCGAGCAGCAAAAAATCCACGGCGGTTGGCACTTCGCTCAGCAGGCGGACTTTATCTTTCACGGCGGCGGCCACGGCATCGGTGTAGGCCGCTACCGGCAAGCCGGCATGTTGGATAAATTCACCCGACAGCGCAGCAAACTGCGCGTTGCTCAGTTTGGCCATGTGTTGTTGGTTCACCCACTTGCATTTTTCAAAATCAAAGCGGCCGGGTGCGCGATTGACATTCTCTAGCGAAAACCGCTCGGCCAGTTCCTCAAGCGTGAAGATCTCCTGGTCGGATTTGGCGGACCAACCTAACAGCGCGATAAAATTGGCGACGGCGCCCGGCAAAAACCCCTGACGAGGGTAATCACCCACCGCCGCCCCAGCGTCGCGCTTGGACATCTTCGAACCATCCGGATTGAGAATCAACGGAATGTGCGCGTAGTGCGGGGCCTGCCCACCTAACGCCTCAATGAGCTGCAAATGCTTGGGCGTGTTCATCAGGTGATCCTCACCCCGGATCACGTGACTGATCTCCATTTCCAGATCGTCCACCACATTGACAAAATGAAACACATACGAACCGTCCGACCGCTTCACCACCATGTCCGGCGTGTTCGACTCGTCCCGGTAATCGATGGTGACCTCACCGCACACCAGATCGCGCATCGTGACCGGCTTGCGCTCAAATCGAAACCGCCAGGCACCATCGTCCTGATAGACACGCCCCGCCACCACCAGTTTTTGGAACCAGGCGTCGTAGATCGGGGTGCGTTGGCTTTGGCAATACGGTCCGAAGCCACCGCCCTGGTTGGGCCCCTCATCCCAGTCGAGGCCGAGCCAGCGCATGCCGTCGAAGATGGCCTGCCGGGCGGCATCCGTATTGCGGGCCTCATCGGTATCCTCGACCCGCAACACAAAGGTGCCGCCGTGATGGCGGGCAAACAGCCAATTGAACAAGGCGGTGCGGGCCCCCCCGACATGCAGGTAGCCGGTGGGCGATGGCGCGAAGCGCGTGCGAACGGTCATGCGCACGGTCTATGCTCTGGAACCGCCCGCGTCCAGAGCCCATCCACCATGATGACTCAGAATTCTCACCCGTGCCACCTGCTAACGCCGCTCATGCCATTGCCGAAATGCGGATCTTTTTTTCGTGATTGACCGATTTCCAGCTGGCCTCAAACAGAAACCCTGGTAGGCTGCGCTGAAATTCCCCACTCAAACCTGCGATATGCTCCACACTAAAAAAACCATGGAAGGTGAAGTTTTCTATCCGTCTAACGAGGTGGTTGCCCAGGCCCGGCTAAAGGATTGGGACCAAATGGCGGCATTCGCTCGCAATGATTTGCAGGGGTTTTGGGCCAACGAGGCGACCGAACTGGAATGGTTTGAGCCGTGGCAGCAGGTGCTTGACGACTCAAATGCACCGTTTTTCAAGTGGTTTACTGGCGGCAAGGTCAATATCGCCCACAACGCCGTAGATCGCCACCTCAAAACGTATCGCAAAAACAAGCTGGCCCTCATCTGGGAAAGCGAGGACGGCAAAAGCGATCGCACGTTTTCTTACTACTCGCTCAACCGCGAGGTCTGCCGGATGGCTAACATCATCAAGGCGATGGGCATCGTCAAAGGCGACCGCGTCACGATCTACATGGGTCGCGTCCCAGAAATCGTCTTCGCCATGCTCGCCTGCGCCAAGATCGGAGCCATTCACTCGGTGGTCTTCGGCGGGTTCTCGGTGGATGCCCTGCAAGGTCGCATCGCTGACAGCCAATCGAAGTTGGTCATCACCTGTGATGGCAGCCACCAAAATGGCAAACTTGTGGAACTCAAGCGCATCGTCGATGATTCACTCCGCCACTGTCCGACCGTCGAAAACGTCGTGGTAGTTCGACGCATCGGCCACGAGGTGGCGATGGAGGCGATGCGCGACCACTGGTATCACGACTTGTGCGCGCTGCCCATTGCCAATGGAAAATGCGCCACGGAAGTGATGGACGCCGAGGACCCGCTCTTCATTCTTTACACCTCCGGGTCCACCGGCACCCCCAAGGCGATTCTACACACCCATGGCGGCTACATGGTTGGCACCTATTCAACGCTCAAATACGTCTTCGATATCACCGATGAGGACCGCTTCTGGTGCACCGCTGACCCCGGCTGGATCACTGGCCACTCGTATATCGTTTACGGGCCGCTGCTCAACGGTGCCACCGCCTTCATCTTCGAGGGCGGCCCGTCATATCCCTATCCCAATCGCTGGTGGCAACTCATCGAACGCTACGGAATCTCGATCTTCTACACCGCACCAACCGCCATCCGCGCCCTGATGCGCTTTGGCGACGCCTGGCCTAACAAACACGACCTATCATCACTGCGCCTGCTAGGCTCGGTCGGCGAGCCGATCAACCCAGAAGCCTGGAAGTGGTTCCATCACGTTATCGGGCGCGACCAATGCCCGATCATGGATACCTGGTGGCAGACAGAAACTGGAGCATTCATGATAGCACCGACGCCGGTGGTGCCACTCAAACCTGGCTCAGGCACACGGCCATTTTTCGGGCAGGAAGCCGAAATCGTCGATGAGGACGGCACACCAGTGGCGGACGGAGCGGAAGGGTTTCTAGTGCTCAAGCACCCGTGGCCCGCGATGTTGCGCACCATTTACAAAGATGACGACCGCTACGTGCAATCGTATTGGAGCAAGTATCCCGGTAAATACATGACGGGCGACTCCGCGCGCCGCGATGCCGATGGTTACTATTGGATCATCGGTCGCGTGGACGATGTGATCAAGGTTTCGGGCCACCGCTTGGGCACAGCGGAAGTCGAATCGGCACTCATCACCCATCCTGCGGTGGCGGAATCTGCGGCCATCGGCCTGCCCCACGAACTCAAAGGCCAAATCATCTTCTGCTATGTCCAACTCAATCCGGGATATCAGCCAACTGAAAATCTAAGCGAAGAACTCCGCCAGCACGTGTCCCAACACCTCGGCCCAATCGCCCGCCCCGAGGAGGTGCGCTTCATCGACAACCTTCCAAAAACACGCTCAGGAAAAATCATGCGCCGTCTGCTCAAGGCCCGCGCCCAAGGATTGCCTGAAGGTGACGTCAGCACCCTCGACGACTGAGCGGCCAGCCACTCACTCCAGCACCCACGGCCGGCGGCAGCTAGCTCGCCGGAAAGACAATCTCCTGACCTGCCGACGGGCCGTGGCCAAATTTATCGCCGATATCTTTGCTAGAGACAAACAGCATCAAGCCCATCAAAGCCAGCGCACAAGCAGTTTGAAGGATTTCTAGCGGCCTAGCCTTAACCGGCCGCCCAAATATTTTTTCAAGGATTGCGAGCGTGATGTGGCCACCATCGAGCACCGGAAATGGCATCATATTGAGGACTGCTAGATTGACGTTGAACAGTACCATGAAGGAAAAAATCCGCCGCCAGCCGTCCTCCATCTGCAAGAATTGATAGAGGAGCGAGCCGATGCCCACCGGGCCGCTCAGGTGACCCACGCCGATACTGGAATCGCGGGCCACCACGCTGGTGATGGTCGTCCACATCGTCCGCAGCGTGTCGGCCACCTGGCGGATTGGCCCTGGATGGATGAGGCTACGGTTCTGATAGGGAGCGTTATAAAACCCAACGCCTAACATAGGCCCCTTACCAGCCGGGGCGATGGGCGTCTGCGGGGTGGCGGTGAGTGGCACGAGTTGGTCGTGGCGCGAAACCTCGAACCGGATCGGCTGCGCACCGGTGCCCTTGATGAAGGCGATCGCGGTCACATCAGAGGTGAATTTCTGGCCATTCATGGTCACTAGCGTATCGCCTTTGCGGAAGCCGGCCTTGGCGGCCGGACTACCGGCGAGGATCGAGCTGATCTCGAGGTGATCGATTTGCGGGCCGATACCGATTTGGCGCAGGCCGTTGCGCTGGAACCATTTCGTTTTCTCGGTGCGGAACTCGGAGATCAGTGTCAGCGGAGCCGGGTTGCCCGGGCGCTCGATGGTAAACTCGATCTGTTTGCCTTTGCTGAGGATAATGCCCTCGGTGATGCTGTCGAGTGAGCCGGCGAAACCATTGACCGCATGGCCATTAATGCGGACGATCTTATCGCCGGGGTGGATACCCGCAATGGCCGCCGGACTACCGGCGAGCACCTCGCCGACGATCTGTGAGGGAATAAAATCCTTAGGAGTGCCGACCTGCCAGACCACCACTGCGGATACAAGCGCCAACAACATGGAAAATAACGGCCCCGCAACCGCGACGATGATCTTATCTAACGAGCTAATCGGCGGCAGCGGTGCATGATCCAGCGCCGCCCCTTCTAACGCCTCCATCGGCGCCATCTGTGGCAGGGCCACAAATCCACCTGCTGGAATCCAGCCCAACCCGTATTGTACCCCGTTGATTTCTTTTTTCCAAATCGCCTGACCGAACCAAATTTGGAATCGTTCGACCTTGAGGCCGCGCCATTTGGCGGCCAGGAAGTGGCCGAGCTCATGAACGAAGATGATGACGTTGAATACCGTCAGCACGACGGCGAGCAGCAGGATCACCTGCAAAATTGGGGCGAGGGCGGTCATGGAGAATCAATGCTTGTGGAACTGCCGCAACTTAGCCGCAGCCACCGGCCCGACAAGTCGATTCACTGGGAAAGAAAACCCCGGGGTGGCAACGCGCACGGC
>JAYSPI010000151.1:0-8997 GCA_043722215.1 Prosthecobacter sp.
GGCCTGGGTGATGGGTTGTGCGTGGTCGCCCCACTCGGGATATTATTCGGACGAGCGGCGAACTTCATCAATGGCGAACTCTACGGCCGGGTCTGCCAGGGCGTGGCATGGGCGGTGAAATTTCCATTGTCGTTGAGCGAGGAGCCCGCCCAAGTGCAAAGTGCGGCCTGGCAGGCATGCACGCGTGTGGACGGGCAGCTTGCAGATGCGGATTCGTTGACGGCGCTGATCACCGCAGCGCGCGAGCACCCTGAGGTGTCCCAGGCGTTAGGCAATTTCCTGCCAGAACGGCATCCGTCGCAGATCTACGAAGGGTTGTTAGAGGGACTCTCGTTGCTGGCGATTTTGTGGCTCGTGCGCACCCGGTTTCCGAAAGCGCCGGACGGGCTGCTCACTGGGATGTTTTTCGCGCTTTATGCCACGTTCCGGATCATCGGCGAGCAATTCCGCGAGCCGGATGCGGCGATGGTCGGCAGCCTAACTAAGGGACAGTTTTTCTCGCTGTTTATGTTCGCGTTTGCGGGGGCGTTTTTCATTCACGCGTGGCGCGGGTGGCGGGTGGCGGAGGTGCGAGCATAAGCGTCGCGCCGGTCGGTCGCTCACGCTGCGGCGTTATTTTTTACGGAAGTATTTGACGATAGCGGCAGTTAGGCCGGCGATGTCGTGACCCTTGGCTTCGATGGCGGCTGGGTGGCTGTGTTTGACGAGAGCCTCGCTGGTGACTGGGCCGATGCTGGCGGCGACGCAGCCGGTCGGCCATGGTACGCCGAGGGCGAAGAAATGGTCCACGGTTGAGCCGGACGTGAAGGTGATCATGTCGGCACCTTGTTCGGCGAGGCGGGCGATGGCACCCGTGGAGTCGCCGGTGGCGGGCAGTGTTTGGTAGGCGATGCATTCATCGACGATGGCACCCAGGGCGGTGAGACCGTCGTAGATAACGTCGCGGGATTCGGCGGCCTTGATCCACAGGATGGTTTGGTTTTCGATCGAGTCTTTTTGAAAGGCTTCGATCAGTCCCTCAGCGACGAAGCGTTTGGGCAGGAGGTCAACGGCGAACCGATAGTCGCGGATTTTTTTGGCGGTGGCGGTGCCGATGGCGGCGATGCGCGGGTTGCCGAGGCTGCGGGCGTCGTCGAAGCAGGCAAAGAACGCGTCGAAGAACCGTTCCACGCCGTTGGGGCTGGTGAAGACGAGCCAGTCGTATTCGTGGGCATGGGTGACCATCTCCGCAAAACCGATTTTATCCTCCGGGTGTTCGATGCGGATGGTGGGCAGTTCGACGACATCGGCGCCAAGGTTGCGCAGGGACTGGGTCAGTTCTCCGGCTTGTTCGCGGGTGCGCGTGACGACGATGCGTTTGCCGAACAGCGGGCGTTTTTCGAACCAATTGATATTTTTACGTTCGTTGACGACGGTTCCGATGACGGCGACGGCCGGGGCTTGGAAGTTTTCGCGATCGGCGATCTCGGCGATGGTGGTGAGGGTGCCGACGATCGTTTGTTGGGAGCCGGTAGTTGCCCAACGGGTCAGGGCGATGGGGGTGGTGGGGTCGGCCCCATGCTCGATGAACGAGTGGGTGATTTCGCGCAAGCGCGAGACGCCCATGAGCATCACTTTCGTGCCGGGGGTCATGGCAAGTTGGGCGTAATCCACCGAGCTGTAGCCTTTGGTGGGGTCCTCGTGACCGGTGAAAATCGTGAGCTGGGTCGAGTGGTCGCGGTGGGTCACCGGGATGCCGGCATAACACGGCCCGGCAATCGAGGAACTGATGCCAGGCACGATCTCAAAGGCAACCCCCGCGGCCGCCAGTTCTGCGGCTTCCTCGCCCCCGCGACCGAAGATCATCGGGTCGCCACCTTTCAGGCGCACGACGGTCAGGCCAGACTTGGTTTTTTTCACGATCAGCGCGTTGATCTCGTCCTGGGGCAGCGTGTGGTCGTTGGCGCGCTTGCCCACCGCAATTTTTTCGCAGCCGGGTTTCGTCCATTGTACGAGTTCCGGGTTGCTGAGCGCGTCATAGACGAGGACGTCGGCGCGCTCGATGCATTCTTTGGCGCGTAGCGTGACTAGGCCGAGGTCGCCAGGGCCGGCGCCGACTAAATAACAGATTCCAGATGAGCTCATGTGAGAGATGTGAAGAGAGATTGTGCCACCACGAATGGATCCGTGCCCGTGGCTTGGCTGGTTTGAGGTGGGCCACCCGCCTCGGGAAACACCCGGGCACTGAGATGGAGGATATTGTCTGATAGGGTGGAGAACACCCCGACGGGCGTGTGACACCCAGCGTCTAACAACCGCAGGAATTCGCGTTCGGCGGTAATGCGCAGCCAGGTTGGCGGGTGGCCGATGGTTTGCGCTATCACCAGGCTGTGCGTGTCGTGGGTGCGGATTTCCAAGCCGATGGCACCTTGGCCGGCAGCTGGGTAAAACACGCTTTCATCGAGCCGGAGTGCGGATAGTCCCGGGATGTCGAGGACGGGTTCCGGGCCGTGGGTGGTGGCGACTTCTGGCAGGTACCCGAGTCGCACTAGGCCGGCTTCTGCGAGTAGGATGGCATCGTGATGGGTGCCGTCTAACATCTTAGTCAGGCGGGTGGGGACATTGCCGCGGAGGTCAACGACGCGCAGGTCGGGCCGCAGGAACAGCACCTGCTTGGCCCGCCGCACGCTGCTGGTGCCGACCCGTGCGCCGCTGGGTAGGGATTCGAAGCCGCCTCCGCTGCGGGTGATCAGGACGTCGCGGCTGGGGGCGCGCTCGAGCACGGCGGCCAGGGTGAAGCGAGGGTCGAGCACGGTGGGCAGGTCCTTCAAGCTATGGACGGCGATGTCAATGGTGCCGTCATCGAGTGCTTGTTCGAGTTCCTTGATGAAGACGCCCTTGTCGAAGATGCCCTCGGCCTTGGCGACATCGGCCAGCGCGACATCGGTGCGCCGGTCGCCGGTGGTTTTGATCACCTCACGGGTGATGCTCAGGTGGGGAAAGGCGTTGCGCAGGATCGCTTCTGTGGTGGTGGCTTGGACCAGCGCCAATTCGCTGCCGCGGGTACCGACGGTGAGTGGGGTGGGGGCTGGATCGGTCATGTGAGAGAGTGGAATGAGGCGGGCTGAAGGATGGACAGCGGAAAGGTTCTGGGTGGAGCGGGCCATCAGAGCACCCAGTAGGGGGCTGGTGGCGCGCGGATGCCCCCTTACATGGCGGTAGACGCACTGCCACGCAAGCCCAAGGTTTGTGATCTGCGTTCGTCGGTGGGCTTGCTGCCCGCAGGTGGGATCGTTCCAAATCGAGGGTTGACTCATCGCCAATCCCCGGAATCATTCGGGCGCGGGTCATCCCGCCAAGCCATCATGGAAAACGTCATCATCATCGGCACCGGATGCGCGGGCTACACCGCTGCTATTTACACCGCCCGGGCCAACCTCCGCCCATTGCTGCTCTCCGGGACCCAACCGGGCGGCCAGTTGACCACCACCACCGAGGTGGAGAATTTCCCGGGCCATCCCGAGGGGATTATGGGACCAGATTTGATGATGAAAATGCAGGCGCAGGCAGAAAAATTTGGGGCGCGCATTGCCTGGGCCAGCGTGGATGCCGTTGAGCGACGGGACGATGGGTCGTTCGTGCTCACGGCGGGCAGTGACACGTTTGAGGCCAAATCGGTGATTGTCGCCACCGGAGCCGCGCCCCGCCACCTCGGCCTGGCCGGCGAGCAGAAACTCATCGGCCACGGGTTGACGTCGTGCGCCACCTGTGACGGCGCGTTCTACCGGGATGTGCCGGTGTGCGTGATCGGCGGCGGTGATAGCGCGTGCGAGGAAGCCGATTTTTTGACGCGGTTTGCGAGCACCGTCTATCTGATTCACCGGCGTGACGAGCTGCGTGCATCCAAGATCATGGCCGAGCGGGTACTGGCCAACCCAAAGATTCAGCCGGTATGGAACTCCACGGTGAGCGAGTATCTCACTGACGACCAGGGCGAGGTGCGCGCGGTGATGTTGCAAAATCTAGTCACTGGTGCTCACCAAGAGTTGGCGGTGGCATGTGTGTTTGTTGCCATCGGTCATGTGCCTAACAGCCGGTTTGTGGCCGAACTGGTCGATCTGGATGAAAATGGATATATCCTGCAATCCCCAGGGCGCACTGCAACCAAAACCCCGGGTTTGTTTGCCGCTGGCGATGTGGCCGACCATTATTACCGCCAAGCGATCACCGCCGCCGGCCAAGGCTGCGCCGCCGCTCTCGAAACCGAACGCTACCTCAGCGGCCATTGAGTGCCGCCCGGCTTCATCCGCGCCGCGTGCGCACCGCTTCTGCTAGCACATCGAGGGTGTCCACCGTGTCGTCCCAGCCAAGGCAGGCGTCGGTGACCGATTGTCCGTGGGTGAGCGCGCTGAGGTCTGGGGCGAGTCTTTGATTTCCGGCGACCAGGTTGGACTCGATCATGACCGAGGTGATGACCTTGCTGCCCGCCGCAATCTGGCGGGCCAGATCGCGGGCGACCTGCGGTTGATTGCGATAATCCTTGAGCGAGTTGCCGTGCGAGCAATCGACCATCACCGACTCGTTGAGGTGCTGCGCACGCAACATCGCCGCCGCCTTGTCGATGCTCGATGACTCGTAGTTGGTCCCGGATTTGCCGCCGCGTAGAATCAGGTGGCACGATGAGTTGCCGGAGGTCGAGATGATCGCCGAGACTCCTTGCTTGGTGACAGAGAGAAAATGGTGCGGGTGGGCGGACGATTCGATGGCGTCGAGGGCGATTTGAATCGACCCACCGGTGCCATTTTTGAATCCGACGGGCATGGACAAGCCAGACGCGAGCTCGCGGTGGATTTGTGACTCGGTGGTGCGGGCGCCGATGGCCCCCCAGGCGATCAGGTCGGCAATGTATTGGGGTAAGATGGTATCGAGAAACTCGGTGCCAGCAGGCATGCCCATGTTCGCCAAATCTAGCAGTAACCCGCGCGCAACCCTCAGCCCGTGATTGATGTCGAACGAATTGTCCAACGTCGGGTCATTGATCAGCCCCTTCCAGCCCACCGTCGTTCGCGGCTTCTCAAAATAGACGCGCATCATGACAAAGACGTCGTCTTGTAACCGCTCCGCCACCGGCTTGAGCTTCGCTGCATATTCCTTGGCTGCCCCTGGATCGTGAATCGAGCACGGACCAACAACCGCCAGCAAGCGGTCGTCATCACCACGCAAAATTGCATCCGCCTGAGCGCGGGCGCTGGTTACGAGTTCAGACGCCGCCTCGGTGAGCGGTAGGTAATAGGCTAGGACCGCTGGGGAAATGAGCGGATTGATCCCAGTGATTCGAAGGTCGTCGGTGCGGTGGCGCGTCACGCCGTGGATGGTTGACGGCGAATCCCCAATCAGGCAAGACACAAGTGTCAATGATCGCCACAGACGGGGCTTGCTGACCGCCCCTGAGCGTGCTTGCTTGTCGCCACCCCGGTCCGATGAAAAACGAACGTGTCGATGTCCTGTTAGTCCTACGCGCGCTGTGCGACTCGCGCGAGCAGGCAAAACGCCTCGTTCTCGCCGGTGAAGTCCGCAGCGGGGATCATCTCATCGACAAACCCAGCACCAAATTGCCGCTCGACGCTGCGCTGACCATCAAGGACAAACCTCGCTTTGTCGGACGCGGCGGCTTGAAGCTGGAGGCTGCGCTCGATGCGTTCCAGATCGATCCCGCAGGCTGGGTCTGCATCGATGTGGGTGCCTCGACCGGCGGTTTCACCGATTGTTTATTGCAGCGCGGCGCGATGCGCGTCCATGCCGTGGATGTCGGGACGAACCAATTGGTCTGGAAACTGCGCAATGACCCACGGGTGGTGGTGAAGGAACAATTCAATGCGCGCCATATGGTGCCTGAGGATATCGGCGAGGCGGTCCGACTGGCCGTGATGGACGTGTCGTTCATCTCTCTGACCAAGGTGATCCCGGCGGTGTTTTCGGTCTTAGAAGCAGGGCAAGGGAGCCTCGTTTGTCTGATCAAACCGCAATTTGAACTCCAGCGGGAAGAGATATCCAAGGGTGGCATCGTCCGCAACCCCGAGCTCCACCAACGCGCCGTGGACAAAATCCGCCACTTTGTCACGGACGAGCATGGCCTCCAATGGCGTGGCCTCGTCCCATCTCCCATCACCGGAATGGATGGCAATCACGAGTTCCTCGCGTGGATCGGTTGGTAACGCCCGGGCTTGCGCGGGTGGATCGCTCCTGCCTACATGGCTCGTACAGATGCCTCCCGTGGCACGGCCTCCTCGCCTGCGGCACCCGCGGTAGATCCACCCTTCTTACCCATGACCTTCCTCTACGATATCGGCCGCGTGCTCTTGGATTTTGATTTCGAGGCGTCGCTGGCACGCCTGCTGCCGCACGACCACCCGGACGTCGCCGGGTGCCTCAAACGCGTGCTGGGATCTAAGGACGCGTTCGAGGCGGGTGAAATTCCGGCCGAGGCGTATGTCGAGCGGGCGCTCATGGTGCTAGATCATGGGGTCACTGCCGGGGACTTCCGCGCCGCGTGGCAGAGGATTTTTACGCCCAATCCTCCGATGTGGCAGTGCGTGCGACGGTTGGCAGATAGCGGTCACCGCCTCATTCTTTTTTCTAACACCAATGCGATTCATTGCCCGTGGCTGTTTGATGCCTACCCAGAGTTTTCCTTGTTTGACGCCGCAGTGCTGTCATTCGAGGTCGGTTGCATCAAGCCTGAGCGCGCAATCTATCAACATGCGTTAGATGCCCACGCGCTCAGCCCGGATACCACCCTCTATATCGACGACCTCCCGCAGAATATCGCCACCGGTCGGGAATTCGGGTTTCATTGCTGGCAATACGATCTCAACGACCATCCCGCATTCGAGCGCTGGCTGGCCACCTTCCCCGTCTGAACCAGGACGGTAGGCAAGCAGCAGCACGAAAACCACTTGCTACTACCCAGCGGGACGCAGAAACTCCACCATGCTGCAAGCCCTGCGCGATCATTTTGGCCACGACGCATTCCGTGCCGGCCAGGAACCCGTGATCCGCGCATTGCTCGACGGTCGCTCGGCTCTAGCGGTTTTTCCCACCGGCGGCGGTAAATCGCTGTGCTATCAATTGCCGGCATTGCTCCTCGACGGGTTGACCCTGGTGGTCTCGCCTCTCATCGCGCTGATGAAGGATCAGGTCGATGCTCTCACCGCCCGAGGCATCCCCGCCGCTCGCCTAGACTCGACTCTCGCCCCGGACGAGCTGTGCGCGTTGTATGCACGGCTAGATTCGGGTGCCCTCAAGTTACTCTACATCGCGCCTGAACGGTTTTCTAACGACGGATTCCGGCAGCGGATTAAGCGCCTGCCGATTCAACTCGTCGCCATCGATGAAGCGCATTGCATCTCGGCGTGGGGGCATAACTTCCGCCCGGATTACCTGAAACTCGCCAAGATCCTGCGCCACCTCAAGATCCCCCGCGTGCTCGCCCTCACCGCCACGGCCACCCCCAAGGTGGCTCGCGAGATCCGCCGCCATTTTCAGATCGCTGTGGCCGACCACATCCAGTTGAGCTTTCACCGCCACAACCTCGACCTGCGCGTCACTCCCTGCTCCGCCGCCCAACGCAAATCACTCCTGCTGGCAAAACTCACCGCCGTCTCCGGAGCTGCGATTGTCTATGTCACCCGCCAGGAAACCGCCGAGGAAGTCGCCACATATCTAGCTAAAAATGGGCTGTCTGCCCGCGCCTATCACGCCGGGCTGCCAGCCGAATTTCGGGCCGCCGCTCAGGGGGCCTTTATGGCGGGCGATACCCGCATCATCGTGGCGACCATCGCCTTCGGCATGGGCATCGATAAGGCGGATATCCGCGCCGTGTTCCACTACAATCTACCCAAAAGCCTCGAGAATCACACCCAGGAAATCGGTCGTGCCGGTCGCGACGGACAACCCGCCCTCTGCGAGATGCTGGCGTGCGGCGAGGATCTAACGGTGTTGGAGAATTTTATCTATGCCGACACCCCGTCGCCACGGGCATTGGCCAATCTGATGGACCGCGTGCTGCGTCTCGGGCCGGTGTTTGACGTATCAACCTATGATCTATCCACCGTATGCGATATCCGCCCGGCGGTGATCGCCACCGTCATGAGCTATCTGGAAATCGACGGCATCCTCGAGGCCACTGGCACCCACTACGCCACCTACCGCGCTCGCCTGCTGACACCGATCGCGAAAATCCACGCCGGGCGCGCCCGCACCGAGCAATTGTTCATCCAACAACTCCTCGACGCGGGCGAATTGAAGCGCGGCTTGCTCAACTTCCAACCCACCCTGCTCGCCCAGCAACTCAACGTCGCTCGTCACCAGATCGTGGCGACCCTCAACGACCTGCACGCCGCCGGCGACATCGCCCTCGACGTCTCGGGCGTCCGTCATGGCTATCAATTGCTCAAACCCATTGCTGACCTCCGCGAACTCACCGACCGGCTCACTACCAAATTCCAGGACCGTGAAACTGCCGACCTTAGCCGACTCCGACAGGTGCTGGGTTTGTCTGCGCACCGCGGCTGCCTCACGGGCTATCTCACCCGGCACTTCGGCGAATCTCTAACTACTCCCTGCGGCCACTGCGACCGCTGTCGTCGGGTGCCCGCAAAAATCATCCACCGCCCGCCCGTCCGACGCCCGACCGATGAGGAGTTGCTTGTTGTTAGATGTGCCGCCTCCCAACAGCACGCCGCTCTGACCGGTTCGCGCCAGCTCGCTCGGTTTCTCTGCGGCATGACCAGTCCCGCCGCCACTCGCGTTAGACTGGGACGTCACGCTGCCTTTGGCTTGCTCGCGGAGCTGCCGTTTGCGGAGCTGCTGGTGATCGCGCAAGCGGTGTAGGGACGTTGGATCACACCTCCAGCTTCTCCACGCAGACTTCGTGGCGCTGGCCGTTGATGGTTAGAACCAGCTGCTTGCGGCTGGTGACGGTGGCGTTGGACGGGGCCTTGAACGAGGCGGGGGCGG
>JAYSPI010000152.1:0-5744 GCA_043722215.1 Prosthecobacter sp.
GAAAACCATCTCTGGCGGCAATAATTCCCGTAGGCTGGCGATGGCCCCGGTGCTTTCCGCTAGATCGTATTGCACCATCGTCAGGCAAACGCCCAGCACGCTGAGGTGGGGGTTCATGACCCGCAGGCGTTGCAATCCCTCAAGCAATTTGGGCACCGATCGGATGCCAAGCGGTTCCGCCTGCTGCGGAATCATCAACGCATCGCTGGCGACAATCACGTCGCCCGTCACCCCGAATAACCCCGCCGCTGTATCGACTAGACACAGGTCAAACCCGCGTGCCGCCACCCCACGCAAAAACCCGCGAATTCGCGCGCTATGAGAACCGACCGCCCCACCGCCAGCTTCGTAGTCACTGGCTTGTCCGCTGGCCATTAGGGCGAACGTCGGCATGCGACTCGGGATGATGAGCTGCTCTAACGGCAGCGTTGGATCGGTCAGAAAATCGTAAAATCCAGGCATTTGCCTAGATTGGCGGGTGAGCGACAATCCCACTGATCCTTGCGGGTCGGCATCGACGAGCAGAGTGCGCAGGCCCGCACGGGCGAAGGCATGAGCGAGATTAATCGAGAGGGTGGTTTTTCCCAATCCTTTTTGGCTTGAAATGGCGAGGCTGATCACACGGGGTTGGAAATTGTTGCAGGAGAATAGCTTCCGCTTGCCAGAGCGGAAGTTTTTTATTCATGATGCACGCGTTGCCTTGCAATGCCACATCGCTCGCTCCTGCCCCTCTCAATATGAAAACCCGAATCTTGCTGGCCATCGCACTGTGTGGTGTGGTTTTGGCGGCCAGTTCCTGCCGGAAGGGGAGAAACACGAAGAACCAGGACCAAACGGCGGCAGTGATAGCTCCGGAATTGCAATCTAACGGGCTGGGGGTATTTCCGGGGGCGGTCTATCACAATCAGGTGGACTCACCGATTCATTGGCAACCTTGGACCAAGGAATCACTGACCCGGGCCAAAGACGCCCATCGCTTAGTGTTTTGCGTGATCGCGATGCCCCAGCAGCCAGTGTTCCAAACGATTCTGGCAAATTTGGCCCATGACCCGGCCATTGTCGCCGCCATCAATGAGCACTATGTGCCGATCCTAATCGATGGCGATGCCGCCCGCGAGATGGGCCTGCTGACCGCCGATTTGTGCTCGGAAATCAAGCGGCCATTGCAATTGCCGTTGTTGGTTTGGCTGACCTATGAGGGCAACCCGGTGGCATGGATCCCGGTGGGCAGTGGCCCCGGACCATCGTCGGTCGTGAGCTTGTTCAACCAGTCGCACCTGATGGTCACCCAAATGTGGGCCGACTCACCCAGCTACATGCTCAAAAATAGCAGCATGGATAACAACTCCCGCCGCGTTCGTTTCAAAAAGCGCGGGGAATCCAGGGTGGTCAGCGAGCAACCGGCCGTCGATGTGGTGCGCAGTATCCGCCAGCTAGCGTCATTATACGACTCGTTCTCCCGAAACTTTGACGAGGTGGGCGGTTTATTGCCGTCCGGCGCGCTTGAGTTGTTGGCCACCGCCGCGACGCAGCCAGGGTTACCGAGCGATGTCCGCGCGCGTTCCCTCGCCACGATCCGTGAATTGATGCTCGATATCCTACCCAGCGCGATGTTTGACCCGCTGGACGGTGGTGTTTTTGCGGCCCGCAGCGGGGGCTCGTGGTCGATGCCAGCATTTGCCCGGGATTGTCCAGGACAGGCGCGTGCAGCCGTCGCCTTGCTGCAGGTGTATCGCGCGACGGGTGATGCAAAAGTGTTAGACAAGGCGCTTGGGGTGTTAGGCTTTGCGGAGAAATCCTACCTGACGGACGAGGGGTTGTTTGCGATTGGGCTCACCCCGGCCACCGCACCCAACCCGTGGATGTGGAGCATCGAGGAGATTGAGAAGGAACTCGCGCCCGATGACGCCGCTTGGTGGATCAAGGCGACTCGCATGCAGGGGCTGGGCAATCTACCATCCGAAGCCGACCCTCTGCGCGCGTTCTTCCGCTACAACACGGTGGCCCTCGCACCCACCCTGGCCGAGCTCGCCGCCGGACAATCGCAATCACTTGCGGATTTCACGCCGCGCTTCGAGGCCGTTAAGGCGCGCTTGCTGGCCGCGCGCCAGCGTCGCTTTGGCCAGGCAAAACCCGATCAGGCGTCCCATGCCGGCGCGACGTTCCGGATGGTATCGGCATACGCCTCGGCATTTGGGGTGACCGGGGAGGATCATTTTCGCGCTCAGGCGGTCGCCTTGCTGCAGCGCGCGCGTCAGTCCTTTGGTGTGGGTTCGCGGCTGCGGGTCTTTTCGAAAAGCGCGCCAGACTCGCTGGGTGCGGGCCGGGGGTTCTTATACGCGTTGGCACTTCAGGCCGCCCTCGACGTCGCCGCCATCACCTCCGATGAATCCTGGGTCCTCTGGTCAGAGGATTTAGCGGCGACCGCCGCGGAGTTACTCGTCGGCGATCACCTCCTCAAGGAGTGCCCGGATGACGCCACTCTCATCGACCTGGCTGTGACGGATCCGGTCATGCTCTTTGACGATTCAACTGCCGGGCTGATGTCTTTGACCGAGGTTCGGTTGGCCGACCGCAGCCGACCGCTCGCTGCTAGCCTCAGCAATCTTACTACGCCGCTGCCCAGCAACGCGTTGGAGCGACCGATCCTTCACACGGACCTCTTGTTAGCCACGCTGGCGCGTCACTTCAAGGTGAGCGTCGTGCTTGGTACCGACACCCCAGTCGAGTTGAAGCGGGCCATCGAGCGCTTGCCGATGCGCACGATCCAGCGGCGTCAAGCGCGGCCCGACGATCAGGTTCCGGCAGGATCGGTGCAAGTTCGCCTAGCCTCGGGCGTCACCCGTCTCGTAACCACACCCACCGAACTGCTGGACGTAGTCCAGCCCAGCCAATAACCCAGCCCGCCCCGGCAGTTGCCGATTTCCCATATGATCACGTTTTCCAATCCTTTTCTTCCATGCCAGGCAGCGCTGCTCTGCTTACTCGCCATCGCCATGCCCGTCACCGCCGACACGTTGGTGTTGCGCGACGGCTCGCAGGTGGACGGCGTGATCTTACACGAAGACGCGACATCCTACACGCTCGAGGTCCAAATCACCAAGTCCATCAAGGACGAACGGACAGTCGCCAAGAAGCTGGTCGCCACCATCGTCCGCTCCGACCCAAGTCAGAGTGCCTTCGCCGCGTTAGCCCAATTGACACCCGTCCCGGATGCCCAGTCCCGCGACGAATACACCCGTAGAATCCATGCCGTGGAAAAGTTTCTCCACGATCATCCGGCGACGTCCCATGTCCCGCAGGCCCAGGCGATCCTCGCCACCTTGCAGGTCGAGGCGAGTGCGATTGCCGCCGGCGCGATCAAACTCAACGGCCTGATCGTCAATCCAGCCGACTACCAGGCAAATCAATATGATCTTGACTCTCTAGTGGAAATGGGGCGGGTCCGCCAGTTAGTCGGCAAGGCAGAGGTTGTGCAGGCGCTGCGCGCATTTAATCGCATGGGTGAGGACTTCCGCAACACCGCAGCCTACCTCGAGTTGATTCCCCAAATGCAGCAAGTCATCACGAGTTATATGAATGAGGTGGGCCAATCGTTGGCCACGCTGGACGCTCGAACCAAAGAGCGCGCTCAGGGACTCGAGCGCATGTCCGCCACCGATCGCCGCAGCACCGAACTGGCGATCCGCCAGGAAACCGCCGCCGTCGAGGGTCTCTTCAAAACAGAAACCGCCGCCAAATCCCCGTGGGTGACCATTCATCCATTTTTCAAGCCCTCACTGGACGCAACGATGGTCTTCGCCAAACAAGAACTCGCCCGACTCAGCGCCATCCGCAGCGCACCCGTCGTCGATGCCGGCAAGTCCTTCCGGGATGCCTTGACCGTGGCCCGCAGTCATGCTGACCCTGCCCAAATGCCCCCTGCCATCGATGCCGCCACCAAGGCCATGGTGGCGCCACGCTACCTCGCTATCCTTCAATCCACTGCCGCCCAAGCCACTCATTAGTTGCTAGCCCTCCGCATCATGTCCTTATCCAGAACCGCCAGCCGTACCCGCAAGACCGCCGAGACCTCCATCGACCTGTCGCTAGAGATCGATGGAAGCGGGGCTTCGTCGATCGATACCGGGATCCCATTTTTTGACCACATGCTCACGCTTTTTGCACGGCATGGCTTGTTTGACCTCACCGTGAAAGTCGTCGGCGATATCGCCGTGGATTCCCATCACACCATCGAGGATACCGGCATCGTCATCGGCGACTGCCTGCGCGAGGCGCTCGCATCCAAGGCGGGCATCCGCCGCTACGGCTGTGCCTATCTGCCCATGGATGAAACACTGGCTCGCGTCGTCGTGGACCTCAGCAACCGCCCGCACCTCGAGTTCCGCGCCCCTGTCGGCACTCCCTCCGCACCTAACATGCCATTTTCCCTCGTCGAGGAGTTCTGCCGCGCGCTGGCATCGAACTTGCGCGCCAATATCCACGTCGAGCTCCTCTATGGCCGCGACGGTCACCACATCGCCGAGGCCATCTTCAAGGGCTTGGCGCGCGCCCTGCGCGATGCCTGCGAACGCGACCCGCGCGAGGTCGGCATCCCCAGCACCAAGGAGACACTGTGAAGGTTGGTATCCTCGATTACGGCGGCGGCAACCTGCGCAGCGTCGCCAACGCCCTACGCGCCCTCGGGCAAGAACCCTTGATCGTCGGCCACCCCGCTGAGGTGGCCGACGCAACCCACCTGATCCTGCCCGGGCAGGGGGCCTTCGGCGATTGCATGGCGCGCCTGGAATCACGCGGCTTACTGCCATTTCTGAAATCTTGGATTGCGGCAGACCGACCGTACTTCGGAATCTGCGTCGGCTATCAGATACTTTTCGACCACAGCGAGGAGGCTCCCGGCGTCGCCGGACTCGGGATGCTGCCCGGTGTGGCGCGACGGTTCATGAACGAACCAGGTCTAAAAATCCCGCACATGGGGTGGAACTCGGCGCGTGCCACTCACGGCGAGTCTCCCGTCTGGACTGGCCTCGGCCATGACCCGTATTTCTATTATGTACATTCGTATTTCCCAGATCCGGACGACCCTGGGGTGATCGTCGCGGAATCGACCTACGGCTCTCAGACATTCGCCGCCGCCGTCGAGCGCGGGCGAATGTTTGCCTGCCAGTTCCACCCAGAAAAAAGCCAGCAGGCCGGCATCCGCTTAATCCGTAATTTCCTGGGAATCTAATCACCAACGGCCGAACCCTAACGGGCCATCGCACGGTGGTGGCCGGCTGTGGGAGCTGAGCTGGGCCCCGAAGTCCGGCCAAGGTCCGGCTAAAATAAGCTATGGTAGCGGGGGTGCTGGGAAGGGGGTAAGAGTTCGATGATGCGGAGTCAAGCTGGCGTTTTTTATGAGGGTTATTCACAGGCCCGGCCGACGAGAATGGGTCATTAAAAACTCGTCGGAGGAGGCCGGAGTCTGTGAATCACCCGGTGGTCATGGCCAATTGCAAGATCCAGGGTTTGGACCCCGAGGTGTATCTCATCGCGCGGGAGGTCACGGATTTGTGCGGTGAGAGTCACCGACCGGATGACGGGATTTGCCGGTGCGCGGGCACGGAACAGGTGACGATCAAGACCAGTTCGGGCAAGGAGCTTACCGCGAAACGACGGGTGCGCGCCATGCAAGACGACGGCACGGAACGCGAGGTGGTTCTCAACAGCTATGCGGAAATCCGGCGCAGCAAGGGGATTTTTGA
>JAYSPI010000153.1:0-9743 GCA_043722215.1 Prosthecobacter sp.
CCGGAGGGCTCGCTCGGTTAGATTGCAATCATCCGATCCGGTGTCTCCTAGGCGGGGCGGGCTGAGTTGACAGAAATCTCGCTTGCGTGGCCTCGGTGGTGATTTGGGGCACGGAGGGGTTGCGGGATCGTTGGGTGGACGCTAGCGTACATCATTCTCGTGACGATCGTGCGCTTCATGATGGTATTACTCACGCTGGTGCTAGGGAGCGCCCGCGCGGCGAACGAGCGGCTCGAGGTCAATGACGCGGCGGCCCCTGTGACGCGGCAGGATTTGGAGTCGATTCAGGGGGCTGTGACCCGCGGACTGGTGCGAGCCCGCGCCGCCACCGTGTGCTTGGAGGTGGGTGAAGGGTCAGGCAGTGGGGTGATCGTCTCGGCAGACGGGCTAATTCTAACAGCTGCGCATGTGACCGGGGGTGTCGGGAAGTTGCTGGCAGTGGTATTGGAGGATGGCACTCGGTTATGTGGCAAATCCCTCGGGCTCGTGGCGGCCACCGACGCAGCGATGATCCGCATCGTTGAGCCGGGAACCTATCCGTTTGTTGAGATCGACCGCAGCCGCACGACGCGGCTTGGAGACTGGGTGTTTGCGCTTGGGCACGCCGGCGGCTTTGATAAGGACCGCGGCTCGGTGGTGCGGCTAGGCCGCTTGGTGCGCATCGCCAACTCAACGTTTCAATCAGACTGCATTCTGATAGGGGGTGACTCGGGTGGGCCATTATTTGATCTAACAGGCAGGTTGGTAGCGATTCATTCGCGCGTGGGCGAGCAGTTGCAGGTCAACATGCACGTGCCAATGAGCGAATTCATGACGAATTGGGATGGGATGATGCGCGCTGAGTTCATCGGGGTGGGGGCATTTGCCACCAAGGAGGTCGTGGGGAATGGGTTTCTGGGGCTATCCAGCGTGGCGCGTCCGACGGGAGGCTTGCGCGTCACCAAGGTCGGTCATCCCAGCCCGGCATTCGCGGCCGGGGTGAGGGTGGGCGATGTCCTCCTCCAGCTCAATGGGGTACCGCTGGTCACTCGTGAACAACTGCAGCGCTTGCTGAGCGAGCGGTCTGCCAGCGACACGATCACGTTGGAGTTAGAGCGCGACGGCAAACCTCATATTCTAACATTCAATCTCGGTGACCGCTAACAAGATAGGAATGCTCGCGGGGTGGGCGATGGTGACCGCCCTCAGCGGCCAGCAAAGCCTGGAATCAGAGTATCGGATGACGGGCTGCGCGGTGGTAGCGGCGTTTGAGTCGCAGCGAGCGGTGCTGCAATCCTCGAGTGCCGTGATCTTCGATGGCCGCGAACCCGCCGGCTATGGGGTGGTAATTTCCGCCCAAGGACACCTCTTAGCCAAGGCCAGTGAGTATCTCAAATTGAAGGCGCCCACGATCACGGTGGACCGCACGAATCTCAGCGACGTGACGGTGGTGGCGGTCGATCCTGTCTGGGACGTCGTGCTTTTGAAAGTGGCGGCAGTGGACTGGCTGCCGGTGGTGTACGCGGCCACCAGCGCGGTGCCGCAGGGGACATGGGTCGTGGCCAACGGGGCGACTACGCGCACGACCCGCCGCCTGCTGGTTGGCATCATCAGCGCGAATCCCCGTGAAATCCCTGCTGAGGGTGGCACCGCGCTTGGTGTGCTGCTTAAAGCGAAATCCACTGCCTTGGAAATCGACGACGTTTGCGAGCCGAGCGGAGCGAAGCAGGCTGGCTTGCAAAAAGGCGATGTGATTGTGGCCATTGCCGGCCAGGCGGTGAGTAAACTCGCGGAGCTCACCGAGGCGCTCAAGGGTCGCAAGGCGGGGAGTGTCGTGGCCCTGAGGTATCGGCGCGGCCAGCACGAGCAGACCGTGGATGTACGACTCGTCGCGCGTGGCGAGATTTTTACCGACCCGATGAACGGCAATGACCAGATGAGCGGTGATTTCTCGAATCGCCGCAGCGGCTTCCCGAGGGTGATTCAGCATGATATTTTGGGAACGAGTAAACTGGTCGGTGGTCCGCTGCTAGATCTGGAAGGTCGCTGTCTTGGGATGAACATCGCCCGCGCTAACCGCGCCGAAAGCTTCGCCATCCCGGTGGAGGAGTTGCAGTCGCTCGCCGCGCGGATGCTTGATGGAGCGCCCAAATTGCCGTGATGGTGGCGGATGGCATCGCATGATCTGCGGCGCATATCCAAATACGTGCGTTGTTTCTTCAGTGGCCGGCATCTACGGTCATTGCCGTGAACTCCCAAACTCAACAAGTTTCCAGTCTCAACGCCACGGGAGGCAGCGTGATGCCGCGCGGCTCCGCTCTGCTAGCCAGTCCGCTTTTGAATAAAGGTACGGCCTTCTCGGAGGAAGAGCGCGACGCCCTCGGTCTGCGGGGTTTGCTGCCGCCACGGGTGTTCTCGCTGGAGGAGCAATTGCTGCGAGTTTACGCCAATTTCAAGCGACAGCCGGAGCCGGTGGACAAGTATGTCTTTCTAACGCTCCTGCAGAATCGCAACGAGACACTCTTCTTTAAACTGCTAGAAACTTATCCAGAGGAGATGATCCCGATCATCTATACCCCGACCGTCGGCCAGGCGTGCCTAGATTACGGATCGATTTTCCGCAGTCCACGCGGTATGTTCATCAGCATCCGTGAACGCGGCCGCATCGCCGAGATTTTACGCCACTGGTCGCAGACCGATGTGCGCATGATCGTGGTGACCGACGGCGAGCGCATCCTCGGGTTGGGCGATTTAGGCGTGCTGGGGATGGGGATTTCAGTGGGCAAGCTTGCGCTCTATTCATCGTGCGCCGGGTTGCACCCGGGGTACTGTCTGCCAATCACACTGGATGTCGGCACGAACAACGAAAGCCTCCATCACAGTCCGACATATCTTGGCTTAAGCCAACGGCGGTTGCGCGGCGAGGAATACGATGCGTTCATCGAAGAGTTCGTCACAGCGGTCAAACAGGTATTTCCGCGGGCGCTGCTGCAATGGGAGGATTTTGGCAATACCAATGCCTTCCGCCTGCTGCGGACGTATCAGAAGCGGATTTGCAGTTTTAATGATGACATTCAAGGGACCGCGGCGGTGGCGCTGGCCGGTATGATTACGGCCATGCAGGTCACCGGCAAGCCGCTGATTGAGCAGAAGCTGCTGTTTCTGGGTGCAGGCGAGGCGGGCACCGGCATCGCCGATTTGTTCACGGCGGCGGCGATTCAGGCCGGTCTGAGTGAGAGCGAGGCGCGCGCGCGATGCTGGTTTGTCGATTCCCAGGGGCTCGTTGTCCACGAGCGGGCGGCTGCGCTCGCCCATCACAAATTGCCCTATGCCCACGAGCATCGGCCGGTGGCGACCTTGGCCGAGGCGGTGGAGATGCTTCGGCCGACGGTTTTGATCGGGGTATCAGGGATCGCCTCGCAGTTCACCGATGAAATCATTGAACGCATGGCGACCTTCAACGAGCGGCCAGTGATTTTCGCCCTTTCAAACCCGACGTCACAAGCGGAATGCACGGCGGAGGCCGCCTATCGGGCGTCCGATGGGCGGGCGATTTTTGCGAGTGGTAGCCCATTTCCGGCGGTCGAGTGGAAGGGGCAAACGTTCGTGCCCGGCCAAGGCAACAATGTCTATATTTTCCCGGGCGTCGGCTTGGGTTCGTTGGTAGTCGAGGCCACCGAGGTATCGGAAGCCATGTTCCTAGTAGCCGCCCGCACCCTAGCGGATCTAGTGACAGCCGACGATCTCGCCCTCGGCCGTATCTATCCATCACTCACCCGTATCCGCGAGGTTTCGGTGAAAATAGCCACCGCTGTGGCCAAGGAGGCGATCCACTCCGGGTTAGCGCGCCACCAGTTAGTGGATAACGCGGTCGAACCGGCGGTGCGCGCCAGCTTGTTTCATCCGGCCTATCGGTCGTACGTGTGAGGCTAACAATCAAGCGGGCTTATCTCGGCGACGGCGGGTGGTTGGTCGAGGAAGGTGGCGCGGGCGGCCGCCTGAACATCGGCGGCGGTGACGGCGAGCACGCTGTCACGCCACTCGGCGAGCGGGACGATGCGACCAAAATCCAGCACGCACTCGCCGGCCCAGGCGGCGTGGGCGGCGGTGGATTCGAAGGAGAGTTTGCTTTGGGCAATCATCAGGCGTTTGGCGCGTTCGATTTCGCCGGGCAGCGGGCCGCCGGTGACGAGGTGATGGATTTCGCGGTGGATGCAGGCGAGGGCTTCGTTGCGGGCGTCGGGGTCGAGGCCAGCGTTGATTTCGAATGCGCCGGTTTCGTGGAAGAATGTGACGTCGCTGCCGATCTGATAGCAAAGCCCGCGTTCCTCGCGCAATTCGAGAAACAATCGTGAACTCGCGGTTTCGCCGAGCATCATGCTCAGCAGGCGCAGTGCGTGGCGCTGGTGGGCGTGGCGGCCTGGCGTGTGCCAAGCCAGCGCCAATTGGAGTTGGTCAGTTTCACGGCGGTCGGTGACCGGTGGCATCGCCGCTTGTGACCGGTCGAATGGCCGTGCGGCACCGCCCGTATGAAATGCCGGTGGCAGGTGGCGGGTGATGAGTTGCCGGACGGCATCGAGCGTGAATGGCCCGGCCGCGGAAATCACGAGATCCGTGCGAAAATGATGGGCGTCGCGGAACGCCACTAATGCCCGCCGATCGATCCGCTCGATGGATTCAGGCGAGCCAGAGATCGGGCTGCCCAGCGGGTGATCGCCCCACAGGGCGCGCGAGATCAGGTCGCCGATGTGGTCGGCGGGCGACTCGCGATACATGGTGATTTCCTCGCTGATGACCTCGCGCTCCAACAGAATCTCAGGATCCGGAAATGTCGCGTGCCAAACCATGTCGGCTAACACATCGGCCAGGACCGGGAGCATCTCGGCTTCGACGCGTCCTTCGTAAACCGTCTGGTCCTCCGAGGTGCAGGCATTGATCTGGCCCCCTGCATTTTCAATTTCAAAACTGAGTTCACGCGCGCCGCGCCGTGTCGTGCCTTTGAAAACCATGTGTTCAACGAAATGCGCGAGCCCGGCAGGTAGGGCAAATTCATCGCGGCTGCCCGCAGGCACGTGAATGCTCAGTGCGGCGCATTCGGCCTCCGCCACGGTGGCAACCGCCAGGCGCGGGCCGTTTGGGAGTTGGCACCAGTCATAGGTTGCTTGGCTCATGAGAGTTGTGCGAGGAGCGCCGCTGCTAGGGCAAGATCGGCGCGGGTGGTTATCTTTAAGTTAGGATGCTGCGATTCAAGAAATTTTACCCGGCCGCCGAACGCTTGAACGGCCGCAACCTCGTCGGTCACGAACAGCCCGGTGGAGGCTAGATGGTGGTAGGCATCGCGAAGGAGTGTGGCTTCAAAAACCTGCGGAGTTTCCATGCACCAGAGGTGTTCGCGGCTCACCGGCTCGGCGCTGAAATCCTCCTCGTCTGCGCGCCGCATCGTCTCGGTCGCTCGCCGCGCCAGCGCCACCGCCCGGTAGTCCTGCGCCGCCACGACGCAGCGGTCGATGTCTGCCGCCGCAACCAACGGCCGCGCGCCATCATGCACGGCCACCCACCCGCACTGTGGCGCGAGCGCGGCCAACCCCTGCGCCACCGACACTTGGCGGGATGCCCCGCCATCCACGCGGGTGATCGGTTTCCAGGAATCCACGCCCCCCAGTGCGTGCCACCGCTCGACTGGGCAAACGACCACCACTGCGGTGATCGACTTCGCCGCCAGAAATGCCTCCAGTGTCCGCCGCAGCACGGGCACGCCGGCGAGTGGCCACAGCAGTTTATCCATGCCCATGCGGCGGCTCGACCCAGCCGCCACAATCACGGCGGTACACAACGGATGGTGGTGGGCGAGATGATTCATGGCATCGACCGCAGCGCGGCGCGCCCATGGTTCTGAACTCAAAATCGACAACTGGAAACTACCAATGCCTACCACTCTGCGAAAATCCACCCGCAGATGGTGGCCACGGCGCTAAGCCGCTGCGGCCCACCTCACCATGTGGGCTCTGCCGCCGCCACCCTACCGCGTGCGGTGAGTGCCCGTTGATCGAATCAGTCGCTTCTCCCTCGCTCCTCATGATGTTCCTCCGCGCGCGGCCGTGGATCGCCTTCACGACGTGTGGCCGCCGATGCCTCAGGCAATGGATGAGCATCCCGCTGCCATCTATCGTGTGGCCCGCCACTCCCTGCCGGATACCTGAATTATACTTTGATGTAATTCAGGTGACTCCATGGTAGTGTAAAGATTCGTCTGTAAAAGCCCGCTAGGCAGCCAGTGTAGAGGCGCGCCGACCTCGCTCCGACCCGCTGAGGTTGTCGGCGTCCGTCCATGACCAGATACTGGAGGTGCTCAAACCAAAACAGCACCAGCCATGAACGAACAAAACCAAACTACCCGCCAGGATCCGCTCATCAATCTCCTTTTTGACGACGGCAAGCGCATGATCCTCGGTGTCAGTTGCGCCCTCTCCGAGGAGGAAGTCCACTGGCGCAGCTTGCTCATTGGCCTCAAGGAGCGCGGCATCGGTCTTCCGGATCTGATCACCTCCGACGCCCACAGCGGCCTGAAAGCCGCTCTCAACGCTTCGCTCAACACCTGCGAGAACGTCAGCGGCCAGATCAAGAAGCGCACCCGAGTCGTCGGCCTCTTCCCGAGCGAGGAATCACTCCTGAGGCTCGTCACCGGCGTCCTCATCGAGATCTGCGAGGCATGGGAAACCGGCAAAGCCTACATCACTCTCAGCTAACAGAACCCAACCACCTTCAGAAAAAGTCATCAGCCGCTTTAACAGAAAAAGATTTGCGCGGCCCTTGGCGGTCGATCGTCAGAACGACCTACTCTGAAGCGGGGTCTGACCTGGAACGCCGGGGTGACCGCCGCTGCCAGTATCTATTCTTATTGTGGGTCATTTTAATTGTCGTTGGTGGGTATTTTTAATTGTCGCTAGGTCGGATGGCCCGCTTGAATGAGTGGACTGTGATTGAACCACCCCTTGACCACTGGCTGTGGCTGATTCCGGCATTTGTGCTTGGCTCGTGTATCGGATCGTTTCTCAACGTGGTGATTTTCCGCGTGCCGCTGGGGATGTCGGTGAATCACCCGAAGCGATCGTTCTGCCCGCACTGCAAAAAACCGATTCCGATGTGGCTGAATATGCCGCTGATCAGCTGGCTGTGGCTGCGGGGGAAATGCGCCGAGTGTAGGGCGCCGATCGCCTTCCGGTATTTTGGGGTCGAGTTGCTCACGGGGTGTTTGTTTGCGGCGTGTTGGTGGGGTTTTCCGCCGCAGGCGGTGGGTTTCTTGTGGGTGCTGATGGCGGTGCTGGTGGTCGTTTCATTCATCGACGCCGAGCATTTGATCATCCCGACGGGCATGACCTGGGCGGGCGCGCTCGTCGGGTGGGTCGGCTGCGCGGTCTGGCCGCAGATGGCCGCACTCGGGGGGGGCGCAGGCAATTGGCTCGCTGGCGTGCAACACGGAGCGCTCGGATGGGGCGTGGGATTCGTCGGTCTGTGGTTGGTGGTGGAACTCGGGAAGCTGGCGTTCGGGAAGAAATCCCTGCAATTCAGCGCGCCGGTGGCCTGGTATCTGAAGGAACCGGTGGGTGAGAATGACCCGATGTGTTTTGTGATCGACGGCGAGGAAATCGCCTGGTGGGACATTTTTGCGAGGAAGTCCGACCGCCTGGTCGTGACAAGCACCGAGATCGTGGTCGATGGCGAATCGCTCGGCGGCGGCCCACTCTCGATTCGCGAGTTGGAAATCGAACTGCCGGATGGCACGGTCCGGCGGCTCGCCAGGATGAAATCGCTGGCGGGAATGGCCACCTCTGCGGTGATCCCACGCGAGGCCATGGGCATGGGCGACGTCCACTTGCTCGGCATGATCGGCGCGTTTTTCGGTTGGAGCGGCGTGGTTTTCACTTTGTTTTCGGCCTCGATTTTCGCGATTGTTGCCGCGCTCATCGGGCGAATCGGCTTTGGAAAACAACTGCCGTTTGGGCCGTTTCTCGCGCTGGGGGCCGCCGCCTGGGTGTTTGGAGGATGGCACGTCTGGGCGTGGTACCTGGCTCTCCTCGGGCCGCTGTGGCAACCGTAAAACCGAGGCTTGGCAAACCACGGATTTGCGGGTTGTATCGCGGGCGATGAGTCCTATCAGTCGTGCCGATGCCGCCCCCCGGCCCGTGATCTATCAGCTAATGGTGCGCACGTTTGGCAACACCCGCGAGCCGTCGATCGCCCACGGGTCGCTTGCCGACAACGGCTGCGGCAAATTTGCCGATATCACAGCGGCCGCGCTGACCTCCCTCCAACAATTGGGGATCACTCACCTGTGGCTGACCGGGGTGTTTGAGCAAGCGAGTAGCACGGCCTATCCGAACCGCCCGGCCGATGATCCGGATATTGTCAAGGGAGTGGCTGGCAGCCCGTACGCCATTAAGGATTACTTTGATGTCTGTCCAGATTACGCGGTGGTCCCCGAGCAACGCCTCAGCGAGTTTCAAGCGTTATTGGACCGCTGTCATCACCACGGCTTCAAGGTGATTATCGACTTCGTCCCCAACCACGTGGCGCGCTCGTACGCATCGGATGTGCGCCCGGAGCAATCATTCGGTGCGGGCGATGATCCGCGAGCATTCTTCCTGCGCGACAACCATTTTTTCTATCTGCAAGCCGATCATCCGGGCGGTGGCGCGCCACTGAAGCTGCCGACGGCCGGGCGGCCCGGGTGCGACGGTCGATTCTCACCGGAAGCCACCGTTGGGCGCGTTACTGGCAACAATGCCGTGACGTGGGCTCCATCGATCCACGATTGGTATGAAACAGTCAAACTCAACTACGGTCACGATTTTACCACCGGGCGCGATACCACCCACCTGCCAGGGCCGACGGCGACGCTCGCCGACGTCCCGCGTACCTGGTGCACCATGGACACCATCCTCGCCTATTGGCAGGCGATGGGGGTGGATGGGTTCAGGGTCGATATGGCCCACCTCGTGCCCATGGAGTTCTGGCGCTGGGTGGTGAAACGTTGCCGCGCCCGCAACCCACGCACGTGGTTGGCCGCCGAGGCCTACGACAACGACCCCGCCAAACTCACCGAAACTAACGTGTTAGATGAGTTGCTTCACGCCGGTTTTGACGCGGTTTACGATGATCCCAGCTACGACGTGTTAGAAGGGATTTATCTATCGGGAAAATGGGCCAACGACCTGGACCCACTAACCTTCACCGGCATGAGGTTTCACAAATCCCTGCGCTATGCCGAGAATCACGACGAGGTCCGACTCGCCAGTCCGCGCGAGTGGGGTGGCCATGGGATGTGGGTGGGGAAGCCGGTCACTGCGGTGATGTTTGCGATGGGTCGCGGGCCGATTATGCTCTATCACGGCCAGGAAGTAGGCGAGCCCGCTGCCAGCGCGCCTGTCCCCGGCGATGCTCGCACCTCGATTTTCGATTATCTCACGATGCCTGAGCTCGCCAAATGGGTCAATGGCGGCAAGTTCGATGGCGGCCGACTCAGCCCGCACCAATCACAGCTGCGCGATTGGTATGGCCAACTCATCCGCGCGACCCAGGCGCGCGCGTTCACCGGCGGCGAGTTCTATGGCCTTAACCACGCGAATAAAACCAATCCGGACTTCGGTAGGCTCGATCACGAGACGACCTCGGGTCACTGGCTCTACGCGTTCCTGCGTCGCGAATCGCGCACCGGTCAGGCATTTCTAGTGGTTGTGAACTTTCACCCGGCGGTCACCCTGAGC
>JAYSPI010000154.1:0-7024 GCA_043722215.1 Prosthecobacter sp.
GGCGCTTTTCGGACCATGCTGACCGGACGTGCACCCCCCTATTCCCTCAGAAAAACTCCACGCCTTGGAATCGCGAATGGAGGTGCTTGGAACCGCTACCTAGCGCGTCGCGAGCTGTGCGCCCAATTGGAAGAGATCCGCGCGGGCAGGGCGACGGCAAAAACCCAGGCGATTGAGAAGCAACGCCGCCAGACGCGTCGTCGCTCGCAACGGTCGAAACAGCGGTCGGTCGTGGATAAGCGCCTGCTATCCACTAAAAAATCCCTGCGTCGCCCGCCCAGCAACGAGTAAAAGGAGGAAATTGAAGCCATCCAGGGTGAGTGTGCGCCTGTGGTTGACGGCAGTCGCCCGTGGGAAGATTGCCCCCCGCATGGCCTGCCCAGCACCCGAGGACGCAAGAAAGATGGATCCGTCATCATTGTTAGACTTGCGCGGTCCATGGGCGTGCTTCATGCATCAGTCATGGACCGCTGGCTGCTCGTCATATCTACCCTGCTCGCCGTCATCGGCAGTGTGGGCGGCATGATTTCAGTCCACCACGGCAACCGCAGCCGGTGGACGGTTGCTTGGATGAGCGCCGCGCTGCTGGGACAGATCTCCGTGCTCGCCCTGCGCGGCCACCACCGCAGTGCCTGCCCGCTGGCTGACCGCGGAGAGGTGCTGGTTTTCTTGGCCTGGTCGCTGACCTTATTTTACCTACTGGTTGGGCCCGCCTACCGGATTTCGCTCCTCGGGGTATTCACGGCGCCAGTGGTGGCGGTGTTTCAGATGATCGCGCTGGTGCCGGGAGTACTAGAAACCAACCCACTGCCGCTGCCCGGAGGCAACCCATGGCATGAAATGCACGCGGCCACCTCGGTGCTCGCCTATGGTGCGCTGGCGCTGGCGGCCGTGGCGGGGGTGATGTTTCTAGTGCTAGACCGTCAACTGAAGGAGCGCCACCTGCACAGCGGGTTATTCCGGCGTCTGCCGCCGATTCGCGGCTTGCTGGTGTCGCTTGAACGCTTGCTGTGGCTGGGCTGCGGCCTGCTGACGGTGGGCATTCTCGCCGGGTTGCTGATGCCCCACGGCCAAACCGCAGGCGGGCACCACGACGCCAGGGTGATTGGCCACTTGCTCAGCGCGCTGGTGGTTTGGGCTGGCTACGCGTTGCTGCTCGGGGTGAAAACCGTGCGGGGACTCACCGGGCGGCAATTATCGCTGTTGGCCGTCACTTGGTTTCTCCTCTCACTCGCGGTTTTCGCCTTCATTTAATGGAACTGCTGTGCCTTGGCCTCAACCACAGAACCGCGCCTGTCGAAGTGCGCGAGCGCTTCGCTGTGGGCCAAACCAAACTCGGCCTAGCCGCCAGCGAACTGAGCACCATGACCGGGGTGTCCGAAGGGTTGGTCATTTCCACCTGCAACCGCACCGAGTTCTACCTCGTGGCCGCCGACGCCCGCGAGGCATTCGACCGCCTGGAATTGCACCTGACGACCAAGACCGAGCTCAACGCCGGGGTGTCAGCGCATTTTTACCGCAAAGAAAAAACCGACGCGGCGCGCCACCTGTGCCGGGTCGTCAGCGGCCTCGATTCGATGTTGCTGGGCGAGACCGAGATCTTTGGTCAGGTCAAACAATCGTACCAAGCGGCGCTTGAGGCTGGGGCCACCGCCGGGGTGCTCAACCGCTTGTTTCAACGCGCGTTCGGCGTGGGAAAAAAAGTGCGCACCGAGACGTCCATCCAGCATGGATCGACGTCGGTGGGTAATGTGGCGGTGGATTTGGCTGAAAAAATCTTTGGTCACCTCAAGGACAGCGAAGTCATGATCCTCGGGGCAGGCGAAATGAGCCGCATCACGGCTCAAAGCCTGGTGTCGCGAGGGGCCCGCTCAATTTTTGTCGCCAACCGTTCGTATGACCGCGCCGTGGAACTCGCCGCCGAAATGGGCGGCAGCGCGGTGCGCTTCGACGCCTGGCAAAGAGTGCTCGAACGCGTCGACGTGGTCATCTCATCGACCGGTTGCCCAGTGCCCATTGTCCACCGAGCCGATGTCGAGCAAGCCCGCCATGCGCGCAAATTTCGGCCCTTGTTTTTTATCGATATTGCGGTGCCTCGCGATATCGACCCGGCCGTGGGAGAAATCGACGAAGTCTATCTTTACGACATCGACACCCTCGAGCAGCTAGCCCAGCAGGCCCGCGGTAGCCGCCAACTCCAAATCGACGAGTGCGAGCGCATTATCGACGCCGAGTTGGCAAAATTCTACCAGCAGGCTGAAAGGACGCACCTGCCTGGCAGGTAACTTGCGTTGCAAGTGCCTGCAAGCAGGCATAGTATTCATCGAACTACCAACAATCATCATGGGACCTATTGGAATGCCTGAAATGATCATGATTTTCATCGTGGTCCTCTTGCTTTTCGGAGCCAAAAAACTACCGGAACTCGCCCGCGGCGTCGGCAAAAGCATGGGTGAATTCAAGAAAGCGCGCGATGAGTTCGAGCGCGAGATCACCCGCAGCGAATCGGAAGCACGCGTCAAGGATGCCTCCGGTAAAGAACCCCACGATTCCTGACCCGCATGCACTACGGACCATTCACCCGACGCCTGGTCCGGCATGCCCCGCTGCTCGTCGCGCTGCTGGTGACCCTCGCGGTGACCACCACCTCGTGCCGGAAACGCATCGGCACCACCGCCTGGACAACTGCGACCGCCAGCGTATCCCCGCCCCCCGCGCCCACCCCACCCGCGGCCCGTGTGGCAGCCCCCGCCACCACCGGCGGCCTGCGATTCATCGCCTACAACGTGGAAAACTGGCTGACGATGGATCGTTACGTGGGCCAAAAGCTAATCAAGCAATCACCCAAACCCGCGGTGGCGAAAGCGGCGGTGATCCATATCCTAACAAGCAACCAACCCGATGTCATTGGCTTGTGTGAGATTGGGGAGGCCAAGGATCTAGCAGAGATCCAACAGGCGCTGAAAGCCGCAGCGCTGGATCTTCCGTATTCGCAATTTACCGGTGGCTCCGACCCGGTTCGCCACCTAGGAATTTTATCGCGCTACCCGCTCAGCCCACCCGCGCAGCCTGCGCTCACTCAATACCAAATGAAGGGGAAATCCTTCGCGATCAGCCGCGGCATCCTCGACACGACGATCGAAACTCACGGTAAAATCTATCGGTTGATCGGCGTGCATCTGAAATCGAAGCGAGAAATCGAGGATGCCGATCAGGAGGAAATGCGCATCCATGAGGCGCGCCTGCTGCGCCGCCATGTCGATTCGATCATCCAGTCCGACGCGCAGGCCCGGCTCATTGTCTATGGCGACTTCAATGACACCCGGTCGAGCCCGGCGGGTAAAATCATCACTGGCAGCTACAACGAAGCCAGTTATCTCACCGCTATCCCTGCGAAAGATTCGCGAGCGGAGGCGTGGACCCACTACTGGGCGCTGCACGACATCTACTCGCGCTTTGATTTCGTCACCGTCAGTCATGCGCTCAAACCCGAGGTGGATTTTCGCGCCTCGCGCCTCATCGATGAACCGGCGTGGAGCGACGCCTCCGACCACCGGGCGCTGCTGGCGATATTCCGCTAGGTTGGCCCCCTCATATTTTCCCCAGCACCTGGTCAAACACGCTGAGTGTGTCGTCGAGATCCGCCTCGGTATGCGCCAGCGAAATAAAACCCGTCTCATACGGGCTGGGCGCTACATAAACCCCCTGATCTAGGCATCCCCAGAAGAATTTTTTGAAGAACTCGAGGTCCTGGGTCATCACGTCGGCGACGTTGGTGATGTCGCGGTCGGTGAAGAACAGGCAGAACATCGAACCCACGCGATTCAGGCGATGGGGAACGCCCTTAGCGGATAGTAGGGCGCGCAGACCGGCCTCAAAGTGCGCACCTAATTGGTCGAGGCGCGGGTAGCCCGAGGGTTTTGCGAGCTCCTTGAGTTGAGCGAGGCCGGCGGCCATCGCCAGCGGATTCCCCGAGAGCGTGCCTGCCTGATAGACCGGGCCGAGCGGGGCGAGCAGGTCCATGACCTCAGCGCGGCCGCCAAAGGCCCCGACGGGCAAGCCGCCGCCGATGACCTTGCCGAAGCAACTCAGGTCCGGTCTTAGATTTTCGAGACCCTGGACGCCGGCCTTGCCGAGGCGGAAGCCAGTCATGACCTCGTCAAAGATGAGCAACGCACCGTATTTTTGGGTGATTGAGGACAAGAGCGCCAGATAGCCGGGCTTGGGAAAAACCAGGCCGGCATTGGCGGGATACGACTCGACGATGATGGCAGCAATGCTCTCGCCGCGCGCCGCAAAAAGCGCTCCCAGCGCAGCACAATCATTGTAAGGCAGCACCAGCGTCTGCGCTGCAACCGCTTTCGGCACCCCCGCCGAGTCGGGTTCACCGTGAGTCAGCGCGCCCGAACCTGCCGCGACCAGCAGCGAATCACTGTGCCCGTGGTAACAACCGTTAAATTTCACAATCAGATCGCGCCCGGTGAACCCGCGCGCTAAGCGAATCGCCGACATCGTCGCCTCGGTGCCCGAATTGCACATGCGTACTTTTTCCACCGAGGGCACCCACGAGCAAATCGTGCGAGCCATTTCCACTTCGAATGGATTGGGAATGCCAAACGAGATACCGTTTTTAGCGACCTCGTGGATGGTATCGGTAATGACGGTTGGCGCGTGGCCAAGGATGTTAGGCCCCCACGACCCGATGTAATCGATGTACGTCTTGCCATCGATGTCCTCAATCCGGCTACCCGCCGCGCGGCGAACGAAAAATGGCTCACCGCCGACGTTGCGGAACGCGCGCACTGGCGAATTGACGCCCCCAGGAATCAACTCCTTGGCGAGCGCAAACATCTTCTTGGACAGCAGACCAGGCGTGTGCATGCACCGGGTTTGCACCAAAATCCCCCACCCGCCAATCCTGAACCCGCAAATCAACCCCACCTCCTACAAAAAAATTCGCGCATTCCCATCTGTGATCATCCACGCTAATACCTATCCATGGCTTTACACTGCCCCGACTCGCTCACCTCGATCACCGGCTTCTACAACGGCCTGTCCCTCAGCAAACTCGAGCATCTCGGCGACATCTACGCACCCGGCGTGGATTTCCATGACCCGATCCACCAGGCGCGTGGCCTCCCCGCCCTGCGCCTCGTTTACGAACAGCTCTTCCAGCAACTTCCGCAGCTGACCGTCACCGTAACCGATGCCCACGGCGACGAACGCACCGGCTTCCTTCTCTGGTCGATGCGTTATGCCTTCCGCGGCAAGGAGCGCCTCCACACCGGCACCAGCCACCTACGCTTCGCTCCCGACGGGCGGGTCGCCTCCCAGCACGACCATTGGGATGCTTCATTCCAACTCAACGAGGAATTTCCCTTGCTCGGGTGGGCGATGCGCGGCATCCAACGCTTGGTCAAAACCAAATCCGGCAGCGGCGCGTAGCCGACCACACATTCCTCGTCATGACGATCCAGCATACCACCCTCCTCTTCACCGTCACTCTGTTGTTTGGGATGCTCGTGTGCTTAGAATGCGGGCACCGCCTCGGCAAACGCCGCCTCCAGCGCCAGACCGATAGCGGCCGCGCAGGCACCGGCGCAGTCGAAGGGGCTATCTTCGGACTGCTTGGCTTGCTCATCGCCTTCACGTTCTCTGGTGCCTACACCCGCTTCGAGGCAAGACGCGAACTGGTCGTCCAGGAGGCCAATCATATCGGCACCGCCTGGCTGCGCCTCGACCTACTGCCAGCGGCCGCCCAAGCGCCATTGCGCGACCTATTCCGCCAGTATGTGGATTCGCGCCTAGCCGCCTACGCGAAATTACCTAACATCCCCGCAGTCAAGGCCGAACTGGAGCACTCGATCCACCTGCAAAACGCCATCTGGACGCAGGCCGTAATCGCCTGCCAAGCCCCCGAGAGTCAGCGCGCAATCATGCCGCTGCTACCCGCGCTCAACGCGATGTTCGACATCGTGACCAACCGCACGGTTGCCATCAAGACCCACACACCAGTCATCGTATTTGCGATGCTGTTAGGCCTAGCATTACTCAGCGCGCTGCTCGCCGGCCTGGGCATGGCGGACGCGCCTCGGCGGAGCTGGGTCCACGTCCTAGGGTTCGCCTTCATCATCGCCCTGACCGTACATGTCATCCTGGACCTCGAGTTCCCACGCATCGGCCTGATCCGCCTCGACACGATGGATGAGTTACTCGTGGATATCCGTCACAGCATGGACTAAAACGCCTGCCCTAGCGGATCGCTAGAGAATCTTTCCCTTGCGTAGCGACCCGCGCTTGGCATGTTACCAGTCGATGCGAGCCCCGCCCAGCGCCTAACGAAACCACCACACTCACCACCACTCTATGAAAAAATACATTGCGGAATTCATCGGCACATTCTTCCTGGTTTTAACGATTGGATGCACCGTCATCCCTGGGGCAGCGGGCGTGATTGCGCCGCTAGCCATCGGCGCGGCGCTCATGGTCATGGTCTATGCGACCGGCCACCTATCCGGCGGGCACCTCAACCCGGCGGTAACGCTGGCAGTCTTCATCCGCGGGCGGTGCTCTGCCAAGGACGTGGTTCCGTATTGGATTGCGCAAGTGGCAGCAGGCGTGGTGGCGGCACGGGTGGTGGTTTTTCTGCTAGGAAAGGAAGGCACCCCGATGGAGATCCACAACGTCCCAGCAGCCTTTCTCGCCGAGTTTTTGTTCACCTTTGCGCTGGCCTTTGTCGTTTTAAACTCCGCCACCGCCAAGAGCAATGCCGGCCAGTCGTTCTACGGCCTAGCCATCGGCATGACCGTGATGGCCGGCGCATTTGCCGTCGGATCCATCTCCGGTGGTGCCTTTAACCCGGCAGTGGCCGCGGCCCTAGCGGTCATGAAACTGCTCCACGCCGCCGATATCTGGATCCACGTAGCGGCCGACCTCATGGGCGCGCTGCTGGCGGCGCTAACGTTCAAGTTTCTCAACCCGCACGACCGCTGAAGCGCAGCCCCCCCCACCTCCATCATGAAAC
>JAYSPI010000155.1:0-14420 GCA_043722215.1 Prosthecobacter sp.
CATCTCCAGCAACAACAGGCTAATACCAGGAATCAAACCATACAAATAGAGTTCATCATAGTGCTGGTATTTCTTGAGCTTGCGAGTGGTCGTTTCTAACTGGTTGATCGACTCATAGATTTTCCCAAGTGAGCCAGTATCGGTAGCGCGAAACGATTGGCCGCCGGTGGCCGCAGCCACTTGGCGGAGGATTTCCTCATCGATCTCAACCTTCATCATTTGCAAGTGCGTGCGGCCAAAGGCATCCCGTACCGGCACCGGCGCGTCGCCACGGACTCCCACCCCGATGGTATAGACCTTGATTCCGAGCGCCTTAGCCGCTTCTGCCGCAGTCAACGGGTTGACCGCGCCAGCATTGTTCACCCCGTCGGTGAGCAGAATGATAATCCGCGATTTGGCGGATGAATCACGCAGGTGGCCGACGGCGGCGGCAATGGCCGAACCGATAGCAGTGCCATCCTCGACCTGGCCAAGTTTTACATCGACTAAACGCTTGGCGACGAACTCGTGGTCCAAAGTCAAGGGAGCCACCAAATACGGTCGGCCTGCGAACGCGAGCATGCCGATCCGGTCGTTCGGGCGCTGGCCGACAAATTTGCCCACCACGTCCTTGACCACATCGATGCGGCTGACGGGTTCCCCCTGGAGTTTAAAATCCATCGCCTCCATCGACCCGGAAACATCGAGTGCGAGCAGGATATCGATGCCGCTGGCCTCGACGTCGGTGGACCCATGGCCGAGTTGCGGCCTGGCGAGAGCAAGGATGAGCAGCGCCATGGCAAGCAGGCCAATGGATGCCAACCAGCCGCCCATTTTTGATTGTGGGCGGGCACCGATGACCCGCGCATCCTCGGTAGTGGGCATCCGAATGGCCACCGACGGTCCCCGGCGACCGCGCCAAATCGCCAACAGCGGCAACAACAAGAGCAGCAGCAAAAAACCCGGATGAACCCACTGAAAACTCCCGCTCATCGCGTCACCTCCTTCGGTATGGACGACCGCCCGGTGGCCGCTATAAACCCCCGCGCCGTCTCAATCAACTCACCGCGCCCCACCGCATCCATCTGTGCTCCTGCAAACTTAGCCAAATCACAGGACTTCAGAAAGGCCCGCAAATGGTCGCTCTCCGCCGTGAGATCCGGAATCCCATCGCTGGCTAATTCACGTAAAAACTCCTCGGTGGTGCGGCGCGGAGCGGCCAATCCGAAGCGACCGGCGATGTAGTGCCTAACGATATGAGCGGCAAAAGACGCGAATGCCTCCGCACCCATCCCCTCCTGATTGGCTGCCAACTCCGCCAGCGCTGCCAACGCGACCCCCTGCGGCGGCTCGGGCCGCAGCCGGTGGCGTCGCCGCCACCACCACCAACCACCGAGCCCAAGCGCGAGCACGCCGACCGCGACGCCCAACCCGAGCGCCAGCGGCGGTTTTTTGGGCAGCGGAATTTCGATCACCGGTTTAGGTCCGCGAATGTCGTCATCAGCAACAACCGGCGCTTGGGCAGAGAGGTGCGCGGTGGTGCCGATCAGCAACGATACCATTGCCACGAACCAACCACGCATGAAAGATGAGCGAACCATATGAGCCATCAATTACAAAGATTTCAGCCCGTCCGCTGGCGGCGCTTCCTGAAAAAACCTAACAACTCCGGCAGCCAATGGCGGTCGTTGCGGAATTCTAGCAAATCCACTCCCACCGCACGGATGCGCGCCGCCGTCGTCTCACGACGCTGGCGTGATTGGTTCGCATAGGCCGCGCGGACCTTGGCGCTGCCAGTGTCGATCTCAACGACATCGCCAGTTTCCGCATCCTCGATGCAGATCCGCCCGACGTCCGGCAGGGATTCCTCGCGCGGATCGGTTACCGCCACCGCGATCACATCATGTCGGCGGTTGGTGACTTGCAGTTGATTGCGCAGCTTCCCAAACCGCTCGTCAAACGACCCACCCAGACAAAAATCCGACACCAGAAAGATCACGGCTTTGCGCTGGGCGACCCGGTTGGCAAAATCCAGCGCCTGCGCAATATCTGTACCAACCCGCTCAGGTTGAAAAAACAATGCTTCACGGATGAGCCGCATGATATGCATGCGGCCTTTTCCCGGTGGAATGTATAACTCCACCGCGTCACTGAAAAGAATGAGCCCCACCTTGTCTCGGTTGCGAATCGCCGAAGCCGCTAACACCCCGGCCGCCTCCGCCGCAAGCTCGCGCTTCGAGTCAACCACCGACCCAAAGTCCGATGACGCACTCACATCGATGAGCAGTAAAATCGTAAGCTCGCGCTCCTCGGTAAACAATTTGACGTGCGGCTCGCCGGTACGGGCCGTCACGTTCCAATCAATGGTGCGCACATCATCGCCGGGCACATAGTTGCGAACCCGATCAAAGTCCATCCCCCGTCCTTTAAACACGCTCGCATAGCGGCCCGCCAGCGCGTCATCCACCAAGCGACTGGTCCGCACTTCCATCCGCCGGACCCGCCCGAGGATCTCCGCAGCGCGCTGCTCGTCCTCCACACTCACCGGCACACTCGCTTGTCGCTTCATCATGGCACCGGCAATTCATCCAAGATCCGCGTCACGATTTGCTCGCTATTCAGACCCTCCGCCTCCGCCTCATACGTCACCGTCACCCGGTGCCGCAACACATCCATCGCCACATTCTTCACGTCGTGAGGCGTCACATACCCACGACCGTTGAGAAAGGCGTGCGCCCGACTCGCTAACGCCAAATTGATCGTCGCTCGCGGCGAGGCTCCCACCCGAATCAACGGCGCAATGTGAATCCCGAAGGCATCCGGGCGGCGCGTGGCATGCACTAACCGCACAATGTAACGCTTCACTTTTTCATCCAGATAGAGACCATTGACCACCGTGCGCGCCTGCTGGATGCTCTCCAAACTGACCATCGGCACGGGAACCGGCATCTCCTCGGTAGTACCTGCTAGATCGAGCACCCGGAGCTCCTCATCCTCCGTCGGGTAACCCATAATCACCTTCATCATGAACCGGTCCATCTGCGCCTCGGGCAGAGGATACGTCCCCTCCTGCTCGAGGGGGTTCTGGGTCGCCAAAACAAAAAATGGCGATGGCAGAGCGAAAGTTTGCTCGCCGATTGTGACCTGTTTTTCCTGCATCGCCTCTAACAACGCGCTCTGCACCTTGGCCGGCGCGCGGTTGATTTCATCGGCTAGAATAAAGTTGGCAAAAACCGGACCGTGTTTCACCCGGAACCTCGCCTCACGCGGATCGTAAATCTCGGTGCCCACGATATCCGCTGGCAGCATGTCTGGAGTGAACTGAATGCGATTGAACTTGGCGTTGACCAACGACGCGAGGGTCTTGAGTGCCAACGTCTTCGCCAACCCCGGCACCCCTTCCAGTAAAATATGCCCCTTCACTAACAACGCTATCAGCAACCGGTCCACCAAGTCACTCTGCCCAATCAGATAGCGGCCAATCTCGCCGCGCAACGGGTGAATCCAATGCGAGGCCTCACGCACAAGATCCCCCACGGCGGCGAGGTCGTGGGGCGGCGCGGGCGGGCTTTCCTGGGACTGGGTCATGATCAGTGGGTCGTGAATGGCTCGATTCAAGGGTGACGGGCACCGCCCCGAAGCTCATCTCCGATGGCGGAGGCCAATGCTCACTTGGAGCGACCATTTGTCACGCTTTTGTCTAAAATCCATCGACCTCAAGTATTTTTGCGCGAATTGGACGCGAGCAGCGCGTGCGCGCCCCGGTGGAGTCGCGCAGATGGTGGCAGACAATCGCGGGCGGGTGCGCTACGACCGTCGGTGTGAACGCATGGAATTCGGCATTTGATCTGGTGACCCGCTGCCTCAAGGCCGGGGTTTGTGAATTTGTCGTCTGCGCCGGGGCGCGCAATGCCGCCCTCATTGAGGCGCTGGCACGCGCCGAGGCGGCTGGACAGATCCGACTGTGGCGACATTTTGAAGAGCGCAGCGCCGGGTTTTTCGCTCTCGGACGCACCCAGGAAACCGGGCAACCGTGCGCCGTGGTCACTACCAGCGGCACCGCTGCAGCCGAGTTATTACCAGCGGTAATTGAAGCTCACTATCAAGCACGACCCCTCGTCGCCATCACCGCCGACCGACCCGCGGCATTCAGTGGCACCGGTGCGCCACAAGCGATCGAGCAGGTGGGCCTGTTTGGCCACTATGCCAGCCAGGTGGGATTGAGCGCATGGGATGGCAAGCAACCGCTCCACCTCAATGAGGAGTTCGAGGAAGCGTTTGCGCCAGGGCCGGAGGATTTTACTCACGGCGATGCGCAGCCGTTTGTGCCAGCCAAGGACCGCATTGATGTGGCGACTCTGGCGCGCTGGCTGCGCGACGACATCTATCAAGGGATCGTCATCCTCATCGGCGGCCTCGAACCCTGCGAGCAGGAAGAGGTGTTCCACTTCTGCAAGGACTTTGGCGCGCCAGTCGTCGCGGATGCCTCTAGCGGACTGCGCGAAGCGCTCCAAGGGCTGACGATCCACGATGCCGACCGCGCCCTCATCGCGCACCCACCCGGCAAAATTCTCCGCCTCGGCGAGGTCCCGTGTGGCCGCTTCTGGCGCGACCTCGAGACACTCCCGCAAGTGGCCGTCTGGTCGGTTTGCCGCAACGGCTTGCCCGGACTCGCCCGTGCCTGCCAGGTGACCCGCGGCCCGATGGATCGGGTGCTGCCCGCGCTGGGCACGATTGAACCCGCAGGAGATGCGCTCGACCTGTTAGTCGGAGCCTCGGGGCGGGCGGCTCGACTCGAAGAGCTCCTCGAGTGTTATCCGGACAGCGAGCCCGCCTTGCTGCGGGTCCTCTCGCACTATGCGGCGCTTGGGGGTGGCGTGTTTCTAGGCAACAGCCAACCGATCCGCGAATGGAACCAGTTCGCCCAATGGACGCGCCCGGTGCGCAGCGTGCGCGCCAACCGCGGGGCCAACGGCATCGACGGCCAAATCAGCAGCTGGCTCGGATGGACCGCCGACGTCAGCGAAACCTGGGCGGTGGTCGGCGACCTCACGGCACTCTACGATCTAGCCGCACCTTGGATGCTCAACCAAATTATCCGCGATGGCCGCGTCCTGGCCGTCATCAACAACCACGGCGGTAAAATTTTCGAGCGCCTGCCGCGGCTCAAGTCGATGAGTCCACGCGCCGCCGAATGCCTGATGAACCCGCATGCGGTCAACCTAGCAGGTTTTGCCAGCCTATGGGGGATGACTCACCAGCAAGTCCGCCGCGCCGATGATTTGGATGCCTTTGAACCCGGCGGGCCACCGACGCTGCTAGAAATCCTGCCCGATCCAGAGCAAACATCGCGATTCTGGGCGGCGTGGGACCAGCTCGCCCCGTGAACCCTGAGTTGTTAGGTGGGGCGCTGACGCAAGACCGACTCAAACGCCGGCGGCGGATCGCAGAGTCGGTCGATTAGATTGTCCCAGATTGCCCGCCCATGGAGGATCTCCACCTCGATGCGCAAAAAATAGATCGGCACGTCAATCGACTGCGGGCGCGGGAAGCGCACCGCATCCTTTTCGGTGGTGACGATGAGTTGCATATCGCGCTCGACGCAGCGCTGCATGAATTTTTCCACCTCGCGGCGCGAAAACCGATAGTGATCGGAAAAGCGGCGGCGAATTTCCACGCGGGCGCCGAGTTTTTCCAATGACCCCTCAAAGGCCTCGGGCACGGCGATCGCACTGATGGCACCCACCCACTTACCGCAGAGGAATTCCAGCGGTTCGCGCTCGCGCGTGAAGACATTTTCCAGATGAATGGGTCCGTGTGTGCATTCAATGATCTCCGCAGTGCGGTTATACCGGCGGATGCGCGCCACCAACTCGGCGTTCGAGCCACCCCCACACTTGGTGAGTAAAATATAACTCGCACGGCGCAGGTTTTTGGGTGGCTCGCGCAGCGTGCCGCGCGGCAACAACGCCTCGGTCCCGAATGGCGACCCCGCATCAACAAGCACGATGTCAATCCCGTGCGCAAGGTCAAGATACTGCATGCCATCATCTAGCAACAAAGTGTCAGCCGCCAGATTGGCAATCGCGAAGCGACCGCTTTTGACCCGATTTTTATCCACCACCACCGACACGCCGTCGAGGTTGCGGGCGAGCATAAATGGCTCGTCCCCCGCAAATTTTGAATCCAACAAAAGCGCCCGCCCGGTGGAAACCACCTTGGGCATGAGTTCCCCTGGAATCGGGTTGCCCTGGGCATCCCGCCATGCCTGCGGTCGATCCAGCTTACGGCTTTTATAGCCGCGCGACAAAATGGCCACCTGCCGCCCGCGGTCACGCAACGAGCGAGCGAGCAGTTCGACGACAGGGGTTTTGCCGGTGCCGCCCACCGTGATATTGCCGATGGCGACGACCTGGGTTGCGAGGTGGGCTTGCGGCTTCCAACCATTGCGGTAGGCTGCTAGGCGCGCCTGCACCACGATTCTGAAGATGCCCGAGAGCGCCCGCATCAGGAATCGCATCACGGCGGCGCGGAACCCCTTGGCACGCCCAAAGATCACATCGGCACCCCAGCGTTCGAGTTCTTCGATCTGTTCCTTCATGCGCACACCGACGATGGCCTGCCAATCGCAGTCGCGGCAAGCAGCAATCCAATTCGATCGCCCGCTCGCCTGCGCGCGGATTGTTGAACGTTTCTCTGGCGTGTAGGTAGTAGCGGTGCTATCGACTCTGATGTTTCGTTACGGAAAGCAATCGCGCCAGGCAGTTTCAGCGATGAGTTACCTGGCCGAAAAATATTCGCCCGATGCCCAGGCCGTCTCATCGGCCGAGGTCAGTCGTGAACGCAATATCACCGTGGCTCTCGCCGCTAAATTACTCAGTCAAATGGCCACCGCTGGACTCGCACTCGGCACCACCGGCCCGGGCGGCGGCTACCGCCTCGCCCGCCCGCCCAGCCAAATTTGCCTAGCGGAGATCGTCGGCTTGTTTGAGCGCAGCTTGGAGGAATTCCCCTGCCCGATTGGTCAAGGAGCGTGTAGCACAGGCACGCCTTGTCCGTTGCACGATGATTTTGTCAAGATGGAGGCCCACAGTCGTGCATTCCTCGAAAACACCACGCTGGAGGTATTTGCCCAATCCAAAGGCAGCTTGGACGACTGAACCCTGGCGATTTACCCTTCGCTCCTAGTCCAATCACAACGCAGCCACTCGGCGCACCCGCCCTCTGGGTTAGAGGGGGAGATGATCGTAGCTGCGGCCGCCGACGCCTTCGTACCACCGGAGGTAGGCGCGATTGACCATGGCATAGCCGCCTGGCGTGGGGTAGTTGCCAGTGAAGTACCAATCGCCGCAGTCGCCCTTGATGGACGCGTGGAGGTTTTCAATGGTTTGGAAAATCACATGAACCTCACCCTGCCACTCGATATTTTCTGGATAGACCATGCGGCTGATTTCCGCGGAGATCTCCTCATCGGTGAAGTCCGCATACACCCGCTGCACACAGTTGCGACGCTCACCCACCGGGCGCAGCAACTCAGCCCGGCACGCCTCGTAAATCTGGTCGAGCAATGGCTGGCGACCCGCCCGCCGGTGCAGCGCCACCGCCGCTTGAAAGGCAATGAATTTACCGATTTCCGACATATCGATACCATAGCAATCCGGGTAGCGGATCTGCGGCGCGGTCGAGCACACGACGACCTTAGCGGGCTTGGTGCGGGCGAGGATTTTAAGGATCGATTGCTTGAGGGTCGTGCCGCGGACGATCGAATCGTCAATGACGACTAGGTAGTCGCCAGGTTGAACGACGCCGTAGGTGATGTCATAGACGTGGGACACCATTTGGTCGCGACCTTTTTCCTGCGCAATAAAGGTGCGCATCTTGATGTCCTTGTGGGCCACCTTTTCGCCTTGCGGCCAATTGCGCAGGATCAAATCATCGACGAGTTTGGGAGTGATGTTGCCATCATCCACCGCCTGTAAAATGGCGGCGCGGACCTGCTGCCGGCGGTAGAGCCGGAGGCCATCCATCAATCCATGATAAGCGGTTTCTGCGGTGTTGGGGATGAACGAGCAAATCGTTTTATCGAACGCTCCGCCGATCGACTCGACCACCTGCGGGACGAGCGCCGCACCCATCGCCTTGCGCTCACGGTAAATCTGCGGGTCGTTACCTCGTGAAAAATAGATTTTTTCAAACGAGCACGGCAAGAACCGTTGGGGTGGGGCGAAGGCGGTATCCGTCATTGTGCCATCCGATTTGATGGTGATCATCGACCCCGGGTCCACCGCTTTGACGTCAGACGCCTCCGCTTCAAACACCGTCATCAACGGAACCCGCTCCGACGCAAAGGCGATCACCTCATCGGTCACCAGCATGTGGCACGGCCTGATGCCATGCGGATCGCGCATCACAAACATGTCACCATTGCCGATCACTCCGCAGATGGCATAGCCACCATCCCATGAGGCGGCGGACTCGGCAACAAGCCGCGGCACATCGAGAGCGGCTGAAATTTGGCCGGGAATCTCTGGCCCGGGCACACCCGCGTCGCGGAGGTGGCGGTAGAGATCAGTGTGAGCCTCATCAAGTTGGTAGCCGATTTCCTCGAGTACTGTCTGGGTGTCGGTCCCAAAAACCGGGTGTTGACCGCGGTTGATGAGCACCTGGTTGAGCTCCGCAGCATTGGTCATGTTGAAGTTACCCATGACCATGAGCGTCCGAGTCGGCCAATTGCTGCGGCGCAGGTAGGGATGGCATGACCCCACGTCAAATTGACCTGACGTGCCGTATCGCAGGTGACCGATAAGGATCTCACCGCCAAAATCAAAGTGTTTTTTGACACTCGCGGGTTCCTTGATGTTCATTTCTCCCTTGCGGGACATCTTGAAGAACGACTTGATCTCCTTGCGGAAAATCTCTGCCAACGCGTCTTTTTCGGTCCCCCGACGCCGGTACACATACGGCTGACCAATCGGCATATTGAGCTTCACACAGCCAATCCCGGTACCGTCCTGACCCCGATTGTGTTGCTTCTCCATCAGGACAAACAACTTATTCAAGCCCCACAGGCAGGTGCCATAGCGGTCGTAATAATAGGCGAGCGGCTTGCGGAGGCGCACTGCGGCGATTCCACATTCGTGTTTGAGGAAATCGCTCATGATAGATTTGGCTTGGAATCACTCACCGAGCACACTCACCCGAACGCCCACTTGCGGAACCATGCGGCCCAGCACATGGCCACCCGGCCCCGCCTTGAGTGCGGCATCGACATCGGCCTCAGCGACAATCGCCACCCAGCCAATGCCCATATTGAAGGTATGAAAGCGGTCCTGTGCATCCACGTGGGCCAGCAATTTTTCGATTCCCGGGAGTTCCCAGCGCGGGATCTTCAGATCGGCGCCCATGCCGCGGAACAAGCGCTCCAGGTTTTCGGGAAGTCCCCCACCCGTGATGTGAGACATCGCCTTGGGCTTCACCCCGGAGGATTTTAGGTCGCCCACCACATCGTGGTAAAGTCGCGTCGGTTGCAGCCATGCCGCCAATTCGGAATCACTGACCTCACCCGGAAACTCGTTGAGGACACGCCGCACCAACGACCAGCCATTGGCATGAATGCTGTCGGACGCGTAGCCGACCAGCACGTCGCCCACCGCCACCGTCGTCGGATCAATCAAATCGGGTTTTTCGGCGCAGCCGATGCAGAACCCTGATAGTTCAATCACCTCGGCTGGCACGATGCCGGGCATCTCGGCGGTTTCACCACCGGCTAGGATGCAGTTGCAGGCCTCAAGGTAATCGGCCATGCCCGCAATCAAACGAGTGATCTTCTCTTCATGCAGCGCCGCAATCCCAATATAATCCAAAAACAACAGCGGGTCCCCACCGGTGGTGAGGATGTCGTTGACGCTCATGGCCACTAGATCCTTGCCCGCTGTTTCTAGCAAATCGTGCTCCAGCAGCAATTCCAGCTTCGTCCCCACTCCGTCGCACCCCGTCATCATCACCGGCTCCTGGTAGGCACTTAGATCATAACACGCTGCAAATAACCCAAACGCTCCCCACAATTTCCGGGTTTGTTGAGTTCTCCGCACGTGCGTGCCGATGTCGCCCACGAGAGCCGCCGCTTTGCGCGTGTCCACTCCTGCCTGTTGGTAAGTTAGTTTGCCCGCCATAATCCGCTGCGGTGGTTCTACATGCCACCCCACCCCCGTCACGAAGAAAAAAAATCAAATTCGCTCGCCCGGCTCCGGCACGCCAGTCCAACCACTGCCACATAAGGATATTCCCAGCTAGCATGTAGTCAAAACCACTACATCATTCTCACAAATGCGGCCCTTCCGCGCCGCCCTTCCCGCTCCTATCTTGTTGCAATTGGTGGTCTCCGACCCACTCGGCAATCCACCCAAACCTTTTGCAATTCTAGAAACCACGACTCACTCATAATTATAAAAAAAATCACCGAACACGGTGACTTTCATGCACTCAAGAAAGATCCACATCGCTGATCTTTAATTTTCCTTGATCACCACGTAAAATTTTGTAGAAGCGTAATGAATTCCACCTCGATGAATCCGCTGGTTCCATCCATCCATCTCGACGCCGGACTAGAGATTGGCTACGGCAAGCCACTCGCGCGCTTCGGTCAGTCTGTCACGTTGGCCGGCGGCACGCATTTTCTCCTAGCGCGCAATGGCCGCGGAAAAACCACGCTCCTGCGCACCTTAGCGAGCACCTTGCCGCCGGTAGCCGGGACCTTCCGGGTGGATGGGTTCACGCAATACTTGCCCGAGGACTTGCGCTTTGACCCGTGGCTGACGCCGGCCGTGTTATTCCGCGCGCTGCTGCCCACTGGACGTGTCGAAGGAGCCCTGGCACTCGCCGCACGCATCGAATTGGATGTCAAAAAGCCCTACGGCCAACTCTCCACCGGCAACCGCCGCAAAACCCACCTCATCACCGCCGAATTCTCGGTGCAGCAGAATACCGGTAATATCCTCTTACTCGACGAGCCATTCAGCGGCCTCGATGCCTTCACTCGGCAGATATTCGAGGAAATCTGGCGGGATTCTGCCGCCAATGTCCTCCGCTTAGTCAGCTGCCACCCGGATTACGATGCGATGGGGATGCCCAGCGCATTGATGATTGAGGGGCACCACGCTCATCACCTCGCCAGCGACACCCAAACGTGGAGCCAATTGAAAAACCTGCTCAACTGAACCATGAGATTGTTTCGACTCACCTTGGCCACGATTTTCCAGCGCAAAGCCTGGGCCATCTGTGCGCTTGCCGTGAGCGTCCTGCCCTTCGCCCTACCGATGCTCTCCAGCGCATCCGAAAAACCCATCCTGGTCCAACCCGCACGCATCCTCGCCGCCTGGGACACCCTCTGGATCTGCACCGTGACCTGGGGCTTGTTCACCGCCGCTCGCGAAGGGGAAGCCAATGCGAAATCGGGTATCGGCGAGTACTTCCTCACCACCGGCGTCTCGGCCACCCGCCAATTGTTTGAAATCTGGTTCGCGGTCTTCTGTTTTATCATCCCACTCACGCTGCTCACCGCTCTGATCTGCCAATTTGCCGCAGCGCCCACCAATCCGATCGAACACTCGATGTGGTGGCTCCTCAATGCTCAATACGCCACGCTGTTCTTGCTCGTCATCGCCCCGTTACTCGCGCTGGCCATCGCCCTCGCCTCACGCTTCGGTGGCATCACCGGCTTTGCCATCACCGTGGGTATCACCCTCTACGGCCTGTACGGGGTCGGCTACCTCGACAACCTCCTCAAGCTCGAGGACAGCCCGATTCTCCACTCGCTCTGGCTATTCTCACCACATTACCACTTTGCCGACCTCACCCAACGCCTCTGTTTTAAAAGCGGCGCGCTCAAGGCGGCCGATTTTCAGGGAATGACCCTCTACTTTATCGGAATTCTCGCCGTTTACACCGGCCTATCACGTCTCTGCTTCCGCACCAAACTCTCCTACTGAGCCATGTCTCGCCAATCTGCCATCGCATTTTCCGCTGCCCTCATCGGCTCCGGTGTGCTGGCGTGGGCGCTGGCGGGCCCCCCAATCATCACCAATCCCGACCTCGCCACCCCGTTGAACGCGCTGGGGATCAACCGCAGTCCCTACGGCGAAGTCCTCGCCATGGCCTTGCAAGGCCCGATCGACACCTTCTTCGATGCCGGAATGTCCGGTGGCGCACCCGCGCCCGTGGAGTCCCCCGCTGACACCAGCCCAAACCCCTCGCGGATCGACCGCTTCGAAACATACCTGATCGCATTGGATCAAGCATCGACGACCCGCACCAATCCCACCCCAGGCAGCGAGGCCCTCAAACGCCATCTCCGCCGCCAAGCCGAAGACAAACTCCGCTTTGCCTATCAGCTCGATCCCGCCCATTACGCGAACTACAACTCACTGCACTTTTTCCTTACCGAACCAGCCGTTGGCACCCACCCGGAACTCACCCCGTCCGCCGCCAAACTCGCCCAAGACACCATCCAGTATTGCCTCCAACAAGACCAAGACCCGCGCCCCGCCCTCACCGCCGCCGCCGCTACCACCAATATCCTCGGACTCATCCTCAACGACCCAAACCATCTCCAATCTCAGGCGACCACCGCCCAAATGCGCCAATATTTGATCCTTCTCGACCACTGCCTGTCGCGCTACGACCACCTCGCCCAAATCTGGGAGCGTGCCCAGCAATGGGAGCGACTCTCACCCCAGCGCATCGCCGAGTGTCAAGAACGCCGCCAATTTATCGCCAAAATCCGCGACGCCATGAATCAATCCATCCTCCACCTCGAACAACAATCCCACGCTCCTCAAGCCACCTCCTAAATACCCACCGCTCCACGCTGCCATTGCATATTTAGCATTTACTCATCCATGTCTGCCCTCACTCCAGCACTCGTCCCCCCACCGCTCCCATCGGCCACACCGACGGCGGGACACTCACGCTTTGGCGCAGGCATGACCGGCTCACAACTCCTCGGCATCATCTTCCGCATCTGCAGCGAACTGCGCGTCTCGGATATCCAAATGCGCGCCGCGCGCCCGGTCTATATCCATACCAACCGCGGCATGGAGAAACTCGATGCCCTCGGCCTGCTCACTGCCGCCCACATGGATAAAATCCTCAAGGAACTCATCGCCAACCGCGAAAGTGGCAGCCATGGCTTCGGCCAGGAGCAAGCACTCGTCCAACGCGTCGATGAAAAAATCCAACTCGCCATCGCCGACTTCGCCGAGCGCCGGGTCGCCGATTTCTCCTGCGATGGCATCCCCATGGGCAACGACGGCGAACGCTCAGGCCGCCTCCGCGTCCAAGCCCACCTCAGCTCGTCCGGCCTAGGCGTCACCTGCCGGATTCTCAGCGACTCCATCCCGGAACTCGAAGCTCTCGGCATCGACCCCGACACCACCGAAGTGCTCCGCTCCGGTGTGCTCAAGCGTGCCGGCCTCTGCCTGGTCACCGGCCCGACCGGCTCAGGCAAGTCCACCACCTTGGCGTCCCTCATCGACTGGGCCCGCCGCCATCACCCAAAGCACATCGTCACCGTCGAGGACCCCATCGAATACCAATATCCCGATGATATGGCTGACCCCGACTACCCGGGGCACCGCATCCACGCCCCGAGCATGGTTACCCAGCAGGAAGTCGGTCGCGACGTCCATTCCTACCGCCAAGGCCTCAAGGACGTCCTGCGCAAAGCTCCCCACATCATCCTGCTCGGCGAAATTCGCGACCGCGAAGCCATGGAAACCTGCATGGAGGCCGCCCAAACCGGCCATCTCGTCCTCTCAACTCTGCACACCACCGGTGCCGTTAAAACCCTCGGCCGAATCCTCGAACTCTATCCCAAAGACACCCACAGCTCGGTCCTCAGCCGCCTCTCTGAAATTCTCATCTTCATCCACTCGCAGGGACTCCTCAATGGCATCGAGCGCCGCGTCCTCACCTATGAGTTCCTCCAAAATAATAACGACGCCGTCGCCAGCGCCATCGCCAACTACGACGGCGGCGCCCGCTCGCTCGAAGACGTCATCTGCCGAGCCGGCAACATCCAGTGGGACGCCAACCTGCGCCGCCTCGTCAACCAGGACCTCATCACCCAGGAAACCTTCATTAACGCCCGAATCAACCGCGATGAAGAAGAACTCTAACTAATCACCAACCCTTTCCGAGAACGCCCGCCAATCGAAATAACCAATACAACTATCGACCCAACCGGCGCTCTCCCTCTGCATAAACAAAACACCCGAATACATATACCAAATAGAATATATATTATGAAACTGACCCACACCCGCACCATGAAACGCAAGTCCGGCATGACCCTCCTCGAACTAACCGTCGTCATCCTCGTCTTGCTCTCCCTCATCTCAATCCTCTTCATCGGCGCACGCGCCTGGAAGAAGGGCTCCGACCGA
>JAYSPI010000156.1:0-5470 GCA_043722215.1 Prosthecobacter sp.
AGAAACTTCTCCATTTCATCGAGAAATGGACCATATTCTTCTACTAATACGACAACTTTGGCGGCCCAACCGGCAGGCAGGTCGTTGCGGCAACCGCCGAAGCGCAGGAAGTTACCCATCATCCGTGCGCCCGTTAGATCCTCAAACAAATCGAGGATTTTTTCGCGTTCACGAAATGCATACATCAATGCGGACCCCCAGGCACCCATATCGCCGAGGATGAAGCCGGCAAACGCCGTGTGGTTGATCAAGCGGGTGAGTTCCGCTAGGATCACGCGCATGTATTCGGCGCGCTCGGGCACCTCGATGCCCGCAAGTTTTTCCACGGCGTGGGCATACGCCCAGTTATTGCTGAGCGGGCAAATATAGTCGAGGCGATCCGTGTAGGGCATCGAACTCAGATAGGTAATGCTCTCGGCGATTTTTTCGTGGTTGCGGTGAAGGTATCCGAAGACGGGCTTCAGGCTGACGACGGTTTCGCCGTCGAGCACGACGTTCATGCGGAACACGCCATGAGTGGATGGATGCTGCGGTCCTAACGAAACGCGCAGCAATTGGTCGTCGTTGTCCCCTGGCACGAGGACGGGCGATGATGAGGATATTGCCGGATCAGAAATCATTGCGCAGCGGGATAGTGGCATTTGGCTTTTTCCAGCACCGCATCGTGCGGTGTGGGTTCGTATTCGTAGTCATCCGGCGCGACGTAGTCCTTGCGCATCGGGTGATCCTCAAACTCGTCCCACATCAGAATGCGACGCAAATCGGGGTGGCCGGAAAACCGGATGCCGTAGAGGTCAAAGATTTCGCGTTCTTGGAATTCCGCACTGCGGAACACCGCCACCACCGAGGCAATCTCGACGTTGTCGACACGGTCCACTGTACGTGCGCGCAGCACCACTGGACCGACCCGACGCGTGGTCGAATACAGGTGATAGACAACTTCTAGGAATCCTCCGGCGGGCGAACGCCCCTCACCTTCTGCTGGGACGGCCGCTGCATCGGGCTTGCTGCCAACCGGCCAATCCACTCCGGTCACATTGGATAGAAAATCGAAGGCCAAATCGGGCGTGTCGCGCAGCCACTGACAGACGTCAGGGATCTGCGCCGAATCGACTAGCAGCGAATGCTGGCCGCATGGACTCGGATTGGTAAGCAGCGAGATTGCGAGGGTCGGCATGGCCTCGCGTAAGCGCGCGCAGATGGCTTCGGTTGGGTCGCTCACGCGTCACCTCCTTGGCGAGCGATGGCGGGCGGATTCCATATTTCGCGGTTGGCGGTTGGAATCAAGTCGTGTGCGCCGAACTCCGGCACCAACATTTCGGGCATTCCTAACGGATCAGCGTGGCGCGCGCGTGTTATTCCTAACAATTTTTCACGGGCGATTTGATCGCGCAGGGTGATTAGGCCATCGAGGAGTGCCTCGGGGCGGGGCGGGCAACCGGGGATCATGACATCCACTGGCACATAGCGATCGACCCCTTTGAGCACGTTATACCCGTCCTTGAATGGGCCGCCGGAAATCGCGCAGGCACCCATCGCGATGACGTACTTGGGTTCGGCCATTTGATTGTAGAGACGCACGAGTTGCGGAGCCATCTTCTTCGTCACGGTGCCTGCAACGATCATCAAATCTGCCTGTCGCGGCGATGGCCGGAACACCTCGGCCCCGAAGCGTGCCATGTCGTATTTGGCCATGGTGGCGGCAATCATCTCAATCGCACAGCACGCGAGCCCGAACTGGAGGGGCCACAGCGAGCTGGATCGCCCCCAATTGATCAACTGCTCGAAGGAAGTGACATGCACCCCTTGAGATTTCAAATCTTCTGCCAGCTGGGAATCAATCGCCATATATCGTGAGTTAAATGGAAGGAGTGCTCGCCGGTTCAATTTGATCCTTGCCCGTACTAATCATGATTGGAGACGAACAAGCAACCGACGTCACTTGGCGCGCAACCACTCTCCGCACCGATCCTTGTGAACTACCGCGCTAAACAAAAGCAGAAACACAAATTTTCGCAGGAAAAAATCACCTCCATGGTCAGCGGCGCGCTGATAAATCCCGGAGCTCCAGGTAGTGAATTAGCAGATTCAAGACCCGCGAATCGCGGCGCCAGCATGGCGGAGCCCGTGTTCTGTTAGGGTCAGCAGTGCGGCGAGTCACCCCAGAAAGCCGGTGAGCGGGCTAGTGGCGCTGGCGTGGTCGCTAGATTCTGGCAGGCCGAGTTCATAGGCTTCGCGGCCCGCATGCACGGCCCACTGGAACGCGGCGGCCATGCGCGTGGGGTCGCTGGCGATGGCAATCGCTGTATTGATTAACACCGCATCCGCGCCGAGCTCCATGGCTTCGGCAGCGTGGCTTGGAGCACCCAACCCGGCATCGACGACCACCGGCACGATCGCCTGTTCGATGATGATGCGGATTTGGTCGCGGGTGGCGAGTCCGCGGTTCGAGCCGATGGGAGCGCCCAGCGGCATGACGGCGGCGGTACCGACTTCCTGCAAGCGCTTGGCGAGGACCGGATCAGCATTGATGTAGGGCAGCACGGTGAACCCTTCCTTCACGAGGATCTCGGCGGCTTTGAGGGTTTCAATGGGATCTGGCAGTAGATACGTCGGGTCTGGGTGGATTTCGAGTTTCACCCATTTGGGTAGGCCCGCCGCAGCGGCGAGGCGGGCCAGGCGCACGGCCTCGGCAGCGGTGACCGCCCCGCTCGTGTTAGGGAGGATCAAATAGCGTTGGGGGTCGATAAACTCCAAGATATTGGCATACGGGTCGCGACTGCCACTGAGATCAGCGCGGCGCAGAGCGACGGTGACGATCTCGGTGCCGCTGGCCGCCAGCGCTGCCGCCATGACTTCGTTAGAAGGAAATTTTCCGGTACCAAGAAACAGTCGCGAACGAAATTCTCTACCGGCAATGATGAGTGGTGACATGGAGATGATATCTGAATCTAAAAAACCCGGCGGCACCGTATGCGTAGATACGCAGATTCTCAACCTCATTCCGTGTCGCCCGCCACAAGCCGTGAATAACCCACGGCTTGCTACCGCAACCCTAACGGCGGACCGAGAATCTCGCGCAGCGCAATGGCTCGACGGATATCCTTACGACTCTGCAGGGCGCTGCGCACGCCGCGCTTGACGGCAGGCGCTGGCGGCGAGTGATGCCGGGCGGCTGACAGGCGAGCGCGGGTGGCGGTCGCCCCCCCGGTGGTAGTCGCCTTGGGGTCGCGGATTTGCCGCAAACGATCCTCGATCTCCGACTGCTGCCGCACGAGACTCGCATCACTAGCAGAAATCAACGGCGCGGACCGGGGGACCGGCGGCACCGAAACCCGCACGATTGGGCGAGTGGCGGCGCGCTCGCTGACCGCCGCGTCATCGGGGATTGGCTGGCGAGCGTGGCGCTTAGGCGCGGCGATGGGCGCGACGTCCTGGCGGCGTTTCAGCCAGGACGCGAGTCCCGCGCCGATCAGGATGACAATCTGGAAATGCTCGAAGATCCATTTCATGGCATGCGGGCGTCAGTGGACGGGTGACGGTTCAAGCGTCTGATTTGGCGATATTGCTGCGCATCTGGGTGTCGGATTTCACATTTTCCATCCGGTAGTAGTCCATCACCCCGAGGTGGCCGCTGCGGAACGCCTCGGCAATTGCCAGCGGCACCAGAGCTTCGGCCTCAACGACTTTGGCCTTCATTTCGGCGACGCGCGCGATCATTTCCTGTTCCAAGGCGACGGCGGCGGCGCGGCGGATTTCCGCCTGGGCCTGGGCCATGTTCTTGTTCGCTTCAGCCTGGGCTTCCTGGAGCTTAGCACCGACATTTTCGCCGACATCGACGTCGGCGATGTCAATTGAGAGGATTTCAAAGGCAGTGCCCACATCGAGGCCACGGTGCAAGACGACCTTCGAGATGCTGTCAGGGGATTCCAACACCGTCTTGTAACTGGCAGCCGAGCCAATCGTCGTGACGATCCCTTCTCCGACGCGTGCAATGATGGTTTCCTCCTTCGCCCCGCCGACGAAGCGATCCAGATTGGTGCGCACCGTGACGCGGGCTCTCACTTTCACTTGAATCCCATCTTTGGCCACCCCGTCGATGGTGGTGCGCCCCGACGCCGGATTCGGACAGTCGATGACTTTGGGGTCCACCGAGGTACGAACGGCCTCGACGACGCTCTTACCGGACCCCTTGGTGGCCAAGTCGATGGCGCAGGCGCGGTTCCAATCCAGGGTGATGCCAGCCTTTTGTGCGGCGATGAGTGCCTGGATGGTGGGGATGACGTTGCCGCCGGCTAGGTAGTGAGCCTCGATGTCATTGATGGGGATTTCAATACCCGCCTTTTTCGCGGTGATTCTAGAATCCACCACCATCCCATAGGGCACTTGGCGCAGTCGCATCGCCACCAGATCAGTGAACCCGACGTAGGCACCCGCTAGCCAGGCCCGCAGCCAGACGCTGAAAAACGACAGGATAATGCTGAGCAGGACTAGGCCAAGGATGGCGATGATGATTAAAATGACGGTAGTTAAATCAAACATGGTGTTGCGGTGGTTTGGGTGGTGTGACTATCAGACGAAAATTATCAGCGCCAATCACCACCAGCGCCGCTCCCACCGGCACCTGACCGGCTTGGCAAAATGCCTCGTAACGGTGGCCATTAACTTGAACGTAGCCGCTTGGCGAAAGCATCGTCTGAGCCACCGCCGCTTGCCCGATGAGATCACGCGCCTCCACCCCCAGCGCCGCGCTGACGCCCGTGATTTGCTTGCTGAGATAGACGCGTCGTCCAAGGCGGCTCGCAGGGAGGACGCGAATCTCGATCAAAATTGCAAGCAGCGCCAGGGCGATGGCTAGGGTCACGGCCATCGTCCCGCCGCCCGCACCGAATTGCACATAGGCCATCGCGCTGGCTGCTAGCATGAGCAAGCCACCGATGGCACCCAGGATGCCACCCGGCACAATCACCTCGACGCCCAGCAACAAAATCCCTGCCGCAAATAATAAAATCATCAGCGTCATGACATCACCTCCACCACCAGTCCGAACTCCCCTACCCCGGTCACCCGCACCGGCGTGCCCGCATCCGCGTATCCCACCGCCACCTTCGCCTCATAGCGCACGCCCGAAATCTCCACCTGACCGCTGGGAAACAACGCGGTCACCACCGTGCCCATACAACCGAGCAAGTCACTAGCGGCCAACTCGCCCCGACCTGTGACATGCAGCGCGCGAATCGCCGCAGGCTCGCCCGCCACCGCGGCCTCCAACACCATACCGCTCCAGAGGCTGCCTTTGGGCAGGAATTTGAGCAACGACAGGAAGCCCGCGGCGGCCAATACCGCTCCCGCCAGCACGTTGGCCAACGGACGCAGCAATAAATCACCCTGCAGGGAGATCGGTTCACCCGGCCAAATGTCGAGCATCGACCCGACGAGCGCCCCAAACATGAGGGACGCTCCCGCCAAC
>JAYSPI010000157.1:0-3103 GCA_043722215.1 Prosthecobacter sp.
CTGATAGAGCGTGAGAGAGGAGATGGGCAAGCCGGGGAACCACAGCCACAGGAACAACGCGCCCTCGCTGCGGTGCATGAACCAGGCGAAATCGTCACCAAAGGCGGCGACGGCGGCGTGTCGAGCGAGGGTGCATTTTTCCTGATAGTATGGTTGCACCACCTTGCGGCTCAGGCGTAAGATTTCGCCCGATTCCACTAGAGGAAGGAGGATTTGTTGGCCGGTGCTGGGGTTGGCGAGGCCGACGATGGCGCTCATCGAGCCGAGGGCGCGGATGACCTCGGGTGGGCCGATCACGATGCCGGTGCGGGTGCCGGGTAGGCCGATTTTTGACAGGCTGTAGGTGAGGATCGCGTGGGGTTCCCAGAATGGGGTGACCGATTCGAAGATGATGCCGGGGAACGGCGCACCGTAGGCATTGTCGATGATCAGCGGAATGCCGTGGTCTTTTGCCAGTGCCGAGAGACGCGCGATTTCTTCATCGGTGAGCACATTGCCCGTCGGGTTGGTCGGGCGGGATGCGCAGATCGCCGCAATGTCTGGGGTGATCACGAGTCGGTCAAAATCGACGCGGTATTTGAATTCATGCGGGCCAGTTTTCTCGATTAGCGGGGGCACGGCGTGAAATAAACAACCGTCGATTCCTTGATTGGCGTAGCCGATGTACTCGGGTACCAGCGGCAGTAAGATTTTTTTGCGGGGGCCCTCGGGCATGCGGCCGGCGAGCAGGTTGAACAGGAAGAAGAAGGCGGTTTGGCCACCCGGGGTGATGGCGATGTTTTGCGGGCCGATGTCCCAGCCGAAGGTCTCTCGGAACAAGGTGGCGATGGCAGCTAGAAACCGTGGGTTGCCGCGTGGTGGGTCATAGCTGGTCATCGCGCGCTCGATGCCGCCGGCCTCCACCGTTAATTCTTCTAAGCGTTTCCGCCAGACGGCGTCCATTTCGGGGATTCGTGCGGGTTGACCGCCGCCGAGCATCTTCAAATCCGCGCTGCCGCTGGCCAGGGCGTGGCCAAGATCTTCCATGAGTTCCTCGATTCCGCTGCCGCACCCGAGGTGACGCCCAAAATGTGAAAATTCGTATGACATGAGTGGATGGACTGTTCTATACTTCCGGCTCACCACCACAACCCCGAAACTACTATGTCACTCAAAGTCGGCGATCACGCCCCGGATTTCACCCTCGTCACTAAAACCGCCGATGGGCCACAGCTCGTGCAACTGAGCGAGCTCGTTGGGAAATCCAACATTGTGCTGTTATTTGTGCCGATGGCCTTCACAGGCGTTTGCACCAGTGAGTTCTGTGAGATTTCCGCCGGGATTTCTGAGTACGATACCCTCGACGCCAAGGTGCTGGGGATTTCTGGCGACAATCCATTCGCGCAGGCCGCCTGGGCAGAAAAGGAAGGCATCACCATCCCGTTGCTCAGCGACTACGAACATCAGGTCGCCAAGTCCTATGGCGTCGCCTACGAACAATTTTTGCCCGCCGCCAATCTGATCATGGGGGGCGTGGCAAAACGCTCCGCTTTCGTCATCGATAAAGCGGGGATCGTGCAATACGCCGAGGTCCAGGAACACCCGAAAGATCTGCCGAACTTTGAGGCCGTCAAAGCGACTCTGCGCGCACTCTGAGGAACCCTGAACGCGTCAGACGTGCGCCGGTCTGGTAACCGCGCGCGCGCGTCTGACAACCGCCGGGCTCCCTCGCTTACCGGCCGTCGTGATCATTGCCAGCGTGAGAATGATCGTGCATTCACGGGCGCTTGGGCTTTTCTCAAGTGGCTTGCTATGATGATCGATCCGCTTGACCGGAAACTGCTGCGCGACTTGGGCCGGATGAAGGGCCAAGTCCTCGCCGTCAGTCTGGTGATGGCCTGCGGCCTGTGCATGATGATCATGACGCGCAGCTTGATTCTCACCCTGGAATCGACGCGCACCGCCTACTACCAGCAATACGCGCTGGCTGACGTGTTCGCTTCGTTGAAACGTGCGCCGCTGGTGGTGGCCGAGCGCCTGGCGGCGGTGGCCGGGGTGGCGACGGTGGAGCCCCGGGTGGTGGTGGACGTGACGCTGGATTTACGGGGGCAGGCGGCACCGGCGACCGGCCATATTCTATCGCTGCCCGAGGATGGTTCTGCGCCGAAGCTCAACCAGGTATTTTTGCGCAGCGGACGGTTTCCGCGCAGCGACGAGCGGCGCGAGGTGGTGTTGGGCGAGTCATTTGCGCTGGCGAATGGTTTGCATCCGGGTGACTCATTGGTGGCGGTGATCAATGGTCGGCGCGAAACTCTGCAAATCTGCGGCATCGGCCTATCCCCTGAGTTTGTTTTTGAGGCGCGCGCCGGCGAAACCCTGCCCGACCGCAAACGCTTCAGCGTGATCTGGATGAATTACCGCGCTCTGGCCGTGGCCTACAACATGGATGGTGCGTTCAATGATGTCTGCTTGGATCTCGCGCCCGGGGCCTCGCCCGCGCCTGTGATCGAGGAATTGGACCGGCTGTTAGCCCCGTATGGCGCAGGTGGGGCCTATTCCCGCAAGGAGCAGGCGTCGGCCCAGCGTCTCAATGATGAGCTGCGTGTGCTGTCCTCCCTATCGTTCGCCTATCCTTTAGTTTTCCTTAGCGTGGCGGCGTTCATGGTCAATGCCGTGCTCGCCCGAATCGTCCGCCTGCAGCGCGAGCAGATTGCCCAGTTGAAGGCACTCGGGTACTCCTCGCGCCAGGTGGGCATTCATTATTTGAAATTCGTGATGGTCATCGGTGTGCTGGGCACTCTCATCGGCGGCATTGCGGGTCGCCTGTTAGGTGCGCAATTGGTCAGCCTGTACACCTTGTTTTTTCGATTTCCGGCGTTGGATTTCCGTATGGACTACGGTGCGCTTGCGCTGGCCCTGTGCATCAGTCTGGGGGCCTCGGTAATGGGGGTGGTATCGGTCGTCTGGCAAGCCGTGAAGCTGCCGCCAGCCGAGGCGATGCGACCGGAGCCTCCGGCGGATTTTGAGCCCTCATTGTTTGAGCGGGTGGGGTTGACGAGGTGGTTCAGTCCGGCGTTTCGGATGGCATTACGCAATATCGAACGTCGCCCGTGGCAGGCGGTCT
>JAYSPI010000158.1:0-2672 GCA_043722215.1 Prosthecobacter sp.
GTCCCGGTGCTGGGCATGTTTTTCGGGCACACGGTGCCGAAGTGCCTGTGGGCTGCCATCCCGGTCTGCCTCATCGGCTTTTATCTGCTGAGCACCACCGGAAATTTCGTGGTATCCACCGGTGACTGGTTGACCTTGCTTTGCGCAGTGCTGTGGGCGTGTCAAATCCTGGTCATTGACCACGCTGCGGGCAAAGGCGACCCCGTCCTGATTGCCTGCTTTCAATTCGCGGTTTGCGCGGTTCTGAGCATGCTGTCCGGACTGCTCTTCGAGCACTGCACCTTCAATCAGATCAAGGCGGCCTCTGGCGCGGTTGCCTATGCCGGGTTGATGTCGGTTGGGATTGCCTTCACGCTGCAGGTGGTCTGCCAGCAGCACTGTCCTCCCGCACCTGCCGCCATTATCATGAGTCTGGAGGCGGTCTTTGCCGCGATCGCCGGGTACCTCGTGCTCAATCAAACCCTGACCGCCCGCGCGCTCCTCGGCTGCTTCCTGATTCTATTGGGCGTGCTAATGGTGCAACTGGTGCCGATGATGATGAAGAAGAAGAGCGGAAGGCCGTAACGGGGTCCTTGAAAATTACAATCATCAACATAGTGACAGATAAATTGTAGAGAATCCCCTTGGCATTTGGATCTGCGGTGGTAGGGTGGTGGCATGCGCAAGGCCCGGTGGTTGTCAGAATGGAAGGATTCGGCGTCGAAACCGGCGATTTACCACTGCATTTCGCGGGTGGTGGACCGGCGGTTCGTGTTTGCGGAGCGGGAATGCGAGGCATTCCGGATGTTCATGCGGATGTATGAGAATTTTTCGGGCTGCCGGGTATTGTCCTACTGCCTGATGTCCAACCACTTCCACCTGCTGTTGGAAGTGCCACCGCTGGCGGATGGCGGACTGACCGACGAGATGCTGCAACAACGGCTGTCCGCGCTTTACTCGGAGGCGATTGTGGCGGGAGTGGCGGCGGAATTGGCGGAGGCGAGAAAAGTCGTGGCCGAGGGTCGTGCGGATGGCACGCGCGTGGCGGAGATTCATGAGCGTTTCACCTACCGGATGCATGATTTGAGCCAGTTCATGAAAGGCTTGTTGATCCGGTTCACGCGTTGGTTCAACCGGGTGCATTCGCGGAAAGGAACTCTGTGGGAAGAGCGGTTCAAGAGCGTGATCGTGGAAAGCGGCGTGGCGGCGCGGACGGTGGCGGCCTATATCGATCTCAATCCGGTGCGGGCAGGGATGGTGAAGGATCCGGCGGACTATCGCTGGAGCAGTTACGGAGAAGCCGTGGGCGGCGGAACGAAGGGCAATGGAAAAAAGGCGCGCGAAGGGCTGGTGCGGGCGTATTTTTGCGACCAGGGCGTGGGCTTCGAGGCGGAGAAATGGCGGGATGTTTCGCGTTTGTATCGGCACCTGATGGGGCTGGCCTTGGGCCGCAAGACGGGACGAGCGGAAGCGAGTGGAGCAGGAAACAACCTGGGTCAAAGCACCATTAACACGGCCGAGATGCTGGAAAGCTCAGACAACGGCACGGCTTTGAAGGACCTGGGCATGGCGGAGATGCTGCGTTGCCGGGTGAGATATTTCACGGACGGAGCGGTGATCGGCAGCAAGGAGTTCGTGAACGAGGCGTTTGCGAGCGCGCGCGAGCGATTCGGAGCAAAGCGGAAGGATGGAGCGCGGGCGATGAGAGGCAGCGGCATCGGCGCGAAGGGACTGCTTTGGAGTGTGAGGGATCTGCGGGTGGGGGTTTGAAAACCATGGAACCCTCTCTCCTGCCGGTCTTTGATGACTACGGGACAGGCCTCTGGTCATGGCAACCTTCCCACCTTCGCGGAGGTTTACGCACGCTACTTTTCAGCCAGTCCATTGCAGCAGATCCAAATTCACCTGGAGCTTTCCCAACCGCAGATCTCGGCTGCGACGTTCCACCCGTCCTGCCTCTTCCTGCAATCCGAGGCCATCTTTGAAACGCTCAAGAAACCCGATGACGGCGGAGAATATATCCACCAGATCCTCACCGACGATTGCTTCACCCTCATCAACCTGCTTCCTGCCGGCGAAGGCAGCGGCTGGCGCCTGCGTGTTTGGAAACGCAACGCCGCCGCCCTGACCAGTTCCGGCGGCTATTACGTCACCACTGGTTTTGAAGCCATCACCCCGCTCAATGATGTCACATTCAAGCGCCTCTCCGGTTCCACGAGTGACGACACGCTCATCTATACTCAGAAGGACACCACCGGACTGTCCGGCACCCGAACCATCACCAACGAAATCATCCAAACCCTCGACGCCAATGGCAAGCCGGCCAAAGTCACAACCAGGCTCTTTGCTGGCGAAGGCACCGGCGGTGCTCTCCTGTCCCAGGAAACCCTCAACTATTCCGAGCGCGGCACCAAGATTTGGAACTACACCATTGAGCGCATAGTCGAAACGGCCGATGTCAATGAAGCCGGGACCATCGGCGCGCTATGCATCACGGCCCAAACCCGTGAAGACTACGACGACTTCTCCATCGCCGACGGCGGTGGCGAGCTGGGCATGAAACGCCTCGTCTCGAAAACCGAAGCCTTCGGCGTCGCCGGCCAAGCCGCCCAAACCACCACCTACACGTATATCAACGACCCCGCCAACACGACTGTGCATGGACGCCTCCAATCCATCGACTCCCCGGACGG
>JAYSPI010000159.1:0-8840 GCA_043722215.1 Prosthecobacter sp.
TGCAGCGCGCCGCGCTGCATCTAGCAGTAAACAACAATGTTCGAGTTCCGACTGGTGAATCGTGTCGCCCGCCTTGATCGGTGACCCAGAAGGTCGAGGCAGTTCAATGACTGGCAGGGTTGCACATGATTCCACCTGGCGGGCTGGGCAGGGATAGGCAACCCCCGTATGATCCACTAACAGCGACCCCGCCTGCCGAGAATCCGCGAGCCCCGCGCCGGGACTCGTGATCCAAGCCGTCGGCGTGCGGGCCACCACCGATACCGCCAACGTGCCTGGTAGGTGCCGCTCCACATGCGCGTCGGCGATCGCCGGTAAACGTTTGAGCTTCTGGCAGACATCCTGGAGATCGATGGCAAACAAGCTCGGATTGGCGGTGAGGTTAATCCCAGCCGCCGCCGCCACCCCGAGTTCGTCGATCGCTGGATTGGCATTCAGCGTGATGACCTGCAGGCGAAAATCCGCGTTTTGTAAAAACGCCTTCTGAATGCCAAGCCAACCGCCCCAACCAAGCGCGGCGCACAGCCCGAGCAGGCACACGAGTTTAGCCAGTCGTGCGATCCAGCGCAGGCACCCGCACCAGACGATGCGCGGGGAGGTCACGCGGACCTGCAACACGCTTTGGCGCGATGAGCGGCGAGTTCGGGAGGTGGCGCGTGACATGGTTTGGTGTGGGGGTGATTATTGTGCGCGTTTTTGGCGAAGTGCAAATGAGAGTTCTGCAATCATCCGGCACAACGCTGGAAAACCCAAACCGGTCGCGGCCGCCGCTTTCGGCAGCAAGCTGGTTTCAGTCATGCCGGGGATCGTGTTCGCCTCTAACACAAACGGGCGACCGCTCGCGTCCAACAACACGTCCACACGCGAGTAAATTTCAATCCCGAGGGCACGGTGGGCCGCGAGCGCGGCGTCTTGAACGGCGCGGGTGGTGGCGGCGTCAAGGTCGGCAGGACAATGATAGTCCGAACCCGCGCCTCCGCTCATCCACGGGTATTTATTCGCCATGTCATAAAACCCATCGCGTGGCGCAATATGCACCACTGGCAGCGCATGATCATTGAGAATCCCCACCGTGAGTTCCTTGCCCGCAATGAACTCCTCCACCAAAATATCGTGGCTGTATTGCGCCGCATCTAACATGGCGGCGGACGCTGCCGTTTGGTCTCGCACAATATGCACCCCAACACTGGACCCCTCGCGCGGCGGCTTGACCACAAACGGCGCAGCAAACGACGGCAGGCGCGGCCCGTCCGTCACATCAATGATTTCGGCACGCGGCGTGGGCACCCCGGCCGCCACGAACGCAGCTTTGGCCAGCGTCTTATCAAACGCCACCCGACTGCTACGCACCCCGGCCCCAGTGTAGGGCACGTCCATGCGTTCAAGGAGCGCCTGTAACTCACCATCCTCACCAAAGGTCCCGTGAATGACATTGAACGCCAAATCTGTGCCAGGCGGAAGATCCAGCTTGGTGCCGGTGACATCCACCGCTTGCGCGTTGAGCCCCAGACTGCGCAAGGCATTCAGCACGGCGGCCCCGGAGGCCAGTGAGACTCGCCGTTCGGAGCCTGGCCCTCCCATCAGGACGGCAATGTTTTTGGTGGTGAGCATGGTGTAACGATTAATTTCGAATCCTTCCATTCTAAGCGGATTCGTTAGTGAATTAGAACTCCGGCTCATCGGAGCCGAGGATTTTAACTTCGGTTTCGAGATCGATGCCGCGATCGGCGCGTGCTTTTTGTTGGATCGATTCGATGAGTTGGAGGAGATCATGGGCGGAGGCACCGCCATGATTGACGAGGAAGTTACCGTGAATGGCAGAGACCGCAGCCTGGCCGCAGTGAACGCCTTTGAAACCCAGGGAATCAATCAGGCGCCCGGCAGGGATTGCCTCCGGGTTTTTGAATGTGCAACCGGCGGAGGCCACCGTCGGTTGGCTGCTCTTGCGTTTGCCGCGAGATTCTTCCCATCGTTGTTGGATGTTGGCCGTCGTATCGGCTTTCCCTTTGAAAACGGCCTGCAGGGCAAAGTTCCGCCGGAACTCCGGCGCATTGCGATAGTGGGCGATGATCTCCTCACGCTCGCGAGTGCGAATCACCCCGTCCTCATCGAGAAACGTCACTCGCACGACCTGATCGAAGGTTTCGACTCCCATCGCGCCGGCATTCATGCGCAACGCGCCGCCCACGTTGCCCGGAATCCCTTCCATCCACTCAAACCCGCCAATGCCAGCACCGCCCGCTATGCTGGCTAGCTTCTTCAATCGCACGCCCGCCCCCACCGTGATCTCGTTGCGCGCCCCTACCGTGAGGTCCGAAAAGGCACCCGCCACCGGATGGATCACTGCGCCACGGATGCCTCCGTCACGGACCAATAAGTTTGACCCACGTCCAACAACACGCACCGGAATGCCTCGCTCACGACAGTAATCCACCACAAAGGCAAACCCGTAAAAACTGTGCGGCTCGATCCAAAATTGGGCCGGACCACCGACGAGCAGGGTGGTGTGGCGGCTCATCGGTTCATAGAGTTTTCCGGTGATTTCACCAGCCGGCATGAGCCCGCGCATTTCCTCCAACGATTTGAGGTCGGCGGCAATGCGCGTTCCGGCCTCATGGACGTTGCCCGCTCCCAACGTGATGAACAAATCCCCAGACTTCAGGGCATTGCCTACGGCATGATGCGCGGTTGCCAGGTTGGGCAGGTAAGTCGCCGGAACGTCGCCATGGCGCTGCATGGCATCCACCAGGGTCTGGCCGGAAACCCCGACGATGGGTGCCTCCGAGGCGGGATAAACATCGCTGATGAAAACCAGGTCCGCCGCCTGCAAAACCTTGCCGAAATCCTCGGCCAGTGCCTGCGTGCGCGTATAACGGTGCGGTTGGAAAAGCACCACTAACCGCTGCGGCTTGAGCGAGCGCGCCGTTTCTAGGGTGGCCGCCAATTCGGTCGGGTGGTGGCCGTAATCGTCAACGATGCGGTAATTCGCCGAGAGGTGTTTCGTTTCAAATCGCCGCTTGGCCCCGGCGAAGGTGGCCAGGGCACGAGCAACTAACGGAAAATCAGCGCCGCAACAATCGGTGAGGGCGATCGCAGCAAGAGCATTGAGGATGTTATGGTTGCCCGGAATCCCCAGCGTGATATCGCCAAGAGCCACCCCATTTTTCATGACCGTGAAAGCAGACGACCCTTTGAGGTCACGGAGGTTCGACGCGCTGAAGTTCGCATCCTCCCATCCATAGGAAACCGCATTGACCCGACCCGCACACACCTCGCGCGCCACCGCGTCCTCCGCACAATACACCAGCGTGCCCCGCGTTTGATCGGCTAGCGTGGTGAAAACCTCGCGAATATGATCCAAATCCCGATAGAAATCGAGGTGCTCGGCTTCAATATTAAGGATGACCGCGTGCTCCGGGTGATAGAGCGCCAGCGTACCGTCGCTTTCATCGCCTTCGGCAACCATGAACTCCCCTTGATCGGACCACTTCGCGTTGCTGCCAAGAATCGGGATTTCCGCGCCGACGTAATGACTTGGTTGCTGGCCGGCCTCGCGCAAGATGTGGGCCGTCATCGCCGAAGTCGTGGTTTTCCCGTGGGTGCCAGCGATGATCACGCCCTTGCGGGTGTGGAGAATGGCCGCCAGACATTCGGCCCGCCGCAGCATCGGCGTCTTGGCGGCGATCGCCGCCGCGTATGCCGGGTTGTCCGAGCGAATCGCCGAGGAATAAACCACCAGATCCACCCCAGTCACCGCCGCCCCGGTGTGGGGCGAGGAAAAGGCCAGCCCCACCCCTTGCATGCGGTCGGTTTCCGCCGTGGTGACTCGGTCAGACCCGCTCACACGGTGGCCCATGCCTAACAACAAGAGAGCGAGGCCACTCATGCCGGACCCCGCCACTCCAATCAGGTGAATACTCATTGGCTGGCTGCGATCAGTGAATCGTTGGCTGAGATCGGTCATGGGGTCAAAAAGGTGGCTTCAATGGCAGCGCACACCCGTTCAGCGGCATCGGGAACGGCAAGCGCGCGCGCGGCTTTGCCCATCCGCTTGTACGTTGGCAAGTCTTGAAGAATAGAAATCGCCAGCGCCGCCAATTGACCCGCATCTAAATCGCGTTCCTGGACGAGCATCGCCGCTCCTGCCGCCACAAACACCTCCGCATTGCGCGTCTGGTGGTCGTCCGCCGCATGCGGGTAAGGAACCAAGATCGAGGGCTGACCGGCGAGGGCGATTTCACTAAGGCTAGCCGCGCCGGAACGCGCAATGACCAAATCGGCCACCGCATAGGCAGCTGGCATTTGGTCGCAGAAACCCAACACCTTGTGAGCCGGGTGGCCGTGGGCCAGGGCCGCGACGCGCTCAAAATCAAGCGCGCCAGCGATGTGCAAGATTTGCGTGGACGGAGGCAAGAGAGCGGCGGCGGCGGCGCTCAAATCGTTCAGGCGGCGGGCCCCCTGACTCCCGCCAGTGATGAGAACCGTGGTTTTATCCGGGTCCAATCCCAACTGCTGAGCCGCCTGCTCGCGCGACGGTAAATCCATGAGCTCTGGACGCACCGGCGTGCCGGTGGTGACCGTAACGCAATCCGCAAAAAAAACCTTGGCCGCATCCAATCCTAGCAAAACCTGCGTGCAATACCGGCGGGTCATCACATTGGCTCGCCCCGGGCGGGCATTGGAGTCGTGAATGAAGGTCTTCAACCCCAGTTGGTGGCCGGCATACACCGGCGGCAGCGAGGTGAACCCGCCCATACCCAACACCGCGTCCGCCTCAAACTCACCCAGCCGCTTGTTGCAACGCCGAACCGTGTGCCAACATTTCCACAAAAATGGCATCATCCGCCACGAACACATCGCGGGTTTAGCAACCGCCGGCACCGTCTCAAACCTCAAATGACTGTATTTCGCCGACGCCTCGGCGTCCACTTGCTTCTCCGAAATGAGCAGCAACACCTCGTGCCCGCGCGCCCGTAACGCCTCTCCCACCGCAATGCCGGGAAATAAATGGCCGCCCGTGCCGCCACAGGCAATGAGGATTTTCAGGGATTGGGACACGGCTGCGAAGAAGTAAACGACATCGAGAGACGCGTCACATAGGATTCCCACACCTCTCGGTGTAGGATTTAAACAATTCCTGATTATCCGGCAATCCTCAAAGCATTTCCGAGCAACATTTTCCACCCAGATGGCAGGGCAGGGCAGCCGCAGGCAGGGACGCGGGATCAGCAGCCAAGTCGCCACGCGATGTGCGGCGTGTAGAGGTCGGGCTCCAGCAAGAACGAATCGTGCCCCTTATCCGAGTGGGCGATGATATGCATGACATCCACCTTGGCGGTTTCTAGGTGCTTGACCAATTCCGCCTGTTCTTCCGGATAAAAACAAAAGTCGGAATCGATGGAAAAAACGAGCCAGCGTTGGCCCGCCAGGCGCACTCTCTCGAAAAGATCGGCCGGCGTCTCGGCATCGCCTTCATGAGTCGCATCAAAGCGCGACCACAAATCAATGATCCGCAAATACGTGTTCGCATCAAAGCGCCTCACAAACTTTTTCCCCTGATGCAGCATGTAACTCTGAAATTGATCGCGCACCCGATACCACGCCAACACATCGTCCGGTTGAACCACATCCTGCCGCGCACGGCGCTCAATGGCATCCAAATGCACAAACGTCTTATGGGAAATCATCCTCGCCAGCGCCAACCCATAAAGCGGGGCGTCCCCACCATAATAATCCCCCGCGTTGAAATACGGATCGTTCTCAATGGCCAATATTTGCTCAAATAAGATCAACCGGTTCAAAACCGTGGTTTTAAAACCCGATGCGATCGAAATCACGTTGCGAACCCGCTCGGGAAACCGCGTCGCAAAGGTCAGTGCAACCAAGCCACCCACCGACGGACCCACCACCGCATGCAACACGTCGATCCCATAGTGCTCCAACAACCGGACCGTCACCTCCGCCTGATCGGCGGCACTCACTGCGGGAAAGGCCGCCCCCCAAGGCTTGCCGGTTGCCGGATTGAGTGAGGCCGGGCCAGTACTCCCGTAGCAACCACCCAGATAGTTCGCACACAAAATACAATATTTATCGGTGTCGAGCGCCTTGCCTGGCCCAATCATGCTTTCCCACCACCCGTGATGCAACTCGGGTTGCCACAACTCCCCCACTCCCTCAATCCCGGAATTGACGCCTGCCGCATGATGCGATCCTGACAGTGCATGGAACAAAACAATCGCGTTCGACTTGTCCGCATTGAGCCTCCCCCACATTTCATACGCGATGCGCACCTCCGGCAACACCCCTCCATCCCGCAACCTCAGCGGATGGGCGGCGCTGCCAATTTCAAAAAACTGCGTACGAACCTCGGCGAACATGCCCGCACCCTAGCGACCCCACCCCAACCACGCAAGCCACCTAAATCAGGCCCCTCCTCCCAATCAAGGGTCAGACAACTTATCCTCAACCCAACTTGCCACCGTGCGGCACCGACCGGACTGAGCTCGCCTCCAGCGGATCGGCAATCACCCCGAATTTCTGAGCAGCGCGCTAGAAAATCGCCTTGCAGGGCACGAGGAAATCAGGGATGAGTTTTCCAGTCTGAATCACTCAGACACGCCAAGATGTCGGGGCGTAGCGCAGTCTGGTAGCGCGCTTCGTTCGGGACGAAGAGGCCGTGGGTTCGAATCCCGCCGCCCCGACCCTTGCTGCCCCAAAAGCCGCCGTCTGCGTTGTTGGAGAGGGGATTGGATTTCCCTCCCGTGTTCGAACTCATGGAACAAGTGGCGGAAATCCGCAGCTGATGCCAGGTCCCCTTCGCCGCCACGACGTCATCCCGCCAGGTCTCCTTGTCAAAATCCAGCGGCGCCCTTGATCTGCAGTTTGGCACAAATGCCGCGCACCCATTCGTTGCCACAGCTGGGGCATCGCCGAGAGGTCCACTCCAGCAGGTCAGTCCAGCGCGCTGGGCTCTACGATCACCGTCGTTTCTGGCAGGGTTGCGCCGCGCCGGTCGCGCGGCTCAAAACTCGCAGTGGCCGGGAGTGCGGGCAAAGGGAATGACGTCACGGATGTTCGACATGCCCGTCACAAACATCAACAGGCGCTCAAACCCCAGCCCAAACCCCGCGTGTGGGACGGTCCCAAACCTGCGCAGATCGACATACCAGCCGTAGGCCACCGGGTCCAAGCCGTGCTTGGTAAAGTTCGCTAGCAGCACGTCGAGGCGTTCCTCACGTTGGCTGCCGCCGACGATTTCGCCGATGCCGGGGACGAGCACGTCCATCGCCGCGACCGTTTGACCGTCGTCATTGAGGCGCATGTAGAACGGCTTAATCTCCTTGGGATAGTTGAAAACCGTCACCGGTTTTTTAAAATGTTCTTCAGTGAGCCAGCGTTCGTGCTCGGACTGGAGGTTGAGCCCGTATTCCACCGGATAGGTAAAGTCTGCGCCGCTGGCTTGAAGCAACTCGACCGCCTGGCGGTATGCGATTCGCTCGAACGGCCGACTGGCGACGAATTCTAAGCGTTCACGCAGCCCCTTATCGACCAACTTCTCAAAGATGGCGAGGTCACCGCCATGGTTTTCTAGCATCTCGGTCACCAAAAATTTCACCAGTGCTTCGGCGAGGTCCATGTCGCCATCGAGATCGCAAAATGCCACTTCGGGCTCTATCATCCAGAACTCGGCGGCATGGCGTGAGGTGTTAGATTGTTCCGCGCGAAAGGTCGGCCCAAAAGTATAGATGTTAGAAAGTGCGCAGGCAAACGTCTCGCCCTCGAGTTGACCGCTGACGGTGAGATAGGCGCGTTTACCGAAGAAATCGTCGGCATCCTGTGCGATTTGATCATCCGGCAAGGTGGTGACGCGGAACATTTCGCCGGCCCCCTCGCAATCGCTGGCGGTGATGATCGGGGTGTGGACGCAGGTGAAATCGCGCTCCTGGAAGAACCGATGTACGGCAAAGGCCATGCGACTGCGGGTACGAAACACCGCGCCATAGAGGTTGGTGCGCGGACGCAGGTGGGCGATGGTGCGCAGGAACTCGCCGCTGTGGCCTTTTTTCTGCAGTGGATAGTCGTCCGGCACCCCACCTAACAACTTGATTGAGCTTGCCTGCATTTCCCATTTTTGGCCAGCGGCGGGTGAGGGGACCAACGAGCCGCAGACCTCGATTGAGGCCCCGGTTTGAATTTTGGCCATCGCCTCGTAGCCGGGGATACCGGCATCGGCGACGATCTGAAGATTGCCGAGGCAGGTGCCATCATTGAGCTCGAGGAAAGAAAATGATTTGGCATCCCGACGCGTACGCACCCAACCGGCCACCAAGAGATCAGCAGCGGGTTCCTCGCGATGAAGCACATGCTTAATGAGTGAGCGCATCCCCTTGATTAGCGTGACCACCCCGGCTTGTCAAAGGCTCGGACGTGAGGGGACGAACGAGCACCCACCCTGACCGTTAGATTATCGCCAATCGAAGACCGCGCTCCTCGATTAGGATGGCACGTTTTTTGAGTAGGGCACCGATTGCTTGTTTGAAGGTGCGTTTGCTCACCCCCAGTTCGGCGTGAATCTCGGCGGCGCTGCTGTGGTCACCCAGCGCCCAGAACCCACCGCGGGCGGCGAGCTCGGCGAGGATGCCTTCTTCGAGGCTGAGCACCTTCGAGCGGCCTGGGGCGTGCAGGCTAAGGTCGATTTTCCCGTCGTTACGGATGGCGGTGACGAAGCCCTGGGTCCGCTCACCGGGTTGAAGCGGTTGAAACACTCCATCGGCAAAAAGCAGGCCGCTATGGGTGCCGTTGATGATCGCTTTGTAGCCAAGCGCCGATTTCCCAAAAAT
>JAYSPI010000160.1:0-3070 GCA_043722215.1 Prosthecobacter sp.
CTCACTCCCAGCTAATAGAAATTAAACCGAAATAACAAAACCAAACACCTTCAGAAAAATTCATCAGCCACTTTTACAGAAAAAAATTTGCGCGGCCGGCGCCACCGCTACCATCGCTTCATTTAGCGCTTTCTCGGTCGGAGTTTGGGGTCCGCCTCATCACTGCCGCTCAGGTCAATAGCCCACGTATTCCTTATGCCGTTCCTCTAAAACAATCAGCCAGTTCATCATGGTAATGGGCGGCAACTCAGCCGGATGAAGAATCGGCTGTAAATTCACCGTGATTCGACTCGATCCGATCGCGGCACCGCTCATGGTCTTGGCGTCCATCGGGCGGACGGGCGTAGTGTTCGTATCACTGGCCACCGACCCGACCTGACCGGCCACGTTGACGGCGAACGCGTCATTATCCACCCCGTAGCGCTTCTCCGGCATGAATAACGAACAGGGCGGATAATACTTCCCTGACACCGGTGTATAACCCGCCGGCGGCGGCGCCTGCACAATATTGAAATCATCGCCAATGTAGGTTCGCAGATTCGTCACTAACGAAAAACCCTTGGTAAACGTGGTCAAATTCCCGCACTCCAACAGGATAACCCCATAATCCAGGTCGGTGCATGGAATCGATGGCTTGCTGAGCAGCAGGCTGCCGGTGGCCGCCGTGTAATCGACATTGACGACAAGCGAGCTATTCACAGCGGTGTTATCCGCACCTAAAACTGCTAGAAACGACGCGAACCGCTGCGGGTAAACCGCGATACAAATTTTTCCCGACGCGAGGGGCTTTACCTCGAACGGATAACTCGGCCGGTAATAGGCCACTTTGAATGTACCGACCAGCGGGTCGCCAAAGCGGGCGTTATTGAACGTGATCGCTCCGGTCACGCCATACTGATAGGCATAACTGCCGTTTTTGCCGTACGCCACATCCACCACCGCTGAGCCAAAGTTGTAGGTATCACCCTCGACACCGACTGACATGTACCCCCACGGCAGCCCACTCCCTGCCCCTGACGTTAACGAAATATTCAGATCGTTGCGCACGCCTGCTTTCAGATAGGAAAACCGCAATGCGGTGGGCGTCTTGTTGATCGCACTAACCACCTGGGTGACGTCCACCCGCATCGCGCATTGCAGGGCACCCACCGAATAATTATTCCACGTCGTCGGCGATAGCACCATATCCTCGTTGGCGTGTGTCAGACGATCGAAGTAGTCCACCCCGCGGTTGATCGGCACAAATGCCACCCGCCCGCTCTCCGAGGCCAGCGAGGCCGGGAAGAACGTCCCCTGGGTCAGTTGATAGGCCTCGCGCACCCCTGGGCTAAACGGACTCGCGGCGAAACTCTGGCCACCCAGGGTGGTCGAACCCGAGAGGGACATCCCGCGACGACTGGCCAGCGAAGTGATCGCCGTCTGCCCATCGACCTGTGCCTTACCCGCAAACACCCCACCGGTGATCGTCACGTTCTCCCACGCGTCGCCCGATGCAAACTGCCCAAGCTCCATGAATGACGAGGCCGAAACCGCCAACTGCGACGGCACTTCGTAGATCGACAGTACGAAATCCCGCGCCGGATGCGCAAGCTTGGTCAAAGAAATATCCTGGGCCGCGACGTCGAGCGAGAAGGCCCACCAATTGCGCTTGGCGACGAACGGTTCGCCAGGTTTGGCATAACCGAAGTTGATCTGCGGGTACTTTAGGATATTATACTTCGGATAGGTTTCAATCGGCAGTCCGTAGCCCACCGACCCGTTGCCATTCAATGCCCTATCGTTCAAATAGCTCTGCGCCAGAGTGCCATAAAGCTTATCGGACGAAATGATCGGATAGAGGAGGTCGCGCGTGGTGGTGGTGGCATTCACTGTAGTGAGCGGCGGAGGGAACGCGCTGCCCAGACTGCGGTTGATGCCCGTGGATACCATGCCGGTTTCAGTACCAATCGCCTTGAACAACGCGCTGGTGGTACCAAGTGCCGAATCCCCTGAATTACCCAGCTTGAGGTTGGCGATATTGAGAGCCGTCAGCACCGCGCTGGGAATCGAGGTCCGGGCATTGGCTTTGTCAAGTGCTTCGCTGAAGATATTCTCCCAGCGCAGTGGATTGGAAATTGCCGAACTCGCGTTGGAATTGTTCTGCATCGCCCGGATCGCGCGATTCGGAGTGATCGCCACAATCGAGCGCAAGACCGCATCCTCTTTCTCAGCATAGTCCATGCGCAACTGGACGTTTTTTTGCACGGCCTGCGCATCAGACGCCTTGCGATAGGTGAGCACCATGAGCAGGGTCAGGATTGCACCGGTGGTGAGCACTAACATATACGAAACAAATCCGCGTTGACCGCGTCTGGTTGGCATGGTGATCATTGCTGCATGGTTCCCGAGTAAATGATTTGTTCGCCTGCGGGGCCGGTGAGGGTCATCCGCAGTACCCCCTGCTCTACCGAAAACGCCACGTTGGCGGGCTTGCTGCTCACCGACCACTGCGGCGCTCCTAACACACCGCTCACTGGCACCACATAATAGTAAAGCGCCACCCCTGAACCACGGTTTTCAAATGACAAAATCGACGCCCGCATCGCCCCATCGGGTTGTCGAAAATTCATCACCAACACCGGCGAGGGGGTCAACCGCGGGTTGAGGCCCGCCAAGGCATCCGCCACGGTGTCATGTAGCCGGAATCGGTCTGCCTTACCGACCAAGCGACTCACATACAGGCTGATGATCGGTGCCTCTTGTGCTAAAAAGTTCTGGGATTTATAGATCTTAAGGAATGCGAGTTGCTGGTTGAACAACACAATGACCACCGAACCGGTGAGCATGCCCACCATCATGACAATCGACAATTCAATGAGCGTGTACCCCCGACACAGGCGATGAGCGAGAGTTTTCATTGGGAGCGTAGCACGGTTCGAGATTTGGCGTAGGCGCGCCCACCGATGGTATAGGTCAGCACGCTCTGCGCTTTCCACACTTTGATCGCAGCCGGATTGGTGGCCACGGTGCCTGTGCCCCCATCCAGCGGATAATTGCCGTTGTCGGCGATGCGGGTACGCGTCACGATCCC
>JAYSPI010000161.1:0-14646 GCA_043722215.1 Prosthecobacter sp.
GCACAACCAAGCATATTCTATACTATTTGTCTGTCACCATATAATGCCACCCCACAAAAAAGAGGCGGGCTTGCGCCCGCCTCTTGGATTAATTGTTTAGGTTAGACACCAAACCGGATCAAATCCGGCGGCGACGCAGCAGACCCAATGCTCCCAGCGCACCCAGCAACGCAGCTGATGGCTCAGGAATGGTCACCAAATTAAGATTACCACCAGTCGCCCCCACTGGAGCAGTGAAACCATTATTCGTATCACCCTTCGCGACAAAAGTGACCGTATTAGTATTAGCGGCAGCGAACGTCACATTGGTTGCGGCGGTAACATCTGGAGGAAATAATGTAGCTGATGTTGAGCCAAGAATTACCCAGGAGGATCCAGAGGAAGCAATATCAGTCCCTGACCCGATGAAAATATTAATAAGGGAATTATTCAAGCTCGCAGGACTCGTTGATGTTACAGTTCCGTTAGCTTTAGCAGTATCTAATATGCTTGTGCCAAACTGAGTCCAAGTGGAGCTGAGTGTATCATAATTACCTGCGGCCCAAAAGAAACTTGCTGGAGCGACGCCACCGACAAGAACTGTGAATCCTTGCGCACCAAACCCTTGGGTCAGAGTGATCGTTGCAGCATTAGCTCCACCACCCACGATGGCCAGCATTACAATTAATTTTAGTGATTTCATTGTTTTTTGTTTATATATGTTTGATATTGTTGTTATCGAGAAACTCGTTATCACGGCGCCACAACCGTTCCCGGTATGGTGATTATACTAGGAGCAGAACCAATGCGCTTTAAGATTGCTCCGTAACCTTGAGGAAAGACAATAGAGCCCGCGTCTGCAGAGGTGCCCAAATCTCCCATCGTTTGACCTAAACCCAACGAAACATCGAGTGCCGCGTAGGCTGTAACAGTCTGATTCGCGTTCACAAACTGCAGCTCATCGTAATTCGGATTAGCTCCATTAAATGGAATAAGTTGGGTATTAAATAACATGCCGTTAAGCGTGTTACCTGCAGCCATAGGCGTGCCGATCCAATTGTACTTTGTAAACAAGTCTACTTGAGTCTTGGTGGTTTTCACGGTACCTGAAGACACGAAAGTCAGCGCTGTCGCCCCAACTCTTTTAATTTTAATTGATGAACCTGGTTCAATAACATAACCATCCGCGTTTGTTGAAGCGCCCAAGTCAAACCATCCATCCTGAGCGGCACCCGAAATACTAGCTGGAACGTATGCAAACGCCGTTACTGACTGAGTAATAGGGTTCAAAATCTGAACCTCGTCGTTGGCAGACGTACCATCAAATGGAATTAGACCAGGAACATTAGCACCGAGATAGGTTTTGAGCGTACTGTGCTTTCGAACACTAATAGTAAGACCAGAAGCCAAACCGATTGGAAAATTATCATTCACCACGATTGTCGATGACGTCGATGATGTCACCGTTGACCACCAACCCTCAGAAGCACCCGAGGTAATTTCGAGAACATATGTCCCATCCAATGTGGTTGGCACAGAAGCACCAGCGAAAGTAATAGTTTTGGCAGAAGGAGCCGCATTGGTAACTCCGGCAAAAGCCGTGGCCTCCACTAGAGAAGCTGAAATATAGGAATCAGCGCTTGGCTTGGATCCCGCTCCAGCGATCGAACTGGTAATATAGCCGACCGGGGTCGTATAAGCGGTGGCGGCACCGAGGGCGTGGCCGGAAGCGGCCGCGGCGAGGATGAGGGCGTAAGTGGGGATTTTCATGACAGGATTTGGATTGGGGTTTGAAGCAGGGGCTTTGGATGGAAGCGGTGGATATGGTTTGGGATTTCTCAGCAGGTTGGATGCCACATGGATTCGAGACATCTGACCTACAGATTCATTGGTTTCGTGGTGACAAAACCACGCCGATGGGGGGGGGCGCAAGAAATTTTTGTAAAACGCAGAAAAAAGACGCCGTGAGCGGAGGGAGGACTGTGGCGGATTGATGATTGATGGGACGCCGTCGGCCAGAGGCCGGCTGGGCGCTCGCGGGGGCGGCCACGCGGTGAGATCACCAGCAGGTTGCCTGACGGAACGACTCGACGCGCTGGTCGAGGTCGGCAGGCAGGAGGGATTCGAGACGGCGGGTGGAGAAATCCTCGCAGGTGAACGAGGCGAGCATCGACCCTTGGATAATTGCCTGGCGGAGGTCGGCCGTGGCGTAGGGCGGCGGGCCTTGAGCGGCGAGGTAGCCGGCCATGGCACCCAGGAACGTGTCGCCCGCGCCAGTGGGATCGGCGACGGATTCGAGCGACCACGCGGAGCAGCGGAAGATTTCGAGGTCGTTGGAGGAGAACAACATGGCCCCGAATTCACCGAGTTTGATGACGACGTGGCGCGGGCCTTTGTCGAGGAGGAGGCGACCGGCGCGCACCAAGTTCGAGGTGCCAGCGAGTTCACGGGCCTCGCCTTCATTGAGGACCAACAGATCGAGAAACGGCAACACATCGTGCAGGCGCTCGTTGGCGATCTCAATCCATAAGTCCATGGTGTCGGCAATCACGAAGCGATGCGTCGGAAAATCCGCCGGGGATGCGGTGCCTGCCACAATCCCGCATTGGCTGAGCATTTCAAGCTGGTTGTCCGGAGACATGTTGGCGAGGACGACGATGGTCGCATCGGCCGAAGCGGACGGGACTTTCACCTGCCAATTCTCCAGCACATTGAGGCCGACGCGATGGGTCGTGCGCTCGTTCATGTTGGCATGGTATTCGCCCGACCAGGTAAACGATTCGTTGTCGGAACGCTCGATCCCCCCCAGAGTGATGCCGCGGACTTCGAGCATATCGAGGTGTTGCTGCGGGAAATCCCGGCCAATGATGCCAATGAGCTCCACCGGTTGGCAAAAAAACGAGGCCGCCAACGCGGCATAGGCTGCTGATCCCCCAAGCAAATTGGCCGCCTCAGCCGCGGGGGTTTTGACGTGGTCGATGGCGATGGTGCCGCCGATGACAACGGTGGCTAACGAGGGAGCGGGTACTGGCGAGGACATGAGGTGAGGTGAAGATTGAGCACCACGGGTGATGCGGTGAAAAACGCGCCGGATTTCCGGCACGCCCGCCCGCCCCCGTCAAGCGAAAGCCGCATCTGTAACCGGCTGACCGCGAGAGACCGGCCCACTTGGGGAATCGATGCGGGCCGGAACTTGGTCAATCGTCTGACCCTTTATCCGGAGAGGCGGACCATGGTGCGGCGCGGGTTGCTCAGGGGCCCGCCGCGATCAGATCGGTGAGAAGTCCGCCGCGGGCGGTGACCCATTTGCCTTTGGTGATGACACGGGGGAAGCCAAGGCCGTGCGAGGCGGCAGCGGTGAAAACGTCCCATGCCTGCGTGGCGAGAATCCCGGAGACGATGAGATCGCCGCCGGGAGCGAGCGATTTACGGATGACGGGCCAGGCGGCGATGAGGACCGAAGAAAACAGATTGGCCATGACGACTTGATAGCCGGATGAGCGGGGTTGCCATTCCAGGACATCCTGTTGCTGGGTGAGGATTTCGGGCGTCCCGTTGCGGTGGGCATTGCGCCCGGCGGCGGCCACCGCGAATGGATCAAAGTCACAGGCGAACGTTTCACCCGCGCCAAGCTTGCGGCCCGCAATCGCGAGCACGCCAGTGCCCGTGCCCAGGTCGGCGAGCGTCCACGGCGAGCCACGACGCTCGCGCGAAACATCGACCAACATCCTCAGGCATGTCGAGGTGGTCGCGTGATCCCCGGTGCCAAACGCCATCTCCGGCGGAATCGAAATCAACTCACGACGCGGATGCTCGCGTTGAATCGCTGCCAACTCCGCCGCCCGAGTCTCCGCGGTGAGTAGCAGGATATCGCGCACCTTGACTGGGCGGGGTGGCGCGACCGGCTGGTTCCACTCGGGATCGGCCATCGGGCGCACGCTGCCGCCAAATTGCGCGACGATGGCCATGGCCTCATGTTCCGTGTGGCAAAACAATCGCAGGCGGATCGACTTGCCGCCTTTGAGAAACTCAATGACTAGGTTTGGATTGCCGGAGAACCGTTCCTCCCAGGCATCCATCGATTTTTCTGCGGTGAGCTTCGACCAGACAAACATGCAACTTACCGGTTAGGAATCTGCGTGGCCCCAAGAACCGAGGGGATTTTGGAGCGGGCGATGAGATTCGAACTCACGACATCCACCTTGGCAAGGTGGCGCTCTACCACTGAGCTACGCCCGCGTCGAGAAACGCGTGCGCGGTTTCTACACGTCCCCGCGCCTTGAACAAGATAAATTTCACAAATTTTTCGTAGGCAATCCAGCGCGTCTGAGATTCCCTAGCGGTCACGCCATGTCCGACAAGCTCGCCGCCATCATTGCCACCAAGCGCCTCGAAGTCGAATCCCTGCTACCGCGGGCGGATCTACTGCGCGCTGCCGCCCTCCAACGCAATGATTACGGGGGATTTCGCAGTGCTCTGGATTGCGGACCGCACCGCCTCGGGGTGATCGCCGAAGTCAAAAAAGCCTCCCCCTCGGTCGGCTTGATCGACCCAAATTTTGATCCGGTCCGGCAAGCGAAGCGCTACCTCGATGGCGGGGCGTCCTGCCTATCGGTGCTGACCGACGAGAAATACTTTCAGGGGTCGCTGAGTTACTTAACGCAGATTTCGAAGTTTTCCGGGGCACCGTTGTTGCGCAAGGACTTCATCATCCACGAAGTGCAGATCCATGAAGCGACGGTAGCCGGTGCGGACGCCATTCTGCTCATCGTGGCCGCGCTGGATGACGCAACGTTGCGCCACCTCTACGATGAGGCCAAGTCATTGCTGCTCGACGTACTGGTAGAAGTCCATGACCTCCGGGAAATGGAGCGCGCCCTTGAACTAGGTGCCGACCTCATCGGTGTGAATAACCGCAACCTCAAAACCTTCGAAATCAATCTAGCAACCACCGAGGAGCTCGCGGAAGAGGTGCCTGCGGACGTTCTGCTAGTTTCGGAAAGTGGGATCAAATCCCCGGCGGATGCGCTGAGGATGTTAGAGGCGGGTGCCAATGCCGTGCTCATCGGCGAGGCCTTGATGCGCTCCCACGATCCGTCGCGGGAAATTGAAGCCTATCTGGAACTGGAACTCCGGTAAGCGGTCCGCTCAGAGCCGCAGCGCAATTTGTTCGCCCGGGCCATGCACGCCTTCGATGAGTATCCCTTCGACGTCGGCGGTTTTTGACGGACCGGTACACCAGATGATATTCGGGCTATCGTCCACGGCGGCCAGAGCATCGGCGATGGTGCGGTGGATGGTGGCCGCCTCGAGGACCGCGACATGCACCCATGGCGAGAGCGCTGCGAGCCGGTGAGATGTCCGGTCGTCGTCGAGGATGACGCTGCCGGACTCGGCGATGGCTCCGGACGCGCGGGTCACGCCGAACTGATAGTCGTCGTAGCGGGCGCGGTCGTAGGTGGTTTCCACGGTTAGGCCGGCGGCGGCGAGGTGGCGGCCGACCGAGTCGTAGAGTGCGGGATCGCAATACCCGTGGTGCTGGTGAGTTGCGGTGAGAAAGGCGGCCAACTCTTCGACCGAGGCCATGGGTTTTCCATTCACGGCCCTAAAGTTGCGCGAGAAGATTTCCCACAGATCCACGCCGACGAGTTTCGGCAGCGAGTGGGTGATGGCGGGATCATAATCGGGACGCGGCGCTTTGGTTTTCAAGGCGGCGGTAGCGGCATCGATCTTGGCGAAGATAGTGGCGCGTGAGGTGGCGGTGTTCATTGGGGAATGCTTGGTGTCGATCCATCCCAGCGGCTAGTCCGTTAGCTAACGGCCGCCGCCAGCGCTTGGTCGAGATCCGCTAGAATATCGTCGATGTGTTCGATGCCAATCGAGAGGCGGATGAGTTCGGGCGGAATGCCGGCTGCGATTTGTTGGGCGGCATTGAGTTGAGAGTGGGTGGTGGTGGCCGGGTGGATCGCCAGTGATTTGGCGTCGCCGACATTGGCGAGGTGTTTGAAGAGTTGGAGGGAATCGATGAACGTAGCCCCGGCGGCGGCACCGCCCTTGATGCCAAAGACGACCATCGATCCGCCCTTACCATGGAGGTATTTCTGGTTGAGTGAGGCCTGCGGGTCCCCAGGGAGGCCGGGGAAGCGCACCCACTCGACGGCCGGGTGGTTTTGCAGGTGTTGGGCGGCGGCGAGGGAGTTTTGGCAGTGTCGCTCCATGCGCAGCGGCAGTGTTTCGATCCCTTGCAACGCAATCCACGCATTGTCAGGCGACAAGCAGGCACCCAGGTTGCGCAACGGTCCGGTGCGCATGCGCAAAATATAGGCCAGCGGTGCCAGCGGCGCCGGCAGGTCGTGCCCCCAGCGCAGCCCGTGATACGACGGGTCGGCTTGCTCGAAGAGCGGATGCTTGCCTGCTGCCCAATGGAAGGTCCCGGCGTCAATGACGATTCCGCCGATGCCGGTGCCGTGGCCCCCGAGCCATTTGGTGAGCGAGTGGACGACGATGTCGGCACCGAAGGCAATGGGTTTCGTTAGGTAGGGAGTGGAGAACGTGGAATCCACGATGAGCGGCAGGCCGGCGGCATGGGCGATGTTAGCGATGGCTTCGATGTCCGAGATTTCGAGAGCCGGGTTGGAAACCGACTCGCAGAACAAGGCGCGCGTCTTGCCATCGATGGCTGCGGCGAAGTTTTCTGGGGTGTTTGAATCGACGAAGCGCACCTCGATTCCCAGCGCGGGGAGGATGTCTTTGAACTGGGTGTAGGTGCCGCCGTATAGGTTGCGGGCGGAAACGATGTTATCGCCCGCCTGCGCCAGGTTGATGATTGAATAAAAAATGGCCGAAGTGCCCGACGCGACGGCCAGGCCGGCGGCGCCGCCTTCGAGAGCGGCGACCCGTTGTTCTAGCACATCGTGAGTCGGGTTCATCAGGCGCGTGTAGATATTCCCGAGTTCGCGCAGCGCAAATAAGTTGGCCGCGTGCTCGGTGCTATCAAACACATAGGAGGCGGTCCGATAGACCGGCACCGCACAGGCGTGGGTGCTCGGGTCCGAGGAATAACCGGCGTGAAGGCAGAGAGTTTCGAGGTGCATGGCGTGCGGGCTTCTTAGGGTGTAAGCGATGGGTTGACCGTCTGGCACGAGTCCTGGGTCTTGCGGCGGGTCTTCATCCACTTGCGGAAATCGCCGCCGTGGGACTCAGGCAGGGTGCGCTGGCCGAGCCAATCCTGGAGTGGTTTGATCGGGGCGATTTGGAGTGGGAGGTGGTTCATCGCCTTGCTCAGGGTCATGGCGGATCGCCATAGCATGGGTGAGGTCGCGAGGGTGGCAAACGGTGACATCGGGATGGCCGCAGGCGAGTGAATCCCCGCGCGGTGCGCCTTATCGCGCAGCCTGAGCAATAAGTCGGGGATCGGGATATCCACCGGGCAGACTTCGTTGCACGCGCCGCAGAGGGTCGAGGCTTTCGGGAGGTCCGCCAACTCGGGGAATCGTTCCCCAAAGAGCAGCGGCGAAAGCACCGCACCAACCGGGCCGCCATAGGGTGAGCGGTAGGCGTGACCGGATGCTTGGCGATAGACCGGGCAGACATTTTGGCAGGCTCCGCAGCGGATGCAGCGGAGGATTTCGCGGCAATTGGACGCGAGGATATCGGAGCGACCGTTGTCCATGAACACAACGTGCATGTGCTGCGGGCCATCGGGTTGATTGGCCGCACGAGGGCCACCGATGAACTCAGTGTAGGCAGTGAGCTGCTGGCCGGTGGCGGAGCGACCTAACAAATTAAGGAAAACCGCTAGATCTTGTTCACGAGGGACGAGTTTTTCGATACCGACGAGTGCGATATGGACGGGTACCGGGGCCATACCGAAGCGCGAATTTCCCTCGTTGGTGACTAACAGCATGCGGCCCGTATCGGCGCAGACGAAGTTGGCACCGGTGATGCATGCCTGGGCTTGCATGTATTTCTCGCGCAAGAAGACGCGCGCACGGCGGGTGATCGCCTCTGGGTCGTCGTTGTAATCGGTGGCGATGCCCTCGCGCAAAAACGTGCGGGCGATGTCCCGGCGGTTCTTGTGGATGATCGGTTTGACAATGTGCGACGGCACATCGTTGTCGAGTTGGATGATGAACTCACCGAGGTCAGACTCTAGGCACTCAATCCCATTTTCTATCAGAAATGGATTGAGGTGGATTTCCTCCGACGCCATCGACTTGGATTTCGTCAGGCGTGAGACGCCGTGGTTTTGGAGGATTGAGAGAATGGTTTGGCGGGCATCGACGTCGGTGGCGGCGAAATGGACGTGGGTTCCGCGGGCGACGAGTGCCTGCTCGGCTTGGGCGAGGTAATCGCCGAGGTGGTGGAGCGTGTGATCCTTGATCGAGGCGGCGAGTTTGCGCAGGGCGTCGGGGTTCTGATAGTCGCGGTGCAGTACCTGATAGCGTTTTTCGGTACCGGCGGACGCGCCATCGCTCACCGCATGCTGTTTCTCGTCGGAGATATTCCGGGCGTAGAGGTCGATGAGTTGGTTGCCGATCATGAGATGAGCGTGTTGCGGAGGATTTGAATCGCGTGGAGGTGGGGGACCGGGCGGCCCTGGGCCTGGGCCAGGCCGCTCAGGTGCATCAGGCACGACATGTCGATGCCGACGAGCAGGTCCGGATTGGCATCGAGGATGTGGTCGAGTTTGAGGGTGCCCATTTTTCCGGAGATATGGGGGAAGGTGACGCAGAAGGTGCCGCCAAAGCCGCAGCATTGTTCAGGCTGGCCGAACGGGATGACCTCGGCATTGGCGATCGAGCCTAACAAGGTGCGCACGGCTTCGCCGGTGGGGGTGCCGCGGCTGTGGCACGACCGGTGGAATGCCAACCGGGTGGGTTGGTCAAATTTTCCGTGCCAGGATTTAACGCCGAGGCCGTTGAAGATGAAATCGATGACCTCCCAGGTCCGGTCGGCGAGCGATTGGATAGCGGGATCGGGGGATTGTTCGAACTGGAGGAGGTTGCCGTGGCGGTTCATCGCCGCGCACGACCCGGAGGGCACGATCACCGGCAAGTCGCCAGCAAAGACCTGGGCGCAGTGGCCGGCCACCTTGCGCGACGCGTGCCAATCGCCCGAGTTGAACGCGGGCTGGCCGCAGCACGTTTGATCTTCGGGAAACTCGACCGAGATACCGAGGTGCTCGAGGACTTCGACGGTCGCGCGGGTGACGTCGTCGTAGAAGGAATCGCAGAGGCAGGTGCCCATGAGGAGCACGCGTTTGACGAGCGGTCGCGCGGTTGGATTGGCCATGAGAAAATCGTTTGGCGGGAGGCTAGGGATTTGCGCAGCCGCCGCAACCCGGAAAGCTGGCGCCCGCGCAATTTTTCAGCGATTCCCCCACCGGCGGCGCTCGGGTGGGGTTGCGCGCTGCGCGTACCCGCATCGGTCAGGGCGGTGATTCGTCCACCGGTTGAGCGCGCGGCGTGGCACGGGGAGGGGCGCCATCATCCTCGTCGATGACCGGCAGCGCCCGCTGCGGGGTCACGCGCACGGCGGTGGGGGGCGGCGGCGGATCGACAACCCCTTGGGCTTTCTGTGGGATGCTCGGGCCCTCGGGGGCGGCGGTGGCGCGCATGCGGATTTCCACCCGTCGGTTCGCGGCTTGTTCGTCAGTGGAACCGCGGGGCACGAGTGGTTGATAGCGGCCGAAGCCACGGGTGCAGATTTTTCGGGCGTCCATCCGGAGCGATTGGGTGAGGTAGTTTTTGACGGCCTCCGACCGGCGGATCGAGAGTTCGAGGTTGAAGGCATCGCCGCCGATCAAATCGGTGTGGCCCTCGATCCAGCAAAACAGGCTGGGGTTACGATCCATCAGCAGGGCCAATTTCATCAGGCCGACTTTGGCGCTTTCGCGGAGTTGGGAGCTGTTATATTCAAACAACAAATCGCTGGGCAGCATCGTTTTCCGGCCAAGCAGGATATTCGGCGGCAGGTCGAGCAGGTCATCCAGGGAGGCCACTCCATTGAGGGCGCCCGCATCGATGCCGTTTTTCTCACCGCGCTTGAGTAAATCGGTGGCAAATTTCGCGAGTTCGGGGTCATCCACCGGCACGGCCCCTGGGTCCACGGTGACTTGCCCGACTTCGGCGGGTTTAAGGAATTCGGTTTGGTGCCCGAGATCTGGGAGATCCGGGTTCACCTCCATCCCTGCGGAAATCTCCATCGCCACGGCGGTCGGGTCACCTTTCAGCGCGGGTTGTTGCATCTGCAGTGCGTACTGCGCTTCCTGAATCGACGGTTTCAGGTCGATCGGCTGGTTTTTTGGCAAGGCAGCGAGCAAATCGACTTCTTCGAGCAATGACGCCGAGTCTTTGAGCGGAGTGACGACGGTTGCGGATGGGACGGCATCCTCAACGTCCATCGGCTGCACTTGGACCGGGCGAACGTTGATGGCGGTAGTCGTGATTTCCCGCGCCTGAGTGAAATGCAACGCGATTTTCATCCGGTCCAGCGTCACATACACGCCGATGTGAAGCAGAATCGAGAGCAACATCGCCACGGCCGACCACCACCCGAGGTGTTCCGGTCCGGGCAGGCGGTATCCCCTGCCGTCTCTCATCTCACTCCATGAATAGCCGTCGGCCATGGCGGGACTATACGCAGATCAAATGTGCTGGCAATCCCGGCGATGGCCGATTATATCGGGCCTGGCACCCATAGTGCTTAATGAACATGCAAATTCCAACTCCCCCAATGATGATGCCGAAAAAGACTGCTAAGAACACGGTCCCCACCCCACCCCAGGTGGCCACGCCCGCACCCAAAACGCGAGCGACTCCAACTCCCACCGTAAAAAAAACGGCCCCTAAGAAGACCGCCACAACGAAGGCGGCCCCTAAGAAAGCCGCAGCGAAGGCCGGCCCTAAGAAAGCGGTGGCGAAGCATAGCGCGGATGACCTCGCCCGAGCAGCCTATCTGAACTACCGGCGGCGAGTTGAGCTCGGGATTCCGGGCGATTCGCGCAGTGATTGGCTGGAGGCCGAGCGCTTCCTCAATCACCAGAACGTCGGCTAAGCGCTACCCTCACATCAAACTCGCGCCGGCTTCTGCCAGTTCCGAGCGCTCGCCGCAGGTCAGTGCGACGTGAGCAACGAACGCTTGGCCTTTGAGCCGGTTGCGAGTGTAAACTAGGCCATTGCTGCGGCTATCGACATATGGGTTATCGATTTGCGCGGGGTCACCGACCATGACCAACTTCGAGTCGCGCGACATCCGGGTGACAATGGTTTTGGCCTCCTGTGGCGTGAGTTGCTGGGCTTCATCGAGAATGAAGAAGCGGTTCGGGATCGATCGGCCGCGGATATAACAAAGCGCTTCGATTTCCAAAATCCCCTGCTCCATCAGCAACTCGTAGGGCTTCTTCACGCTCGCCGGTGCCGCATTGCCAGCATTGGGTTGTTTGCGGCGCGGCCCCAGCGGGGTACTCGGACGCATCAATAGATCCAGCGCATCGTGGATCGGTTGCAACCATGGGCGCATTTTTTCATCGAGCGAGCCCGGCAGGAACCCGAGTTGTTCGCCCATGGCAACCACGGGGCGGCTGACGGTGATCCCATTGTAGCGGCGGCTGAACATTTCATGGAGGCCGGCGGCCACGGCGACGAGCGTTTTACCGGTACCGGCGTGACCATAACAGGTGACCAGCGAGATTTCAGGGTTGAGCAAGGCGTCAATCAGGCAGCGTTGGCCAAGGTTGAGCGGTTTGAGAGTTTGGCCATCCGGAATTTTGAGCACCTCGGGGATATCGAGACGCACCAAGCGTCCAGTCGCCGCAAAGCGCGCCGGGATCGTTTGCTTGTCGCCAGCCCCGAGCACAAGGTATTCGTTAATCGCTACGCCGTGGAGGCGGTCCACCTCTAAGCGGAGTTCCCCGGTGCTGGCAAATCGCTGCAACTCGCTGGCGTCCACCTCGATGCGCCGAACTTCGTAATTGGAGACCTCGCGGGCATCGACCTTATCGTTCAGATAGTCTTGGCACTCGATCCCGACGGCGCGGGCTTTGAGCTGCATATTGATATCCTTGGTGACCAGCACCACCGGCGCCGTGTTGTGCTGCATGAGCAACAAACACGCCGCTAATATCCGGTGATCCACCCGCTCGCGGTCCGGGAAGATCCGGTGAAAGCGATTGAGGAGTTCCGAGTCTTTCGGACAGCTCGCCGGATCATAAATCACCAGGCGCACGGTGCCGCCCCCGGCGGTGGTCACCCCGTGGGTCACTTGCGCCGCAGACGAAAACATCTCCGTCAAGCGCCGATGCACTCGTCGCGCATTCGCACCCCGCTCGGTTTGCTCGCTCTTGAACTTGTCCAACTCCGCCAACACATCCACCGGAATGCACAGGTGGTTTTCCTTAAAATGCTCCAGCGACGCCGGGTCGTGCAACAACACGTTGGTGTCCAAAACATAGTTCTTCGCTCCCGGAGAGGGGGCCGTTAGCCCAAAATCCGCTGGCTGCGGCGAACTCCCCGCCCGCCGGCGCTTCAACAATCCGCCGCTTGGCGAGTCGTTCTTGGTGTCATCAAACAAGGCGCACTGACTGGCTTCGGATGGATGAATCATGGCGATACGGGCGAGGGTTTTGGCAATGCTGATGCCCTTTCATCAAGCTACCCTGACTATCTCGGTATTGGGCATCATGGCAATCTCCAAATCGGGTGAGCGATGCGAATCGATGACCTGCCTAGCCCGCGGCCCGCCCTCACCCATGGCAGCTCGAGTGTTGATGATTTGTCTGACCCTCTATTGGGAATTCGCCGGGCGAGCACTCTGGCGGTGGGGGTGATTTGCCGCTCCATCCGCCGCCGAGGGCTTTGGCCAAAGCGGCCAGGGTGATCCGTTGTTGGGCGTCGATCTGGGCGAGCACGAGTTGAATGCGCAGCACTGAGCGGCCGGCCTCTACCACTTCGAGGTAACTGCTCAGGCCTTTGTCATAGCGATCCTGGGCGAGCCGTTGGGTGTCTTTGGCGCTGGCATGGGCGTGGTCGAGGGCGCTGCGCGAGCCAGCCAGGCCCTTGAGGTCCACCAGGGCGTCCTCGACTTCGCGCAGGGCGACGAGCAGGACATTGCGGTAGTTGGCCAGGGCCTCGTCGCGACGACTGATCGATGCCTGATAGTTTGCGCGGTTAGTTCCTCCGTCCAATACGGGGGCGGCCACGCCGGCCCCCAGTGCCAGCACTCGGTTTTGCCAATTGAGGAAACTTTGCACATCGATGGATTCGACGCCCGCGCCGGTGGTGAGGCTGAAGTTTGGATAGAACGCGGCGGCGGCCACTCCGATGCGGGCATTGGCCGCACGCAGGAGGGACTCAGCAGCGCGGACGTCTGGGCGGCGGTTGAGCACCGTGGCGGGCAGACCGGCGCGGATGACGGGCAGGGCGGTGACGGCGGCGCGGTTCGAGACGGAGAAGTTCGACGGTTGGGTGCCGCACAACACGGCGAGTGCGTGCTCGGCGGCACCGCGTTGGCGCGCCACGATGGCGACGTCATTGCGCGCAAGCTCCAATTCGGTGCGAGCCTGGCTGGTTGATAGGCCATCGATCAACCCGGCATCGGCCTTGCTTTGCTGGAGGTTGAGCGTGTCTTGGCGGCTCCGAATTGTGTCATCGAGGATGATTTGCTGGCGATCGAGTCCGCGCACCAGGAAATACTGGCGGGCAACCTCGGCCGCCACCCCGAGGCGCTGCGAATCTAACAACGACTCAGTGGCGGTCGCTTGAGCGGTGGATGCTTCGATCAAGCGGCGATTGCGCCCCCACAGGTCGGGATCATAGGCGAGATCGAGTGACCCGCGGTAGCGCTGGCTCTCGAGGTCGATCGCGAATCCCGGCGGCAGGTTGCGGGTGGCAGCCCCTTCCGAGGCACGTGCGATCCCGGCCGAACCATTCAGATTGAGAGTGGGAAACAATCGCGCGCGATCCACCCCAACCAAGGCCCGGGCGGTGTCAACGCGAGCCTTGGCGGCGGCTAGATCGTTATTTGCGGCGAGGGCTCGCTCAATCAACTTCGTCAACTCGCGGTCATTGAAAAGCCGCCACCACGCGTCGGGCAGCTCGCGGGTGGCAGAGGTGGCGGATTCCTTCCATCGGCTGCCGCCGGTGAAGTGAGGGTGAGCAAAATCCGGGCCTAGCGTGCAGGCACTGAGGATCCATGCGGCGGGAAAGACGAGGTAGCGGGGCGTCATGGTTGCGAGCGTTCAGGGGCTTCGATGAAAATATCAACTTGCTGGCCAACGTAGAGCGGCGGACTCACGGGGCGATGCAGCGAGAAGATCACTTGTAGGACACGGGTGTCCACACGCTCAGTCCCTGAGCCGGTTAGGGAAACCTTGGGAATGATGTACGGCTCGATTCTAACAAATTCTAGTGGAAACGCAACGGCCGGGTCGCCCTTGAGGCTAGCATGGCCGCGCTGGCCGGGGCGGATGCGAGTGGCGTTTTGTTCATCGACATCGGCGCGGACCTGCAGGCGGGCAATGTCCCCGATGATCATCACCGGAGATTTGGGCGAGGTGGCAGCGTATTCCCCCGCCCGGATGTTCACTTGCAGGATCGAACCCGCGCGCGGCGCCCGAACTGCTAGACGATCAAGCAACAGTGCAATGCTTCCAAGCTCGCCCTGAAT
>JAYSPI010000162.1:0-3814 GCA_043722215.1 Prosthecobacter sp.
GGCGAACTCTTCTTGATCGCGCCGGCGGGCGAGATGTGGTCGGTGGTAACCGAGTCGCCGAAGATGCCAAGTGGTCGGGCACCGTGGATTTCGAGGATATCGCGCGGGGTGGGTGAGAATTCATCGAAGAACGGCGGTTCCTGGATGTAGGTTGACGCGCGGTCCCAGGCATAGACGTTTCCGTTAGATGATTGGATATCATTCCACATTGGGTTTTGAGTGGCAAATCCGGTGTAGAGCCGGGTGAAGACCTCGGGCTTGAGCGATGCTTTTATGGCGGCGGCGATTTCTTCGGTGCTAGGCCAGATGTCTGCTAGGAAAACCGGGTGGCCGTCGGAGCCGAAACCTAATGGTTCAGTGGCCATGTCGATATCGACGGTGCCGGCGATGGCGAAAGCGACCACCAGCGGTGGGGACATCAGGAAGTTTGCTTTGACGGACTGGTGGACGCGGGCCTCGAAGTTGCGGTTCCCAGAGAGGACGGAGGCGGCGATGATATCCTCGGATTTGACGATGCTTTCGACGCCTGGGTCGAGTGGGCCGGAGTTGCCGATGCAGGTGGTGCAGCCGTAGCCGACGGTTTGGAATCCGAGACGATCGAGTTCGGCTTGGAGGCCGGTTTGATTGAGGTAATCGGTGACGACGCGCGAGCCCGGTCCCAGCGAGGTTTTGACGACGGGTTTGACGGTGAGGCCTTTGGCATTGGCATTTTTGGCGAGTAGGCCCGCAGCGATCATGACGCTCGGGTTGGAGGTGTTCGTGCAGCTGGTGATGGCGGCGATCAGGATCGAGCCGTGGCTGATTGAGTCCTTGCATCCGCCTTTGCTATCCACGGTGACTTCCCATAATGGATAGGCGGGTCTGTCATCGGTGACGGGTGCCATGCCGGCTTCTGCGCCGAATGCCCGGTCAATGTCGGTGGTGGCGTCAGCGGGCAGGTCGAGCGGTTCGGTCGAGCCGGAGGCGGGCTGCTTGTTATAGCCATCGGGTGCGGGTGCGGTGAGCAGACTGGCCCACTTGGACTTGAGTGAGTCGATTTCGATGCGGTCCTGCGGGCGTTTGGGTCCCGCCACGGCGGGTTTGATGGCGGTCAAGTCGATATCGACGATTTGGGAGAAATCCAGGGCGTTGCGGTCGGTGGGGATCCCCCAGAGTGCTTGTGCTTGGTAGTAGTTTTCGACGGTTTGGCAGAGTTCGGGCGGGCGGCCGGTGTCGAGAAGGTAGCCGGTGGTGATTTCATCGATGCCGAAGAATCCCATCGTCGCTCCGTATTCAGGAGCCATGTTGGCGAGCGTCGCACGGTCGGGTAAGCTCAGCGCCTTGGCACCGGGGCCGTAAAACTCGACAAATTTTCCGACCACCTTCGTTTGCCGGAGCACTTCGGTGACGCGCAGGACGACGTCGGTGGCGGTCACCCCGGCGGTGGGTGCGCCGGTGAGGAAAACTCCGACGACTTCCGGGACCAAGAAGGTGACCGGTTGACCGAGCATGCCGGCTTCCGCCTCGATGCCGCCGACGCCCCACCCGACGACGCCCAGGCCGTTGATCATAGTGGTGTGCGAGTCGGTGCCGACGAGGGTATCAGGGAAGAAGAGGCCGGCTTTTTCGAGGACGCATTTGGCGAGGAACTCGAGGTTCACCTGGTGGACGATGCCGATGCCGGGTGGGACGACTTTAAAGGTGTCGAATGCTTGTTCGCCCCATTTGAGGAATTCGTAGCGTTCGCGGTTGCGATGGAATTCGAGGGCGAGGTTCCGGGCGAGTGAGTCGCCGGTGCCGGCGAAATCGACTTGGACCGAGTGATCGACGACCAGATCGACGGGGACGAGAGGTTCGATGATTTTGGCGTCGCGGCCGATTGCGTGGACGGCGGAGCGCATGGCGGCGAGATCGACGAGGAGGGGGACGCCGGTGAAATCCTGAAGGACGATGCGGGCGACGACGAACGGAATTTCGTAATCGCCGGGGTTTTTGGCATTGTAGTTGGCTAGGTTGTGGACGTCCTGGTCGGAGACTTTGAGGCCATCGTTGTTGCGCAGCAGCGACTCGAGAACGATCCGGATGGAAATCGGCAGTCGCGAAAGATTGGGGAATCCATGTTCGGCGAGGGCGGGCAACGAGTGAAACTTGCCTTCGGTGCCATTGCCGGTCTTAAATGTGCGCAGCGTGTTCATGTGGGTGGTGTGGGTCGCGGGATGGTTCGGTTCGTTCCGCTGGAGGTGGGAAATGCAGACGCTAACGGCAGTCGGAGATTTGTCAAAAGCGTTTGCTGGGCGGCGAGCCAGATCGCCAGGTCGGTCAAAATCCTCGCGGCTAGCAGTCGCTTTCGGTGGCGCTTGTCTTATTTCTTGAGTGTTGGGGCGATTCATCATTCGTTTCCGCCATGCCGAGCGTCCAAATCAAATACCAGACATTCCACCCATCGATTTGGCCAAAAATGATCGGTGAGGTATCGCGCGACGCCACCCCGGGTGCGCTGGTGCAGGTGCTCGGTAAGGAAGGGACCCCCTTTGGTTGGGGGCTTTGGAACCCAAAATCACGGATGCCCCTGCGCGTCGTGAGCCACTCACTCGAGGACTTGGACGAATCGTTTTTCGAGCGGGCGATTCGTCGCGCCGCGAGCCTCCGGCGCGACGTGCTCAAGCTGGATGCCGAGACCAACAGCTATCGCGCGGTCCACGGCGACGCCGATTTCCTGCCAGGCATGGTCGCCGACAAGTTCGCCGACGTGCTGTCGGTGGAAATTACCAACCTAGCCGCATGGCAGCGCTTGCCGCAGTGGTTGCCACTGCTTCACGAATGCTTCGACACCAAGCGTGTGGTGGTCGGGGTGGACCCGGACCTGGCGCGCATTGAAGGGATTCCGCGTTACGGCGGAGTGGTGTCCGACACCCTGCGCTCGGTGCAAATCCGTGAGCACGGGATCCGCTACGAAATTAATTTTAGTGACGGTCACAAGACCGGGTTTTTCTGTGACCAGCGAGACAACCGCAAGCGGTTTGGGGGGTTGGCCGCAGGACGCACGGTGTTAGATCTGTGTTGTTATACGGGTGGCTTTGCCATCTCAGCGGCGTTGGCCGGGGCCTCCGACGTCACCGGCGTGGACCTCGATGAATCGGCGGTGGCGATGGCCAAACGCAATGCCAATCTCAACTCCGCGAAAGTCAAACTCACTCACGCGGATGCCTTCACCTGGGCGCGCACCATGATCGAAAATGGCCGCACCTGGGACCTCGTCATCGCCGACCCTCCCAAGTTCATCCATGGCCGCGAGGATGATCTTGGTACTGCCAAATATGCTGACCTCAATAAACTCGCCCTGCAGCTCGTGGCACCCCAAGGGCTTTACGTCACTTGCTCGTGCTCCGGCCATTTGGGCGCGGGCGAATTCGAGCAACTGGTCATCACCTCCGCTCATCGCCGCAACTTGCGCTTGCAGACATTCGATCGCACCGGTGCCGGGCCGGACCACCCGACGCTCTCGAATTACCCGGAATCACGCTACCTCAAGGTGCTGTGGTCGCGGGTGATTTAAGCGCTTATTGTGGCTATAACTCGATGCCGGGTTCATGCAACCGCTAGAGGAATGCTATGACTTTTGTTAGTAGCTAAATAGTTCCCTGTCTCGTCCTGTTTTGCATTAGAATAAGATCAATTTTGAGTCAGCGCGTCGTTTCGCTTGCTCGTTCATTGTAGCCACCCCCTTTGCTTGCGGCGTATTGCGCCAATGATAAATGACACCGGAGGGGGTGAGTCGTTTCGCCAGGATTCATGACACCCGGCGCTTGCTTTGGTTTTGGTTTTTTGGGGTGGT
>JAYSPI010000163.1:0-15764 GCA_043722215.1 Prosthecobacter sp.
TTGGCATCGGCCGCCGCTCCGGTTGTCCTCCGGCAGAGCCGTATCCTGCGGACGATGACCAAGAGTCGCTTCCAATCCTCTCAATACCAGCCACTTCGAGCTCTAACCGAAGAAATCCGGTTTTGCTCCGTCTCCCTGTCCGGTTTTGTTCCGGCCCCGACACTGGAATCGCGAGACGGGTCGGCCAGTTAGGTGCGTGGCGGCTCGTTGGGAGGGATCGCCCGGCAGATGGCCGGGGCAAGTGGGGCGATAATGCCGGAGGTGAGGCGGTAGATCCAGCTGTGGATGGCAATGTCTTGGCCGCGCGCCCAGGCGTCTTCGAGAATGGTGGTATGAGCGACATGCTCGGCCTGGGCCAGCACATTGAGCTCACACAACCGGTCGGCTGCAGCCTCGGGGGCTAGGGCGTCGAGTTCCTCGCGATGAGCGCGGCGCAACGCGCGGATTCCAGAGAGCCAATTATCGATCATGCCGTGGCGAAAGTTTTCGAGGGCGGCGATGACGCCGCCGCAGCCGTAGTGGCCGCAGAGGATGATATGGCGGACTTTGAGCACATCGACGGCGTATTGGAGGACGGCGAGCACATTGAAATCGGTTTCGGCGACGATATTGGCGACGTTGCGATGGACAAAGACCTCGCCAGGGGCCAGGCCGATGATCTGGTTGGCAGGCACCCGGCTGTCCGAGCAGCCGATCCACAGGTATTCTGGCGTTTGTTGGTTGGCGAGTTTCTTGAAAAACTCTGGATCGTTGGAGCGAATGGCTTGCGCCCAGGCGCGATTATTGGCGAGGAGCGGTTCGAGGTTTGCGGCAGCCATGGTTGATAGATACTCAAGACGCGATTGACGGTCACGTCCACTGCGAGTTTTTCGGGCCCCCACTGCACATGCAGTGAGCAGGTGGCAGAGTGCCGACCTGCAGCGACGAGAGACCACTGCACACCGATAAGCCGCGATGACGCTCCGCGCGCTGCTTATGTCTTGCAGGCAGGCGGCACTGCGCGCCATGGTCACAGCCATGCATCCGTCCTCGCTGGCTAAATACCGCGCATTTCCCGCCGTCGCTCTGCCCGACCGCCGCTGGCCGAACGCGGCGCTCGACCATGCGCCCGAGTGGTGCTCGGTGGATTTGCGCGATGGCAACCAGGCGCTTCCGCAGCCGATGTCGATTGACGAGAAGCTGGAGTTTTTTGATTTATTGGTGCGGGTTGGGTTTCGTCAGATTGAAGTGGGCTTCCCCTCGGCGGCAGACACTGAGTTCAATTTTTTGAGGCGATTGATTGATGAAAACCGGATCCCAGATGGGGTGACGATTCAAGTGCTGGTGCAAACGCGCGAACACCTGATACGTCGGACGTTTGACGCGATCCGCGGGGCCAAGCGCGCGATTGTCCACATCTACAACTCGACCTCCCCGCTGCAGCGGCGGGTGACGTTCGCCGATGCCAGCCGCGAGTCGATCCGCGATCTCGCGGTGGAAGGAGCGACGCTGGTCAAGGAACTGGTTGCCAGTGTGCCGGAAACCGAGGTAGTACTTCAGTATTCGCCTGAATCCTTCTCGGACACCGAACTGGATTTCGCGCTCGAATGCTGCCACGCCGTGATGGACGTCTGGCAGCCAACCCCAGAAAAGAAAATCATCCTCAACCTACCGGCGACCGTTGAGTGGGCGACCCCCAACATCCACGCCGACATGATCGAGTGGATGTGCCGCCACCTCCACCACCGTGAGGCGGCGATCATTTCGCTGCACACCCACAACGACCGCGGTACGGGCGTAGCGGCCACCGAGCTTGGATTGCTGGCCGGGGCAGATCGCGTGGAAGGCACGCTGTTCGGCAACGGCGAACGCACCGGCAATCTCGACATCGTCACCGTCGCCCTCAACCTCAATAGCCACGGCATCCCCACCCAACTGGATTTCTCCGACCTCCAGGCGATCCGCTCGGTCTATGAGCGCGTCACCCGCCTAAGCGTGCCAGACCGCCAGCCGTATGCGGGCGAGCTTGTATTCACCGCCTTCTCCGGCTCACACCAGGATGCCATCAAAAAAGGCCTCGACCGCCGGTCCCGCGAATCGGCCATCGACCCGACGGTGCCGTGGGGCGTGCCGTATCTGACCATCGACCCGCAAGACATCGGGCGATCGTATGAGGCAATCATCCGGATCAACTCGCAATCTGGAAAAGGCGGCGTCGCCTATGTACTCGACCGTGAGCACGGGTTCGACCTGCCGAAATCCATGCACCCACAAGTCGGAAAACTCGTCTATGACCTGGCCGACGTCCTTGGCCGCGAACTCACCATCGACGAAATCCGTGACGCGTTCATGAGCGAGTTTGTCAACCTGACCCACCCGCTGGATTTGTTGGAATACAAGATCATCCAACAAGCAGGCGAGCGCGGACAGGTGAAATGCGAAGCCACAATCGTCCATGACGGCACCCAGCAGCCGATGGAAGGATTAGGCAATGGCCCGATCAACGCCTTGGTCCACGCCTTAGAACACGCTGGCCTCAAAGACTTCAAAGTCACCGACTACCGCTCGCACGCAGTGCGCGGTGGGTCAGATGCCAGCGCGGCGGCCTACGTCCAACTCCAGCACAACGACGGCCGACTGCTCTGGGGTGCCGGGGTCGATCCCTCGATCGAAATCGCCGGCCTCAAAGCGCTTGTCACCGCCTGGAATCTACTGCGGCGACTCTAAATTGCTGCGCCCCCGCCATGACGCGCGAACCCACTGATATCGAAGTTGAGGTCGTCGAAATCGACGGCGTCACCCCAGTCGCACCCCAGCATGCTGAACCCACAAGCGCCCAGCCAGCAAGTGACTGGCACGATTGGCGGTCGTGGTGCTGCGGGCGCGCGCGACAACTCGACCGTCGGTGGTGGCCGCTGTGGACCATGCTGGGTGTCATCGTCGTGACCCTCGCATTGACGGTCGGCATGGTCCTCGGGGTGGTGTTCCTGCTCGCCCGGTTGCTCCTGAGAATCCTCCGGGCAATTTTCGGGTGATTTCCCGGGGCGAGACGAAGGGTCAATCCAAGCCACTGACGCGCCATGATTGAACATTCTCCTTTTGTACCCAACGCCGCGGCGGATTGCTGGATTCCCTGCGGCACCGGACGCTTGACACCGACAGCTGAGCCTGCTTGCCTCCGGCGTCTGGTGATTGATGTGCAATCAATTGGAGCGTCGCAGGCTGGTATCCCCCTCCGCCATTGATTCGTCCGCACGAGCCATTCACTAACAACAACCTAAACTTTCATGGATTGGTCATCACCCCTCTGGTACGCGTCATATATTGTGGTCTTACTCGGCCTGGCTGGCTACGGCTCCCATCGCCTGACGATTGTATTTCTCTACTTGAAGCACGCCCACCGCCGCCCGCAGCCATTGCGAGTATTTCAGGAATTACCGCTGGTAACCGTGCAACTACCGGTTTTCAACGAGATGCACGTGGTGGACCGCTTGCTGGACGCCGTCGCCGCAATGGATTACCCTCAGGAAAAGCTCCAGATTCAACTATTGGACGATTCAACCGATGAAACCGTGGCCATTTGCCGGGCTGGCATCCAACGATTGCGCGAGCGCGGGTTTGATGCCGAGCACATCCACCGCCACGACCGCACCGGCTACAAGGCTGGCGCTCTGGAAAATGGCACCCAATTCGCTAAAGGTGAGTATTTGCTCATCTTGGATGCGGACTTCGTCCCCAACCCGGATTTATTACTAAAAACCATCCACTATTTCAGTGATGATCAAATCGGGATGATCCAAACCCGCTGGGGGCATTTAAACCGCACGTTCAACGTGCTGACGCGCATCCAGGCGATGTTTCTCGACGGCCACCTCGAACTCGAGCAAACCGCCCGCAATCGCTCGGGGCGCTTTTTCACCTTCAATGGCACGGGTGGGATCTGGCGGAAATCCTGCATCGCCGATGCCGGCGGATGGGAGCACGACACGCTCACCGAGGACATGGACCTCAGCTACCGCGCCCAGCTCAAGGGGTGGCGGTTTATCTTTCTCAACGACGTGGAAACACCCGCTGAACTCCCGGTGGACATGGATGGCTTCAAGAGCCAGCAGCACCGCTGGACAAAAGGCTCAATCCAAGTTTGCAAAAAGGTGCTGCCAGCGATCTGGCGCAGCAACGTGCCCTTGTTCATCAAGATGGAGGCCACCGCTCACCTCACGTCCAACTTCGCCTACCTGCTACTCATTTGCCTCTGCTTCCTGATCTATCCCAACCAGCAATGGCAACCGGATTTCGGCAAGCTCACGTACTACATCGTCAATGTGCCGATCTTTTTCTTTTCGTCGGTCTCGGTGATCGTGTTCTATTTGGTGGCCCAAAAGGCGCTCCGACCCGGGTCGTGGTGGCGGGAAATCCCGTATTTGCCATTGCTGCTCGCATTGGGTATTGGGATGTCCATCAGCAATGCCAAGGCGGTCATTGAGGCCCTCTGCAACCACGAGTCCGCATTCGTGCGCACCCCAAAATACGGCATCGGCCAAGCCCAACGCCAAGATTGGAAAAAAAGCAGCTATAAGGCGATCAAAACGCTCACCCCCTTCGTTGAACTCCTATTCGGCTTCTTCTTCCTCTTCATCGTCGTCGATGCCGCCATGCGCGGCGTCTGGTCGTCCGCGATTCTTTTGCTTCCATTTCCCATCGGGTTTTTCTACACCTCGCTTTGGTCGCTGACCCGAATGCTGCCCACCACCACCACGCCGGTGGTCGCGAAGATCACCCAATCTAACACTCCGTAATCCATCGATGACCTGGCTTCCCATGCCACACATATTGCTCCACGCAGGCATTGGCCTGCTCGCTGCCATTGGGATCACCAGTTGTGGCACCACCCCACCGCTCGTCAACGACTCGCGCAATAAAATGATCGTGAGCGTCCACGATCAAAAAATGATGTTGGTGTGTGAGGGGACACCGTTGAAGACCTACAAAATTTCGACCTCGAAGTTTGGAGTGGGCGACCGCCCAAACAGCAACTGCACTCCACTGGGACGCTTGCAGGTCGCTCAAAAAATCGGCGACAATGCCCCGATTGGCAGCGTCTTCAAACACCGCTGCCGAACCGGCGAAATCATCCAACCCGACGCACCGGGACGCGACCCAGTCGTCACCCGCATCATCTGGCTCACCGGCACCGAAACGCGTAACCGAAACGCCTACCGCCGAACAATCTACATCCACGGCACCCCCGAGGAGAGCCGTCTCGGACTACCCGCGTCGTATGGCTGCATTCGCATGGGCAGTCGCGACGTGACCGATCTCTACCAGCGCATCGGACGCGGCGCAGACGTCTTTGTCATCCGCGAATCACTCAAGCCGCAGACGCTGAATCAGGCATCCGCATCGCTGGCCAGCGCGAGCGGTCACTCGCGCGGATAAGAAAGTCTGAAACACAAGCTTGACACCCGCGAGCCAATCCGTATTTTCGCCCGCCCGCCTCCGAGCAATTGAATTTTCCCAGCAACCACCATGGCCAATCATAAATCGTCGATCAAGCGCGCGCGCCAAACCATCGTCCGCACCGAGCGCAATCGCGCCGAAAAAAGCCGGATGAAGACCTTGCGTAAAAAGACTCTTGCTGCCATCGCCACCGGCGATAAAACAGCCGCCGCATCTGCCAGTGCCGAGTTTTCCTCCGCTGTGGACAAGGCCGCCAAAAACAACGTCATCCATTCCAACAAGGCTGCCAACTTGAAGAGCAAGACAGCCAAGGCATTTGCCGCCATCGCCTGATCACCCGGCGTGCCGGATATCCTCCGGCCCACTAAGAAACAAGCGGACCGGTCAACCGGTGCCGCTTTTTTCATCGTTGCCATGTCAGACACCGCTCCACCCAACCGTGCTACCACCGCCGCCAAGATCGCTGCCAATCCCGTGGGCTACAAAGTCTGCGAGGGATGTGATTCGATTGTCGGTAGCGGGGCGGCCTTGTGTCCGAACTGCCACAGTTATCGGTTCGAGGGGTCACCCGAGCGAGTGATTCGCCAAGCGCGTCTCCTCGGCGCTCGCGAACAAACCTCGGTCACCGCCAGCGACCTCAGCTGAGTGATGCATCCAGACGATCCTTCCCCACCTACCATCGCCACTTGAAAGCCACCGTCAACTCACCCATTGGATTCAAGGAATGGCAGGTGGTCTGTGACGCTCTGGCGAGCGGACGGCAGTCGCTGCTCCTGCGCAAAGGCGGCATTCACGAAGGACGTGAAGGATTTTCCTTCGCCCACGAATCGTTCTTCCTTTTCCCGACCCGCTTCCACGCACTAAGCCATCAAGTCCGTGAAGGAACCGTCACCACCCTACCCGAATGGCAGGTCGGCGATGACATCCGCGTCACCCACCACGCCGCGGCGCTGTGGGCCATCACCCTGACCGATTGGACGCAGGTCGCGGCACTCGCCCCATATCACATCTATTCGGAAGCCACCGTGCGTGATCGCTTCGATTGGCAAGGCAAAGGGATGACCTCGGGCAGCATCCACGTCGCAATGGTGCGGGTGCAGGAACTCGCCACGCCATGGACCTTCCCCTACGACGCCAGTTTTGGCGGCTGCCGGAGTTGGATCCAACTGCCAGTGCCGCCAAGCGCCTGGGCGGAATCAGCGACGCCAGTGATAAGCGACGAGGCACTGGGTGAGTTGCAAGCACGAGTTGGATTCTCATGAATCGGTTCAACGTTGACCCCGGCGCTGGGTCGTGCACCCTCCGCGCCCGATGATTTCCGTCCAATCACTGCGTGTGGAGTTTGGTGCCCGCGTCCTATTCAACGACCTATCGTTCTCGGTCCAACCGCGCGAACGCATCGCCTTCGCCGGCCACAACGGTGCCGGTAAATCCACCCTGATGAAGTGCGCCGCCGGCCTGCTCCGACCCAACGCCGGCGTGATCCACGCCCCGAAAGGAACCCGCATCGGCTACCTGCCCCAGGAAGGCATCCACGTCCGCGGCCGCTCGCTCTGGAATGAAACCGAATCCGCCTTCGGCGAAACCGTCGCCCTCCGCGAAAAAATCGACCGCTTATCGCAAGAACTCGGGCGACTCGACCCAAGATCATCACCCTACGGCGAGATGCTTGATGAAATCGGCGGCTTGGAGCTTGAACTCGACGCAACCGACCCGACGCGCATGAAGCCCAAAATCGAATCGGTGCTCAAAGGGCTCGGGTTCAAGGAAAAGGATTTCACGCGCGATTGCTCCGAGTTTTCCGGCGGTTGGCAAATGCGCATCGCGATGGCCAAGTTATTTTTGCAGGAGCCGCAAGTGCTGCTGCTCGATGAACCGACGAACCACCTCGACCTCGGCACCCAAGTGTGGGTCGAGCAATACCTGATCAACTACCCGGGTGCAATCTTGTTGATTTCGCATGACCGCGGGCTTCTCGACACGCTGTGTACCCGCACCATCGCATTCGCCCACGGCCGCGCCGAGGAATACGCCGGTAACTTTTCCTACTACGAGCGCGAGTCGGTCTTGCGCAAAGAAATCCAACTCAAGCAATACCAAGCACAACAACGGGAAATCGGCGAAATCCAGCGGTTCATCGACCGGTTTCGCGCGTCTGCCAACAAGGCGACTCTCGTCCAATCGCGCGTCAAAATGCTGGCCAAAATCGAGCGCATCCCAGCCCCCGAGCAGGACGATGCGGTGATGAAGTTTAAGTTTCCGGCCCCACCCAACTCCGGCCACATGGTCGCCAAACTCGAAGCGGTCTCAAAAAGCTATGGCCCGCTCAACATCTTCAGCGGCTACGATTTCGAAATCAACAAGGGCGAAAAAGTCGCCATCGTCGGCCCGAACGGCGCTGGAAAATCGACGTTCTGTCGGCTCATCACCGCGCAGGAAGCGCCCGATACCGGCACCCACACGTTCGGTCACAAGGTGGCCACCTCGTTTTTCTCGCAGAACCACGCCGACGAACTCGACCCCGACCAAACGGTACTTGCCACCGTGGAAGCCGCCGCCTCCCGTGAGTCCGCCCCGCACGCACGCAACCTGCTAGGCTGCTTCCTGTTCCGCGGCGACGATGTCTTCAAAAAAGTCGGTGTGCTCTCCGGGGGCGAACGCTCGCGCGTTGCCCTCGTCTGCATGCTGCTGCGCCCAGCGAATTTCCTCATTCTCGATGAACCGACCAACCACCTCGACATGCAGTCGCAGGATGTGCTTCAGCGCGCGCTCATCGACTACCCCGGCAGCGTGCTCATTGTTTCGCATAACCGCTCACTGCTCGACCCCCTTGTCACCAAAACCCTCGAATTCCGACCCGGTGAGGCACCCCGCTTATTCTCTGGTAATATCACCTACTACCTCGAAAAAACCTCTGAAACTCCCACCCGAGCGACCACTTCTCTCACCTCCAAAGCCGGCGGCCCGTTAGCCGGCACCGCCGCCCCAACCATCAACCGCAAGGACCAGCGCCGCCTCGAAGCCGAGGCCCGCGAAATCCGCTCGAAAGTTTTAAAACCGTTAGAAAACGAGTTGGAATCCCTAGAACACAAGATCGCGGGCTTCGAAGCCGCCCAGGTCACGCTGACCGCCGCCTTGTCCAGCGACGAAGTCATCTCCGCCCCCGAAAAACTCCGAGAAACCTCCAACGCCGTCGCCAAAATCACCACCGCCCTCGAAACCAGCTACTCGCGCTGGGGCGAACTCTCCGATGAAATCGCCAAGGTCAAAGCGAGACTCGGGATGGCTGGCTGACTTGCCCCAGCACCTCGTCCACCCAGCGCGGAACCTCCCGCGTGGCCGGTCCGCTGAGTTGACGATCAAAGGATTCCGTTACAAGTGTCGGCGCATTGTTGATCTCAATCGTCTGCGCGCCCGCTCGCTTCGCCAACCCCACCAACCCCGCCGCCGGATACACATGACCCGATGTGCCAATGGCCGCAAACAAATCCGCCTCACCCAACGCCTCTTCAATCCGCTCCATCTGATAGGGAATCTCGCCAAACCAAACGATGTCCGGACGCAACCCACCGCAGCGACCACACGCCGGACACGCGGTGGTGGTTAGCAAATCACCGTCCCAGCCAGCAACCTGGCCGCAGCAAACACAGCGGATTTTGCGCAGTTCGCCATGCATGTGGATCACCTCGCGGGCCCCGGCCCGTTCCTGGAGATCATCGATATTCTGGGTGATGAGCGTGACCCGACCTGAAAACTCCTGCTGCATGCGTGCCAATGCATAGTGCGCCGCATTGGGCTCTACCCGCAGCAAGGCCGCCCGCCGAAGATTGTAAAACCTCTGCACCTGCTCCGGATCGCGCGCAAACCCCTGCGGACAAGCAACATCCTCAATCCGGTAACCCTCCCACAACCCTCCCTGATCTCGAAATGTCGGCAGCCCGGACTCGACCGAAATCCCCGCCCCGGTGAGAATCACCACCGATTTCGCATAACCAACCATCCTTTTAACAGTAGAACCGATCACGCCGCTTAGCAAGCCGCCATCCAGCCATCCTGCCCCGCCAATCGTCACTCTACGGATCTTTCCACCCGCCATGCGAAAGTTCGGCCACTATCCCCACGTTTAGCTCACACACTATGAATCGCCTACCCCGCTCATGGATGATCCTTCTTGGCATTGCCGCCCTACTCGCTGGCGGCACATGGTGGATCTTCCGCAAACCCTCACCCACCCTGCCCGCGTTACTCACCGTCACCGTCAAACGCGGCGACGTCTTCTCAACCATCAGCTCCACCGGCACCCTCGAACCCGAGGAAGTCGTGGACATCGGCGCTCAGGTCACCGGCCAAATCCTGGCATTCGGCACCGACACCACCGGAAAACCCATCGATTACGGCTCACAGATCGAACAAGGGGCTCTGCTCGCCAAAATCGACGACTCACTCTACGCCATCAACCAACAGCTCGCCGACGCCCAACTCCGGCAGGCTCAATCCGCCGTCCTCTCCGCCGAAGCCGGATTCCTCCAGGCCAAGGCAAAACTCGAACAGGCACAGGCACAAGCCGCCCAAACCCAAAAAGATTGGCATCGCGCCCAAAAACTCGGCCCCTCCGACTCACTCGCCCGCTCGGCCTACGATACCTATCAAAGCGCCTACGAGGCCGCCGCCGCCAATGTCTCGGCCGCCCACGCCGCCTGCGCGGTCGCCACCGCCCAAATCGGCACCAGCAAGGCCACCGTCACCCAAGCCCAGGCCGCCATCCAACTCGCCAACCGCAACCTCGGGTACTGCACGATCTCCTCGCCCGTCAAGGGCATCGTCATCGACCGCCGCGTCGATGTCGGCCAGACCGTCGTATCTAACATGAATGCATCCAGCTTGTTTCTGTTAGCCAAGGACTTGCGCAAAATGGAATTATGGGTCGCCGTCAATGAGGCAGACATCGGTAGCATCCACCACGGCCAATCGGTCTCATTCACCGTGGACGCATTTCCGGGCACGACGTTCCACGGCGACGTCAACAAGGTGCGCCTCAATGCCACGATGTCCCAAAACGTGGTTACCTACACCGTGGAAATCAATGCCGACAATGCCGACGGCAAGTTATTACCCTATCTCACCGCGAACGTGAAGTTTGAGATCGCCCACCAAGCGGATGTGCTCACCGTACCGAATGCCGCACTCCGCTGGCGACCGACCGACGATCAACTCGCGCCGGGTGCCGATCACCCGTTCAACCCAAAATCACCCAAAAGCGACGCCCAGAACGGGCCGCCCTCGCACGCGACCAAGAACGCCCACAGCGGCGTGCTGTGGGTCTGCGACCCAGACCACCCGACGCGCGTCAAACCACTCACCGTGCGCACCGGCATCAGCGACGGCATCGTCACCGAAGTCACCCCTGCAGCCACGGACACCACGCTCGACCACATGGCGGTGGTCATCGCCGAGCAACGCGAAACCACCGAGGCCGCCACCACCGAAACCACGAATCCCTTCGCCCCCAAGTTCCCAGGTCGCGGCCCGAAAAAATAAGCCGTGCGCCCGATCCCATGAATCTCATCGAACTGCGCGATATCCGCAAAACCTTCTTCCTCGGTGAAGTCGTCCTACCCGTCCTCAAGGGCATCTCCCTCGATATCGCAAAGGGCGAAATGGTCGCTCTCACCGGCGCATCCGGCTCCGGTAAAAGCACCCTCATGAATACCTTGGGCTGCCTCGACCGCCCAACGTCCGGCGATTACCTGCTCGATGGCCGCGAAGTCACCCGCCTCTCAAACGACGAACGCGCACTCATGCGTAACCACAAAATGGGCTTTGTCTTCCAAAACTTCAACCTGCTGGCACGCACCACCGCCGAGGCCCAAGTGATGATGCCCCTCCTTTATGGCGGTCATTACATCTCACGCAAAGTGGCAAAGCAACGCGCCGCCGAGCTGCTGACGCGGGTTGGGCTGGCGGAGCGGATGGACCATCACCCGTCGCAACTCTCGGGTGGCCAGCAACAACGCGTGGCCCTAGCCCGCGCCTTGATCAACCATCCCCCGTTTCTCCTTGCCGATGAACCGACCGGCAACCTCGACTCCAAAACCACCCGAGAAGTTCTCTCCCTCTTCAAACAACTCAACGAACAGGACGGCATTACCATCCTGCTAGTCACCCACGACCCGAAAGTCGCCGCCAGCTGCCGCCGCGTCATTCGCATGGCCGATGGCCTGATCGAATCCGATGATCCCTCCGCCGGGGTCCTGCCATGAAAGCCTTGCGCATCCTCTTCGCCTCCCTGACCGCTCTGCGGCGCAACGTAATGCGCTCGGCGCTCACCACGCTAGGCATCGTCATCGGGGTTGGCGCAGTGATTGCCATGATGGAGATCGGCAACGGCTCGTCCGCCGCCATCCAGAAGACCATCGCCAGCATGGGTGCCAACACTCTGATGATTTTCCCCGGTGCCGCCGCCAGCGGCGGCATCTCGTTCGGTGCCGGCAGTAGCATGACCCTGAACCCCGACGACTCCACTGCCATCCTCAGCGAATGCCCGTCGGTGCGCGCCACCGCCCCAGTCGTCCGCACCAAAAACACGCCAGTCATCTTCGGCAATAAAAACTGGGTGCCCATGGAAATCATCGGCACTACGCCAGACTTCCTGACCGTGCGCGACTGGCCGCTCACCGAGGGGAGCTCCTTCGAGGAGCGCGACGTCCGCAACGCCGGCCGTGTCTGCCTGATCGGCCAAACGCTCGCACGCGAGTTGTTCCCCGACCAATCGCCCGTCGGCCAGGAGGTGCGCCTCCAAAACGTCTCGCTACGCGTCGTCGGCGTGCTCAATAAAAAGGGTGCCAGCATGATGGGCCGCGACCAAGATGACGTGCTCATCGCTCCCTGGACAACGATCAAATTCCGGATCTCGGGTGCCAGCACCGCCAATTCCGCAACCGCCGCCACCCCCGCCGGGGCCACCACCAACACTCCGCGTGGCCTACTCTACCCCGGCTCGGCGCAAGGGATTTATGCCGCCCGGTCCGCCACCCAAGCAAAAAACAGCCCCATGCCGGTGCGACTCATCACGGTGGATCAAATCGTGGTGGCCGCCACCAGCGCCGCCGAAACCAAAGATGCCATCCACGAAATCACCCGCCTGCTCCACGAACGCCACCACTTCACCGAGGGCGAGGCAGACGATTTCAATATCCGCGACATGGCCGAAATCACCAAAGCTCTGTCATCCACCACCGTGATGATGACCAACCTCCTCCTCGTCGTCGCCATGATCTCGCTGGTTGTCGGCGGCGTCGGAATCATGAACATTATGCTCGTCTCAGTGACGGAACGGACCAAGGAAATCGGCCTCCGCATGGCAGTGGGTGCCCGTGGCACGGACATCCTGCGCCAGTTCCTCACCGAGTCGGTCATGCTGTGCCTCGCGGGCGGCGCACTCGGCATCGGCCTGGGACGCACTACGTCGTACTTGGTGGCCAAAATCCTCCATTGGCCAACGCTGCCATCACTTGGAGCCATCATTGCCTCCGTCGCCGTTTCCGCCACCGTGGGCATCATCTTCGGCTACTACCCAGCGTGGAAAGCCTCCCGCCTCGATCCAATCGAAGCACTTCGCTATGAGTGAACCCCTTGCCTTATGATCCTCTCTAAATTCACACGCGTCCTGCCCGGGCTCATGTTGGCCGCCTGCTCGGTGGGCCCCGATTTCCATCGGCCTGACAACCACCTGCCCGCGAGTTGGAGTCACACGCCCCAATCAGTGGCGACCGCCACCGACCCGGCCGCCCTTGCCCACTGGTGGCGGAGGTTCCACGACCCGGCTCTCACCGCCCTGGTCGAGCAAGCGGTCACCGTCAACCTCGACGTCCAACAAGCCGCCGCCCGCCTCTCGCAAGCACGCGCCCAGCGACAAGCCGCCGCCTCGTCGTTGTTTCCGTGGCTAGCTGCCTCCGGCCGCGAACAAGACACCCACGTCGATGGCTCGGGCCCCGCCGCCGGCCACTCGCGCAGCTACCAAGGCGGCCTCAGCGCCTCCTGGGAAATCGATGTCTTCGGTGGCACTCGCCGGAATGTTGAATCCTCCACCGCAAGGCTGGCCGCCGCCGCCGCCGACCTCGACGCCACCCGCCTGAGCATGGCCGCCGAGGTCGCGCTGACGTATTGCCAACTGCGTGCGATCCAAGACGAACTGGCGGTGGCGCGCCGCAACCTCGTCACCCAAGAACACAGCGCGAATATCACCCAGGAACGCCGCAGTGCCGGGTTCGCCAGCGCCCTGGACGTCGCTAACTCGACCGCCCAGGTCGCCAACACCCAGGCCCAGATTCCCGGGTTGGAAACCGCAGCGATGCAATCCATCCATGCGATCTCGGTATTGCTCAACCGCCCACCCACCGAGTTGACTCCTCTGTTGGCCCCCTCCCGCCCGGTCCCCACCGCATCCGCCACCGTCCCCAACGGGATCCCCTCCGACGTCCTGCGCCGCCGACCCGACGTCGTGCGCGCCGAAGCCAATGCCCACGCCGCCACCGCCAACATCGGCGTCGCCGTTGCTGATTTGTTCCCCAAGTTTTCCCTCAATGGCTCGCTCACCCAGCAAAGCGCCAATCTCGCTGATTGGCTGTCGCCCACGGCGCGCGTTGCCTCGTGGGGTCCGGCATTCAATTGGGCGCTGATCCAAGGCGGTAACCTGAAAGCCAATATCCTCATCCAACAAGCACTGCGCGACCAAGCGGTCCTCGCCTACCGCAAAACCGTGCTCGTCGCACTCCAGGAAGTGGAAGACGCGCTCACCGCCAGCACCAACGAGCGCCGCCGCCACGCATCACTCACCGAAGCCGTGACCGCCAACCGCCGTGCGGTAGAACTCTCGCTCGACCTGTACACCGCCGGTCAAACCGAGTTCATCAATGTGCTCAACGCCCAACGCTCGCTATTCCAGTCTGAAACCGAGTTCACCTTGAGCAACCTCGCCCTGGCCCGCGAACTCATCTCGCTCTACAAAGCCCTCGGCGGCGGGTGGTAAATTTGCCCACCCGCGCGTATCAAAAGTCGCGCTTATTTGGCTGGCACTGGCCCGAAACTCTGCAACTCCGGGTGGCGGGTCGCTGATTCAATCGATAGAATCGCTGCCTCAACGGCCGCAATTTTCTTGCGCTTACAATCCTCGGGAAACGTTTCGTTCCGACAAACCACCAGGAAGTCCTTCAATTCCGGCAGCGCATCACGGGCCGCCGTGCCATAGCTTTGCAGGCCGGTCATGACCACCGGGGTGCGCATTTCACTCGCCCAGGCGACTTGGGATTTTACATAATCCACACTGGCGCGGATCCCCTCCTGGAAGTGGTATTTCACCAATGCCTGTAACGCCGCTAGACGCGCAGAGTCATCAAACATGGTGTCCGCCGGCGCACGCCGATAGACCGCGGCTAACAAATCCGGACCCATCGCCATCACATCCGCCAACGTGAGAAATTTCGGAAATATCTGCTCAAACTGGCTGCGTGCCATGCCATCCGAACTCATCGAGAATGCCCGAATCGCCGGATAGAGCAACGCCGAATCCTCAGCATGAAGCGCCTCCGACCCACGCAATAAGCCGGTCCGCCCAGCAAACAACGTCATCGCCAACTCGGTCTGGTTGATCTGAATCGGATCCGACCAAACAATCGGCTCAAGCGGCTCCGCATTTTTCACCGCTGCCACCAACATCGCCGAGATACTCGGTCGGGCCCGATCCCCTTGGTTTTTAAGGGCTTGCGCCGCCTTAATGCGCAGCCAGCGGTCATCGTGGGTGAGTAAGCGCGCCAACACCGGCACCGCCGCATCACTCGGAATTGCACCTAGCGCTTCACAGGCACCTTGCCGCACATGGGCGTCAGAACCTTCTGCCATCGCGATCAGCGCAGGCACCATGGCCACCGCCTCTGGACGCTTCGCCAATTCACTAGCAGCCCAACTACGCACAATCGGCAAGCTATCACCGAAGGACTCTACCAGTTGCTGCGGAGATTTCTTCAGTCGCTCGAGGTCGAAGTGGCCACCCGCGATCGACTGCTCCACCTGGGATTTATCAAGCCAGTTCGATTGATTCTCCCCCTTGCCGGTGATGCAAAGGTTTTTAAGTGGCATCGAATACGTTAGAACATAGGTTGCTGCGGGGCTCAGGCCATCATAACTGCTATTGCCAAAATAGGTATCATCATCGGTTGCGCCGGGGCCGTATTGCTCGCGACCATCATAGGTGAACGAGCCATCACAGCGTCGGACCAGATCGTAGTGCCATGATGCTTCCTTGAAATAGGCGGCGGCGGCGGCGGGACCGC
>JAYSPI010000164.1:0-11680 GCA_043722215.1 Prosthecobacter sp.
TTGGCATCGGCCGCCGCTCCGGTTGTCCTCCGGCAGAGCCGTATCCTGCGGACGATGACCAAGAGTCGCTTCCAATCCTCTCAATACCAGCCACTTCGAACTCTAACCGAAGAAATCCGGTTTTGCTCCGTCTCTCTGTCCGGTTTTGCTCCGTCTCTGTCCGGTTTTGCTCCGGCCCCGACAGAAAAACCCGCGAGAGCGACAGGCAACGCGTTGACACGTGAGTCGGTGCGGAATTATTGTCGAACCATGAATCGTTGGCGGTGGACCCTAGCATTAGGCGCGGCATGTTGCGCGTGGGGCTGCGCCAATATGGCACCGGGAACTAACTGGCGCGGGGCGGTGGACCACCAGTCGGCCCAACTGGGGTACCGCAATTGGATCGTGATCGCCGAAGCTTCATTTCCGGCGCAAAATCGGCCTGGTATGCATCAGGTGGCGGCCCCGGTTGAGATTCCGGAGGCGCTGGATTACGTGCTGCATGTATTGGAGCAGACTGAGAACGTGCATGCGCAGGCGTACGTGACGCGCGAGTTACGTTCGGTTGAAAATGACTATGCGCCGGGGATCGAGGGGTTTCGCAAGAGCCTGAAAAGCTCGCTGCACGGGCGCGAAACGACCGAACTCGACCAGCAATCGCTGCTGACGCTGATGGAGGATGCGAACCGGAGTTTTGACGTGCTGGTGATTCGCACACAGAGTGCCATGCCGTATTCATCGGTGTTTTTGGAGTTGCAACCCGGGTACTGGGATGCGGAGTCCGAGGCCCGTCTGCGCGAACGCATTGATCGTGAGCAGCGGCAAAAACTTGCGCGACCCATCCCTTGAGGTGCAGGCTCACCGCGTGAGCCACAAAGACGAAGAACTCCGCCGTGAACGTGAAGATGCCTGGGTCGGCGATGCCGTGCTCGCGTTGTTTGCCCGCCAATACGTATTGCGCGAGCGCCGAGCGATGGACGGCGAGTGGTTTACCCGCCTGACGTCCAATGATTTTTTGAGTGCGTTTGGCAAACCGACGCGAGTCGAGGCGTCGATTGGCAAGATTTATCTGGATAGCGGCTTGCAGGCGGCATTTGAGTGGATGGACGCCCACCTCGTGCCGTTGTTCCAGAAGCAGATGGCGAGCAAGCGCTGAGACCTGCGCCGCGAGTCGGTGAGCCGTCAGAGTCTCAGCTGTCCGGGTAAAGCTCGGCAAAGACCATCAGCCCGCTGGCGGTATGCAGGGTGCTGACCACGATCACATCGACGGTGCTGCCGATTTTGGTGATGGCATGATTGACGACGATCATGGTGCCATCAGGCAGGTATCCCACGGCTTGGTGATCTTCTTTGCCGGTACGCATCAGGGCGATGCGGGCGCGCTGTCCGACGGCGAGGGCGGGTTTGAGCGCTTCATCGAGTTCATGGATATTGAGGATATCAAGGCCTTGGAGCTTGGCGATTTTGGCGAGGTTTTCATCGGCGGTGAGCATCCGCGCGCCGAGCATCCGTGCGGTCTCGATGAGCCGTGCATTGAATGAATCGGTGTCGTGCGCCGGTTGAGTGTCGTGAATCGAAATTTGAATTTCAGGAGCCTTTTGCAAGCGCTCTAGGCAATCCAACCCGCGCTGGCCGCGCTGGCGTGTGCCGGGGGTGGTGCCAGCGGTCAGCATCTGCAATTCATCCAGCACAAAGCGCGGTACGATGAGTCGCCCGTGCAGAAACCCAGAACGCAGAATTCCCATCACCCGCCCGTCAATCACGGCCTCCAGATCAAGGACCACGGGTTGGCCGGATGAGGCGTCTTGGCGGAAGCGCACGTACGGGATGATGAAGGCAAAATCGTCGCGGTTGCCGCGCAGCGAGAGCACGGCTCCCAAAAACCCGAGGCTGGCAAACAAGGTGACATCAAGCGACAGGCGCAGGGCGGTGACCAGCACGTCGCTATTTTCAGAGGATTCGAGGTGTTCTCGTAATGCCAATTCGAGCAGTTCGGAAATTTTCACCCGGGTCAGCAGCCAGGCACACATCAGCCCAACCGCCAGGCCGAAGGTGGCGGTGGAAAACCCGCGCAGGGTGAATCCCTTGGTTAAGGTTTCCATCCAAATGAAGATTGTGGCCACGCCTAAACCAAACAAGAGGCCCATGACCCATGAGACTTCATGCGGCGTGCCTTTGGTGCTCAGGGCGATGGCCGCCCCGGCAGCAGCGCAGATGAGTTGGTAGGTGAGGCGTGCGACGTTGACGGATGGAGGTGATGCCATGGCGGTGGATTGGTGTTCATTGTTTCCGGTCATAGGGTCCTGCGGCAAGATGAATCCACGATCCACCGCTAAATCGCTGCTCGCCCGTTTCCCAATAGAGGGTCAGACAAATGATCAAAAGCGGGCTTGCACGAGTGGCGGGCAATCCACGGTCCCGTGCGGCCCGTGCTTGCGCTTGTTGGGGGAGGTGCTTAGTTTGCCTGTTCCGGCGAGTCACCCCTCGTCATTTGAATGACGCATGATGGCGTATTCACCCCCAGCCCTGGCTGCGCGACGGGAGTCGTGACGGCGATGAGCGGGCTGGGTGTGGAGCGTGAACCCAGTAACCCAAGCTAATTTTTCGTGTTAGAACTCAAGGACGTCAGTTTCACTATCCGCAAAGAGGGCGAGGAAATTTCGCTGCTTGAGAGCGTGTCGATTTGTGTGCCAACCGGGCATTTCATGGCGATAGTTGGGCCATCGGGTTGCGGGAAAACGACGTTATTGAAAACCATCGCAGGGCTCAATCCGGAGTCGGGGGGGGCGTTGTTGTGGGATGGGCGCAACCTTTCGGAAGACGGCGATTTTGCGCCCTCCGAAATTGGCTATGTGCCGCAGTTCTCGATTGCCTACAAGCAGCTTACCGTCGATGAGTCCGTGGAAGCGGCAACCCGCTTGCGCGTCTGTAGCCGCGACACCACCGAGTTGGATGAGCGGATCGACCGGGTGCTTGCGGAAACCGGTCTTAGCTCGATAGGTGACCGCTCGGTGAAAGTGTTGTCGGGGGGCCAGATGCGGCGCCTTGGATTGGCGATGGAATTGGTGTCAGACCCGAAGTTGCTGCTGTGCGACGAGGTGACGTCCGGGTTGGACCCACGATCGGAGCGCGAAATCGTCCATTTGTTGCACGATCTGTCGCGCAAGGACGGGCGGATCGTGCTTTCTGTGACTCACTCGCTGGCGCATCTTGAGTTGTATGATTCGGTTTTAGTGCTGCATGAAGGTCGGGTTGCCTTTCACGGGCCGCCCGAGCGGTTGACTCATTATTTTTCGGTTCATGACACCGAGGCGGTTTATCCGCGGTTGGCGACTCAAGCGTCCGAGCGCTGGCATTCCTCGTGGCAGAAGCACCAGCAGTCCTACCGGAAAATGCTGGATCACAAACGTGCGAAGATGCTGGCCAGCGAGAGTGCGAGTGTTGCTGTCGCCGCGATCCCGACAGATGGGGACCCCGCGGCCAGCGAGGCGGGGCAGTCGCCGTCAGTGGGTAGTCCACCCCCGATGCGGTTGCCTGGGTTTTTCAGCCAATTTGCGACATTATTGGCTCGGCGGTGGCGGATTTTTTTTCGCGATCGAGGTCAGGTCTTTTTGCAATTGGCGATATTGCTGTGTTTTCCGATCCTAGTCACATTGTTTAGCGACAAAGCATCGGGCAATATTCGACGGTTTTCCGACACTCGCCAGACCGACGTTTTTGCTGAAATCCAGGAACAACAAAGCGTACGCTCCGATCAAGCCAAAGTGGGGTCCGCCGTTTCGGGGATCATCATGTTTCAGGTCGTGCTGCTCTCCCTGATGGGGTCCAACAACTCGGCCCGCGAAATCGCTGGCGAACGCCCGATCTATGAGAAAGAAAAGTTTGGTGGCGTGCGACCGGCGGCGTATTTGGCGTCGAAGGTGGTGTTTTTGTCCTGTTTGGTGATCACGCAATCGCTATGGATGGCATTCTTTGTGAATTTCTTTGGGGTTTTCCGCGGTGATTTCATTCAACACGCGGAATTTTTGCTGTTGGTGAACGCGGCGATGACCTTCATCTGCCTGGCGATTTCCGCGTTAATGCGCACGGCTGAGCAAGCGTCGTTGCTGGCGATTTACCTAGTTGGATTCCAGTTGCCGTTATCGGGCGCGGTGCTCGCGCTACCGGAGAGGATTGAGGCCTTCACGCGGCCGTTCATTGCGGCGTATTGGGCGTGGTCGGGCTCGGTTGAGGCGCTGCAAACGCAAGTCCATGAAGCCGTCAAATCGGTGATCGATACCGGATTGTCCGCCCAAAATGCCTGTTTTTACGCCTTGACCGCGCACATCGCCGTGGCGCTGCTCGCCGCTTGGGCCGGTGCGAGTCGCCCGCAGTGGGATTGACTGGGGGGTGGCTGGCAGAAATTCGCAGGCAGGCAGCCAAAAATCGTGCTTTGTCCTCGATTTCTATGATTTTCTGAGCATCTTGACGTCCTTCGATCTTGGGTTAGGCCCGCAATTCACATTCCAGCATTCACTGATCATGGCACGCCGAGCAAGTTCACACCTCCACCCGGGTATTATCCTGGGTGCCGTCGCCGTCATCGCGGGGGGCATTTTTGCCGGCAAATCCGTCCTTGGTAAAAAATCCGCCACCTTTGGGGATGTTTCGGTATTGGCGATCGGCGAGTTGCTCGACAATGGCAACAGCTTGCGCGGCAATGAATACCTCGTCAAAGGCCAGATCGACGAAAAACTCCAGTGGACCACCGACCGCGGCCAGTTGGTCAGCGTGCGGATCGACACCCCTCGCGGCGACGAATTCATCGGTATCGAGATTCCTGCGGAATTCAGCAAACTCAACATCGACACCAAGCAAAAATACGCCTTCCGGGTGAAGTTCCGGCAAGGTGGCATTGCCGTCGCCACCGGCGTGACCCGCCTCTAATCCCACGCCCGCCGACGCATGAAATCCCGGATCCTCTTGCCATTGTTGATTGCGAGCCTCGCCCATGGCCAGGTTTACACGCCGCCCGCCGCGCCGGATAAATCATCCCAAGCGACCGCGCCGCCACAAGACACGGCTGCCGCCCCAGGCAAATCGTCAGCCGCCAGTCCACTCGGCCAGGAAATCCCGATGTTGGACCCATCCGCCGAAACCATCACCGTTGGCGGCGTGGCCATCCCGCTGGGCGACAACCGCCTGCTCAAGGCGCGCTTCGAAAAATTTTTGAGTCAGCCGCCGGAGAGTGACAGGGCGACCGTCCGTTACCGTGCGACGATTGCCGAGATTTTGGCGACGATTTCGCCGTTGCGGACGGGTGGGCCGAACCTTTACGCGGCCTTCAAGCTACTGCCGTCGGCCGCGTCCTATCCTGGCGACGCCAACCTTTGCGGGTCGCTTGCGGAGTCGATCTACATGGCCATGCTTGCCAAGCAGGATGTCAATGGGTTGCGCAAACTCAATGCCACCATTGAGGATGAAAAACATGCCATCGAGATGCAGGGTGATTGGGCTGCCCGCCATGAACGCGATAATATCCTCAACGATACCAAACCGGTGGCCGGCGCTAAGGCGGGCAGCGGTGCCAAATCCACTCAAGGCCCCGGCTCCGGCATCAACTCGCTGCAATACGCCGACACCTTGCGTCGGATCGTAGAAATCGAGACTCTTAAAAAGGCGAATATCGTGCGCACCGAGGCTCAGACGTTGCGCACCAAGGCACAGTATCAGGTTAGCATGATCCAGTGGTTCGTCCAACGCCGCTACGAGCACGTGCTCATGGCCGCCCGCTTTTACAATCAAATCTGGAAGGATGGCGACGCCGCCCTGCGCATCGATGAAAAATCCGATGTTTCCAAGTTGTTTTCTGAATCGGTGGGTGTGAGTCCGACGGTTGCGTCGCTCGACTCGCTCTCTAACGAAGCGATCCGGGAGGCCGCCAAATACATTGAGGCCTTTGACCTCATGCTCTCGCGCGACGAGCTCCACTCTGCCTCGCAACGGTTGATGGAAGCGTATGCCATCGGTGAATACCTAGCTCCGGTGGTCACCCTCTCATTGGAGAAAAAACGCCGCGTCGCAGACTATGTTCGCGACTTGCACGAACTCTACGGCACCCTCCAAGCGCGCGATTACACCAAAACCAAAGTGCTGGCCGACCGTCTCAAGCTAGCGGCTAAGGATTTCCCCTCGTCCAAGGTGGATAGCGCAGTTGCCGCCTACACGCTTGCGTCGGACCTCGCCATCGAAGAGGCCAAGGCCCACCTGCTAGAGCGCGACAGCACCAAGGCTGCCGAAAAAATCAAGGCGGCCACCGAGATTTGGCCGACCAACCCGAAGCTTTCCGAGTTTCGGGCACTCATCACCCAGTCGAGCACCATGGTGACTACCCGCAATGATTTTGATCGCCTGTTAGGTGAAGGCAACTTCCGTGAAATCGCCCGCCGCCAATATGAAATCGCCCCGATCATTCAGGGCGACGCCACGCGCTTGCAGGCATTCAAGCAAATCATGGGCAACCTCAGGCAAATCGAGACCGCCCTAGGCAAGGCCGCCGAGTTCAGCAAGATGGGCCAGAACTACGCGGCCTGGGAGCAACTCGCCACCCTGCGCGAACAATTTCCCGACGATCCGAACCTTGGCCGCGAACTCGAATTATTGTCCTCCAAGGTGGCAGATTTCACCAAGGCCCTCGACATGGCGCGCCAGTTCGAAAAACGCTCGCCTAAGCAAACCGGCTCCGCGCTCGCTTGGTATCTCAAGGCGCGCAGCATCTACCCGCAAAGCCAATTCGCCGCCGACGGCACCAAACGTCTGGTGCGTGAGATTCTGCCCGGCGATGACGCTGCAGCAGAGGCCGAACCGCATGCGTCGCAGAAGTGAGCGCCAGCGGTCCTCACGGGAGCACGTCATCCTGCGCGCCGCTCGCCCCATCCACGCGCGCCCATTTTTTCCGGTCGCGGGCCTCACGGAAAAACCGTTGTAGCAACTCGAGGCACTCCGCGCCGAGTACCCCAGACGCGACTTCACAGCGGTGGTTGAGCGGCGGATTGGCATCCAACAGGTTGATCCATCCACCCGCGGCACCGCCCTTCGGGTCAGGGCAGCCAAAGACCACCCGCTCCGGGCGGCAATGGACGATGGCCCCGGCGCACATCGGGCAGGGCTCTTTGGTCACGTAGAGCGTGCATCGTTCGAGTCGCCAATCGCCGAGCGCTTCCTGGGCCGCCGTGAGCGCGAGCATTTCTGCGTGAGCGGTGGCATCCTTGAGCGTTTCTACCTGATTCCACGCCCGGGCAATGATCCGGCCATCGCGCGTAACCACCGCCCCGACGGGAACTTCGCCCGCAGCATAGGCCTTACTCGCTTCACGCAGCGCCTGGCCCATGAAGTAACCGTCGCTTTGCATGTCAATCATCAGGCCAGCATGTTCCATGCCCGCTGAAGTAACCGATGCCCCCGCACAATGCACGCGCATTTCCCATGAGTTTCGTTAGACTCGGTTCCTCCGCTGGCTGGACCCAAGGCGGCTATCCGTGAGTCATGCAAACACCGTGATTGTTAGATTGGATTTGGCTTTGCGTGAGCGGGTGGGGCAGCCATGTTGCGGGAGATGACAATCCCTCCCCAACTGGTAATCGACGATCCCTGGCTGGAACCGCATCAAGGCGTGATCGAGCGCCGGATGCAGCGCCTCACTCATGAACTCGCGGCCATCGCCACGCACTCGCCCAGCTTGGCGGCGTATGCTAGCAGCCACCAGTATGCGGGCATTCATTTCGATGCATCCAGCGCTGAGTGGACGATCCGCGAGTGGGCCCCGGCGGCGCAGGCGGTTGCGCTCATCGGGGATTTCAACGCGTGGAACCGCGACGCTCACCCGATGGCCAAATTGCCCAATGGTTTCTGGCAGCTGAAGCTCCCCGCATCGGTCATCACCCACCAACAGCGGGTCAAATTGCACGTGATCGGTGCCGATGGCTCGCGCCGCGACCGCATCCCGGCATGTATCCAGCGCACGGTTCAGGACCCCGTGAGCCATGATTTTAGCGGCCAGGTTTGGAGTCCGCCGGTCGCATATGACTGGCGGCACTCATTCGATCCGGCGACCCTCGGCGCGCCGGTGATTTATGAATCCCACGTCGGCATGAGTGGCGAACAACCGCGCGTGCATAACTACCGCGAGTTCGCCGACGAGATTCTGCCGCGCATCGCTCGCGCTCGCTATAACACGGTCCAACTCATGGCCGTTCAGGAACATCCGTACTACGGCTCGTTCGGCTATCACGTGTCGTCGTTCTTCGCCCCGTGCTCGCGCTTCGGTACGCCAGAGGATTTGAAATACCTCATCGACACCGCTCACGGGTTGGGCCTGGCTGTGTTGTTAGATGTTGTGCATTCCCATGCGGTCAAAAACCTCGCCGAGGGACTCAACGACTTCGATGGCTTGGGTAACCAGTATTTCCACCATGGCGAGCGTGGCAACCATCCGTCGTGGGACTCCAAGTGTTTTGACTACGGGCGCTCAGAAGTCCGCCAATTTTTGTTATCTAACGTCCGCTACTGGTTGGAGGAATTTCGGTTTGATGGATTCCGGTTTGATGGGGTGACCTCGATGCTCTATCACTCGCACGGCAACAAGGCATTTGGTAGTTATGACGATTACTTCGGGTCTGATGCCGATGAGGACGCGATTCTTTACCTGCAACTTGCGGCTCAACTGATGGAGGAAATTCGGCCCGGCGCCCTCGCGATCGCCGAGGATATGTCTGGCATGCCCGGGCTGTGCCGCCCGTTGGCCGAGGGTGGGATGGGTTTCACCCACCGTCTGGCGATGGGGATCCCGGACTATTGGATCAAGTTGCTCAAGCACCAACGCGACGAGGATTGGAACCTTGATGACCTCTGGAGTGTCCTCACCAACCGCCGCCATCACGAAGCGACGATCGCCTATGCCGAAAGCCACGACCAGGCGCTGGTGGGTGATAAAACGCTGGCATTTTGGCTGATGGATCAGGAGATGTATTGGCACATGGCCATCGGCGACGCCCACCCCGCCATTGACCGCGGAGTGGCGTTGCACAAACTCATCCGTCTAGTCACGTTGGTGTTAGGTGGCGAGGGCTGGCTCAACTTCATGGGCAATGAATTTGGTCACCCCGAATGGCTCGATTTTCCGCGTGAGGGCAATGGTGGATCGTTCCACTACTGCCGCCGTCAGTGGTCGCTGCTGGACAACCCGGAGTTGAAGTACTCATGGCTGGCAAATTTCGACCGCGAGATGATCGGGCTGGTTCGCACAACTCGTCTGCTAGAATCGCCGCCGGCCCAACTCATCCACATCGATCACGGCGCAAAAGTACTGGTTGTTGAGCGTGCTAACCTCCACTTTGTCTTCAATTTCTCGGTGGCCCACTCACTCGTTGACTATCCGTTGCGTGTCCCGAGTGCGGCCCCCCGCGAATTGCTCCTGGATTCCGATGCCTCTACCTTCGGCGGCCACGCCCGCATCGATCCACGGGTCCGCTATCCGGTGGATTCGCATGGGCTGATGAAAATTTACAGTCCATCGCGCAGCGGGTTGGTGTTCGGTCGGGTAGATGGAGGTGATTTAGCGTGAGCGGCGGGGTTTTTTGGGTTCGAACGACACGGTCGATAGGTCGAACGCCTCGGGGTCATAGCCTGGGCGCCACCACTCGATATCGCCGTGGAGGGCTTGCATGTATTGGAATGTTCCGCCGCAGTCTTCCGGTGGGCAGGCCCGCGCCCCGCCTAACATCACTGGCCCGCCATCGCCCGCCACCAACTTCTCAAACACAATTTCGTGAATCCACTCATCGGCGAAATCGTAGCGGTAGAGGATGCGGATCGGCAGTCGTCGCCGCCCGATAAAGGCACCCACCGTCAGCACCGCCTCGTCCTGGAATTCGCCTGCAGTTTGATCTTCCAGTCCGATTGGGCCGATCACATCGACGAGGCGCTTGCCCTTGCCGTGGCGGAATTCGTGCGGATGCTTGTTATCCCACCCCATCGCGGCCTGGATCGCATCGCTGAAGGCCACAAATGTGACATCCGTCGCAATCGAAAATCGCCGCCATATCTGCGGTTGAATCCCGTAGATAAATACTTTGACTTCCACCCGGTTGGTTGCATTTGCCTTGGCCATGTCCCAGGGTTGTTGCCAAAAATGACTGATAAATCAAATGAGAAATTGCAGCGACGAGTCACCGACTTGCTGCGGTTCGCGAATTTCACACTGTGACCCACTGCGAAACCCGCGACAAGTGGGACGCCTTCCAAGCGGAAGACTCGCGCATGATCGACATGCCACCGCCTTGTCTCACTCATCTAGCAGTGATCGGATCATGCTGGCGTCGAGCTTGGCTGAGAGGTCGGCATCGGCGAGTAGACCGGCGGCGAGTTTGGCCTTGTCCTGTTGGAGTTGGTGGATGCGCTCCTCCACCGTGTCTTGGCATAGCAACTTGTGGACAAAAACCGGTTTATCCTGGCCGATGCGGTAGGCGCGGTCGGTGGCCTGGGCCTCGGCGGCGGGGTTCCACCACGGGTCGTAATGGATCACGGTATCGGCAGATGTTAGATTGAGTCCGGTACCGCCCGCCTTGAGCGAGATCAGAAACAAGGGGATCTTCCCAGTCTGGAAATCGGCGACGAGTTGGCCACGATCCTTGGATGCGCCGGTCAATATCAGATAGGGGATTTGTTGGCGGACGAGGTGGGCTTCAATGAGTGCCAGCATGCCGGTAAACTGCGAAAACAATAGAATCCGCCGCCCCTCCTCAAGCAGCACGGCTAACAACTCGGTGAGGAAGTCGAGTTTGGCGGATTCGCGCACCGTGGTCGAGTAATCATCGGGCAGCAGGCGCGGGTCACAACAAATTTGGCGGAGCTTGAGCAAGGCGTCCAGGAAGACAATCTGGCATGGGTTGCCGCTGCGGGCGCGGATGGCATCGCGGACGCGCTTGTTCATGGTGGCGCGGACGGTTTCGTAGAGGTCTTTTTGGGTGGTATGCAGCTCGATGAGGTGGACGATGTGGGTTTTGGGTGGGAGTTCCTTCGCGACCTGGTCTTTGGTGCGGCGCAGAATCAACGGGGCGACCCGTGATTTCAGCTGTTGGTTTCGGTCGAGGTTGCCGTGATTTTCAATCGGTTGGCGGAAGTGCTCATTGAACGATGGTTCGCTGCCAAGGAAGCCGGGGACCAGAAATTTCATTAAACTCCATAACTCACCGAGGTGGTTTTCCACCGGCGTGCCTGATAGACATAACCGCAACCGGGAGTCGAGTTGGCACGCAGCCTGGGCCACCTTGGAATGAGGGTTTTTAATATTCTGCGCCTCGTCCAGTACGACTAGGTGGAAAGCAATCGTCTTGAGCATATCGATATCGCGGTGGAGCAGTGCGAACGAGGTGAGGATGATGTCGGCGTGGGCGATCGCGTGGTGGGATTTTTTCCGGTCAGGGCCGTGGAGCACGAGCACCCGGAGTTCCGGGGTGAACCGGCGTGATTCGGCCTGCCAGTTAGGCACCACTGAGGTGGGCGCAACGACTAACACGGGAAGCCCGCGCGAATGGCCTGCGCGCTTTTCCGCTAGAATGTGAGTGAGTGTCTGGAGGGTTTTGCCGAGGCCCATGTCATCGGCTAGAATCCCGTGCAGTCCGTGACGTGCTAAAAACTGCATCCACCGAAATCCTGCAAGTTG
>JAYSPI010000165.1:0-4273 GCA_043722215.1 Prosthecobacter sp.
CATGAGCGCATCCACCAGAAACTCGACTACCGGCCAGCCTCCGGTCAGCCGCAACCCAAAACCGGACTTGCCGAGGCGGCTTGAAACCATGAAAACAACGACAATCCCCGGCCTCACACGACCCATAGCTCAAATCTGTTTGCCCCTGGATCCGCCAGGGGGACCACTTCAGTAGGAATGACCTAACCGCAACAATCCGGCGTTGAAGTTCATCGGCGATGGGGCGGGAGCGGGCACGGCGGATCAATTCGCGGCAGGTGGGCGGCGCCTTGCTCCAGCGGGTTTGCTTCTCGACGAAGTAGATGCGCTGGATGAGCAGGGTCATGTAGTCCATTTTCGCTTGGCTCGGGCGAACTAAAAGTTCCATGCTCGAGCCGTTTGGTTGCGGGGCCCCGCACCCGTTCTCCCAGGACAGATGTAATGGCTCAGGCTCGGCAAGCACATCACCATCCTAGGGTCTTGGGAATAGAGAAAAGGCGAACCGTACTGAGTGCAGCAAAAATCGAAGGCGAGACATCGACGCACCCAGAGCATCCTCAGTCACGTGATGACGGCGAATCCCGCTTGCCCCGCGCCGCGCGGTGGCTACCCTCACCCGCATGTCATCCTCGTTCGGCCGCGTCTTCCGCATCCATACTTTCGGCGAATCGCACGGCGGCGCGGTGGGAGTCGTCATCGATGGGTGCCCGCCGCGCATCCCGCTATCCCTGACCGCCATCCAGCGCGAGCTCGACCGCCGTCGGCCCGGTCAATCTGAGATCGTCACCCCGCGCAACGAGCCGGACACGGCTGAAATTCTCTCTGGAGTGCATGACGGGCTAACGCTGGGCACGCCGATCTCGATCATGGTGCGCAACACCGACCCGCGCCCCGGGGCCTACGACGAAATGGCCACGAAATACCGGCCCAGCCACGCCGACTATACCTACGACGCAAAATACGGAATCCGCGCCCCGTCCGGTGGCGGACGCGCATCGGCCCGCGAAACCATCGGCCGGGTTGCCGCCGCGGCCGTCGCCCAGCAAGTGCTCGCCGCTCTGCATCCGGGCATCGAAATCCTCGCCTGGGTGAAATCCATCCAGGACCTCAATGCCACCGTCGATCCGGCCACCGTCGCCGCCGCCACCATCGAATCCAACATCGTGCGCACCGGCGACCCCGCCCTAGTGGGGCCGATGATCGAGCGCATCAAGGCGATCCGCGCCGATGGCAACTCGGTCGGCGGAGTCATCGAGTGCGTCATACGCCATTGCCCCGCAGGTCTCGGCGAGCCGATTTTCGACAAAATGGAGGCCGACCTCGCCAAGGCCATGTTGTCGATCCCCGCCACCAAGGGCTTTGAAATTGGATCAGGTTTTGCAGGCACGTTGCTCACCGGTCGCGACCACAACGACCCGTTCCGCATGGTCGATGGCGTGGTCCACACCACCCGCAACCACTCCGGCGGCATTCAGGGCGGCATCTCGAATGGCGAGTCCATCCTGGTGCGAGTGGCCTTCAAGCCCACGGCCACACTCATGACCTCCCAACTCACCGTGACCAGCGATGGCCACGACACCGAACTCACCGGCAAGGGGCGCCACGACGCCTGCGTTCTGCCCCGCGCCGTCCCGATTGTCGAAGCCATGGCCACCCTCGTCGTAACCGACCACCTCCTCCGGCAACGCGCCTACGACCGTGTCGATCCTCTGTCGTAGTTCCCCGTGGCAAAACTGATGCCTCCCACTCCCTCGATCCACCACTCTCCACCCTGTGCATGTTTCCTGATTCTATCAACCTCACCACCATCGCACTGGCCATCTTTGTCGTCTGCGCTGGCTTTGTCCTGCTACGTGGTGCCCTGCGAATCCTGCTCGCATGCCTCGTGCTCGGAACCAGCGCCTGGGTCGGGTTCCGCCTGTGGGAAATGGCCCCGGAACTCGCCCACGCCACCCTCGGCAGCCACGCCCCCGCATGGCTGTCCACCGCCCTGCCCATCGCCGCCTTCATCGTCACCTTTATCGTTGGTCGCATCTTGGTTCGATTCATCTCCAGTCCATTTCATCCGGCCGAGGGCGAGCGCCCGCCGCTCACGCTGTCGCGCCTGCTTGTGGCCGCCGCATTCACCCTCATTCCAACCGCGCTGATCCTCACGCTGCTCGCCGTGGTTATCCAGCACGCTAGCTCGGTCGCAGAAATCCGCCACTCCGCCAGCCCATCGAAGTCCGCCCCTGCCACCCCGGCCGGCGATGTCCTCCACAACCTGAAATCCTCGATTGACCAAGCGATCCCCTCCGCCTGGCTCAAGCATATTGATCCACTCATCGATCCTGCGCGCGTGGCCCTAGCCAAAATCATCACCGAACAAGCACAACCCCAACATAAAGTCGCGACTGACCCGCGTACTGGCAAACTCATCCCCCGTGCCATCGTCGTCGACGACCCTGAACTCCAAACACTCGCCCGCGACGGCAACTTCGCTACCCTGCTGCGCTCGCCGCTCCTCACCAAAGCTCTCAACGACCCAGAAGTCCAACTCGTCCTCAAAAAACTCGACATCCCGACCCCGCCGCCGCCACCTCACGACGCGCGCTAAGCCACGCCCAGCATTTCAATCTTCCCGCATTTACCCGCCATGCCCTACCTCGTCACCATCGGCCTCGAAGTCCACTGCCAGGTCAAAACGACCACAAAGATGTTTTGCGCCTGCCGCACCTCGTTCGGCGACACGCCCAACACCCACACCTGCCCGGTCTGCCTCGGCCTGCCCGGCGCCCTGCCCGTCCTCAACCAATTGGCCATCGAGCAAACCCTGCTCACCGGACTGATGGTCCAGTGCTCGTCCCCGGAACTCTCGAAGTGGGACCGTAAAAACTACTTCTATCCGGACATGCCAAAAAACTATCAGACGACGCAGATGGACCTGCCACTGTGCATCGGCGGCGGGGTTCCGCTCTACGACCATTGTTACCCGAGCGACCACCGGAAAAACATCCGCCACCCTAACAAAATCGTCCGACTCAACCGCATCCACCTCGAAGAAGACGTCGCCAAATCCACCCACCTTGGTAGTTCCTCACTCATCGACTTCAACCGCGCCGGCACCCCACTCATGGAGATTGTCACCGAACCCGACCTTGAGTCCGGTGAAGAAGCCTTCGCCTACCTGCGCTCGCTCCAAATGATCCTCCAACAAGGCGGCGTCTCCGATGCCGATATGGAAAAAGGGCAACTCCGCTGCGATGTAAATATTTCACTGCGCAAAAACCCCTCCGACCCGTTAGGTCCAAAAGTCGAACTCAAAAACCTCAACTCGATCTCGGCCATCCGCCGCGCCATCCACTTCGAAATCCGCCGCCAAAGCGAGGACCTCGACCGCAGTATCCCACAAATCCAATCGACCCGCCGCTGGGACGATGACCGCGGCGAAACCCAACTCATGCGCACCAAAGAGGACGCCCACGATTACCGCTACTTCACCTGCCCGGACCTGCTCCCGATCCGCACCGCGCCATTGTTAGAAAAAGTCCGCCCACTGGTGCCCGACCTGCCGCACGAACTTGCCGCACGCTTTGAGCACGACCTCGGCGTGACCGCCTACGACGCCGAGGTGCTCTCGTCAGACCGCCATCTGGCCCGCTATTTTCAGGAGGTTGCCAGCGGATCCACAAATGACGCGAGCCGCTCGTCCCACGAGGTACTTCCCGGAAAAAAGGCCGCCAACTTCATCATCAACAACCTGCTAGGCACCCTCAACGACCACCATATTGGCATCGCCGACTGCCCGGTCGCCCCGCTCCAACTGCGTGCGCTACTCCTACTCGTCGAGGACGGCACCCTCGCCGCCAACCAAGCGAACGAGGTCTTCGCCGTGCTCTATGAGACCCCCGCCCAAGCGCCCGCCGCCATCGCCGCCGCCCTCGGATTCAAACCCGCCGCCGCCGGTGAGCTCGAGACTCTCGTCGAGCTAGCCATCGCCAACAACCCGTCCGAGGTCGCCGCCATCCAGGCGGGCAACGAAAAACTCCTCAACTTCCTCACCGGCAAGGTGCTGAAATCAGCCACCACCAAGCCCAACCCAAAGCAAGTCACCGAGCTGCTGCGAGCACGGCTGATCACCTAACGGCGCGCTTTGCGCCGAAGCCTGGGGGATGCCGCTCCCCTGTAAGCCGGATTTTGTCCACCCCGCTTGCGCGAGGCTGGACGGCCATTTCTCTCACCCCGCCGGAGCGGAGCGCTCTGCCTGCGCAGAGTGCGACTAATACCCGGAGATAAGCGGGCGGGCAACCCTTCC
>JAYSPI010000166.1:0-12578 GCA_043722215.1 Prosthecobacter sp.
GCCATCTGGGGTTCTACCAACAAGGAGTATGGCGCGATGAAACTCACGATGTATTCCATCGGATCGAGCGCGCTGATCCTCATCGGCCTAGTCGTCGCCTATGCCGCTGCCGGTGCCACCAGCTTTGATCTGGCCCACTTGGCAGCTGCGCATTATTCGGTTGCGCTGCAAACATGGGCGTTCCCGATTTTATTTTTGGGTTTTGCAGTATTGGCAGGGATGTGGCCGTTCCATACTTGGGCCCCGACCGGGCACGTGGCGGCACCGACTGCGGCGTCGATGTTATTAGCCGGGGTGGTCATGAAGCTTGGCGCGTTCGGTGCGTTGTGTGTGGCGCTGCCGATATTTCCCCAGGGGTTTGTCGTTTGGCAGCCGGTGATCGCCGGGCTGGCGGTGGTTGGCGTAGTGTATGGCGCCCTAACTGCATTGCAGCAGAAGGATCTCAAGTTTGTCATCGGGTATTCCAGCGTGAGTCACATGGGTTTTGTGCTGCTAGGGATTGCTGCGGCGACCCACTGGGGGTTGCGTGGTGCGGTGTTGCAGATGATTTCCCACGGGATCATCGCTGGGTTGTTGTTCGGTATTGCTGGCCGTGTTGTCTATGAACGCACTCACACTCGTGACCTCGCCGCGCTCCAGCACTTCAACCTCTGGCGAACCCTGCCAGGGGCCGCGGTCGCATTCACGCTGGCCACGGCCGCGTCGATGGGACTGCCGGGCTTCAGCGGGTTTGTGGCGGAAATTTCAGTAGCGATTGGACTGTGGCAGAAATTTCCGTGGCTGGTGCCAGCGATTGCGGCAGGGATTGTCATCACTGGGGCATTCTCATTGCGGGCATTGCACAAAGCATTTTTCCCGGTGACGGGAGTGACAGCGGTAGCGCCGCAGATCCTGCCGCCGTTGACGTGGCCGGAGGTTACAGCCATTTCGCTGCTCATAGCTGTTTCGTTGGCGATCGGTCTCTATCCGAAGCCGTGGGTTGTCCTGATTGATGAAGGACTCCGTTCGCCCTTGTTTCACTCGATCCTTCCTCAACCGTGAATTATTCCGTTCTTTTCATTCAATTATTGCCTGAGATCGTACTGGTGATCACGGCGCTCGCACTGCTCGGTGTGGCCGGCGCGGTGGAATCAAAATCTGGCAGGCCGCTATCGATTCGAGTTGCGATTGCCATCGCTGCAGCGGGAGTTGTGTTGGCGGCATGGGTGTTGCTGAGCTATGTTCCTGTGGCGGTGGGAACCGGTAAGGAGTTGTTAGTCATCGATCCGTTGGCACGCATGTTCAAGCTGGTGGTGCTAGGACTTGGGTTATTGGCGGTGCTGTTACCGCCCGCACGACGGGAAATCACCCAACCCGGCGAGTTTTATGCGTTGATGTTATTTGCGCTCAGCGGGCTGTTGCTGACGACAGGAACCAACCACCTGTTGTTTTTATTTGTCGCCCTAGAGCTGGCTAGTCTGTCGCTCTATCTTCTCGCAGGGTTTTCGCGCAGTGCGCGGGCGGCTGAGGCGTCGTTGAAATATTTCCTATTTGGCGGGGTATCGGCGGCATTTCTATTATTTGGGATCAGCCTGATCTACGGGGCCTCGCATGCCGCCACGCTCACCGGGGTGGCGGTTGCGCTTGGTGCCGGGCCGCCCTCGGCGCTGGCCATCACCGGGTTGGTGATGGTGGTGGTGGGGCTAGGGTTCAAGTTGGCAGCCGCGCCATTCCATTACTGGGCGCCGGACGTCTATCAGGGTGCGCCGACGACGAGCGTGGCGCTGGTGGCAGCCGCCTCCAAGGCGGTGGGGATGGTGGTGCTGGTAAGGATTTTACTGATTGGCTTTCACGCCGCAGCGGGTTCAGCGGCATGGGGGGCGATGGTTCCCGGGTGGTCGCTGTGGTTGGCGATTCTATCGGCGGTGTCCATGGTTTGGGGCAATGCGTTAGCGCTGGCGCAAACTAGCGTGCGGCGGTTGCTCGCTTATTCGGCGGTAGCCAATACGGGTTATCTGTTGGTGGCGATGAGTGCCAATGGCAGGGCTGCTGCCGGGGCCGCTCTGTTTTATGTCATTGTGTATGGTTTGGCGACCCTTGGCGCACTGGCGGTTTGTGCTGCGGTCGAGCGCGATCGCGGGCATGATTCGCCAGCGGCCTTTGCCGGGTTGGTGCATCGGTCTCCGTGGCAGGCGCTGGCCTTGTTGGTGTTTCTCACCTCACTGGCGGGGATTCCTCCATTGGCAGGATTTATCGGTAAGTTTGCCTTATTCAGCACAGCCATGGCGGAGACGGCACGCCAGGGATCGTCTGGCCTGGCATGGTTGGTGGGCTTGGCCGCAATCATGAGCGCAATTTCGCTGTATTATTACCTATCGGTTTTGAAGCAGGCTTTTGTGCGAGACACTCCCGACAGCGACGCCCCTATCGGGTGGGTGATGTCGCCAGCCCATGCGTTGGCGGTGGCGCTGCCGGCGGTGGCGCTGGTGGTGCTCGGGTTGTTTCCGGCACTGTTGCTGGAGCCCATCACTCAGGCAGTGTTCGGGTCGCTGTGAGGGGGGCTGCGGGTGGGTGCGTCAGGTGCCTTATTGGGGTAACTGCTCAGCTTGAGAAGTCTTCGCCGATGAGGCAATTTGCCAGCGATTGCTCCATGACGTGACTTATTCGGGGTGGTGGATCGTAGATGGGATTGATGCGGGAGTCATGTCCCCAGGCGCTTGGCTAGGCCATGGTCATTTGCCATTGAAGGACGGCATTGCCGATGAGTTGGGCGACGGAGCGGTGGGGCAGGCGAGCGGTATTGATCACTAGATCGTATTGGAGGTTATCGTCGATATCGGTATTGAAATGGGCGTGGAGGTAGCGTTTTCGGCCACCGTCATGGTGGTGGATCAACTTGATGGCGGCGGCATGGTCAAGTTGCTGGCGGGCCATGATTTGTTGGACGCGTATTTCGATGGGGGCGACTAAGCGGACGTGGAAGACATTGTTCATTTCGCGGGTGATGACGTTGGCGGCGCGCCCGATGAGGATGACTTGGCCGAGTGCTGCCCAATGGCGGACGGTCTCGGACGTTTGCTGCCAGAGCGTGCGGGATGACGGGTGCAGGCCGAGCATTTCCTCGATGGTGTCCTGGATTGACGAGACGCGGTCTTCGGGCATGAACCTGGCGACCTCTGGCGGGAGTTTGTGTGCTTCGAGGACTTTTTCGACCAGGTTTTTATCGAGGATTGTCCAGTGGCCTGCAGGCGGATTGTGGGATTCGAGGAAGGTGGCGAGTTCCGAGGCGATGGTCATGGCGCCGGCCCCGGTTTGGCGTGAGAGGGTGATCGCAGGTGGGTGGGCTGCAAGCCAGCGTTTGGCATCTGGGTTGATTTGGCAGCTGATGAACGACAGACATTGGTCGGAGTGGGAGGCTGTTTTCATGGGGGGGTGGGCATTCCGGTTTGGGTTGGATCATCGTCGGACGAATCGAGGGGGCGCGAGTGCTAGGATGGTGGTTTAGGCAGGCAGAGCTGCCGAAGGGGTATGCCAATTCAGGATAGATCATCCGCCAGTTGTGGGTGGCAGGGTAGCACAGCGCAGGTCCAGAGTTAAAGGAATTTTGCGTCAGCGGCGCTGCCGGGGAGCGGCTAGATATCAGCGAGGCAGGATTGGATCGATGGAAAAGGGGCGACCATTTCGATGAGGGATCGGCCCGCGGTGATGGCGGTAAAGTCCTCATTGCGCACCTTGGCAGCGGGTGGCCAAAAGACTCCGGCGGTGATTTGCGCCACCAGCCAGGTGGCGCAGGTGCTGGCGGCATCCAAGTCGTCGCTAGTAAAATCAGGCCACTCGTGGATGGCGACATCGGCGGCGGTGGCTCCTAGCGAAAAATAACATGGCGTCGGGACGCAGCCGTCGCGCTGGCTAACCGCCAGTGCATAGAGCGGCAGTTGTAGGTTGCGCCACAGAAAATTCGCGGGCTTCTCATGGTGGTAGCTAACATGGACGGCTGGGCACTCGGCCGTTAGATGTGCGGGCAGCAAGGTGCGGGCGGTCATCTTGCTGCGGTGGGCGTTCTCAACGCCAGTGATTCTGCCAGTTTTGTAGTCGATGATGCGCAGACCGCCGTGGTCGCGGTGGCGGTCGATGCGGTCGATTTTACAGACGACGATCGAGTGGCCGATCGGGATCTCAATTTTGTGTTCTACGGCGATTACATCCCAGCCGTCGGCGCGTGTGGCGGCCTGGGTGCGGGCGAGCCAGGCGAGACGTTGGCGGAGGACGTCGGCTTGGACGCGCACGGCGAGTGGCACGCGTGGGCCGAAGGACTCGGCGACGAGGCGGTCGAGTTCGGCGGACAGCCAGCGGGCGAGTGGTTCTGCGGCGGTGAGTTGGCGGGCGGCGAGGTCACGTCCCCAGTGCTCCATGACGTCGTGGGCGATGATGCCGAAATCGCGGGCATTCCACTCGCTGCGGTCGGCTTCTGGGCGTTGCATGCCCACGGCGTGTTTCAGGTAATATCGGAATGGACACGCCAGATAGGTGGTCAGCGAGGTCACGTGGATGCGGGCCGGGGCGGCCACTCGGCGAGCATGCCACTGCCAGTCGGCGTGCCAGCGCAGGCCAGCTTCTGGCGGTTCGACTTCGCGGAATAGGAATTGGACGCGCTCTGGGAGCGTGCTGGGGGTGGCGGCTAACAGCAGGCGGGATGGCAGCAGGGATTCGCCGCCAGCGGCGGATTTTGCGCAGAAGAGATCGACTCGTCCACCGTCGCGCCGGGCTTCGATCATTGCCTGATAGAGAAACGCGTCGCGGGCGGCGCGAGCGGCGTTGGAGGTTAGGCCAAGGCGGTTTCTAGCAGCGTCTCCGAGCCATGGATCGGCGGGGAAGCGGGCTGGGACCATCCCTTCATTGAGGTCGCAGACCACTAGGTGGAGGCACGGTTCGTATAACAACTCCAGCCAGCCCTGCACATCGAGGACCCGCCCGGCAGGCGGATCGGCGGTGGGGGCTGGCCGGTTGGCGAGTAGCAGATCAATCCAAAAGCTGGCGGTGCGGGTGACCTGGCGGATCAGGGGAGCGGCTTGCGTGAGCCATCCGAGTAGGGCGGCGGCTTCGTCGGCGGCGGTGGGAGCGGTTGAGCCGAGTGCGTTGAGCAAGCGCGCGATGGTCGTGGCAAAGTCCTCGCGTAAGAAGTCGGTGCGCCATTGGGCGAAGGTTTCGGCGGCATGTAGCACGGCGGCGGCGTTCTGGCGGTGTGACTCTGTGGGAAAGGTGGCCGTGGTGATTCGATGGCGCAGATCCTCGGGCCGGGCCATCATCCACTCATTGCGCAAGCGAGATAGCGCGTTGGAGAGGTGGACCCGGCGGTTGCCAATCAGACCGGACGATTCAGGCATCGCCAAGAGGTCGGCCATGATCGCGAGTTTGGGGTCGGCGAGGAAGCCAAGCCAGGTGAGCAGCCAGCGGGCGAGACCGGTGGTCACCGGCAGGGCTGCCGGGTGAAACGCCACCCATCCGTGGCGGGTGAAGGCGCGCACGAGTTCGTCGCCGGTGGCGGTGGAGGCGGCCCCGAGTGCAACCTCGTTGGAGGCAGTGCCGGCCGTGGCGACGGCTCGCACGGCCTCGCTGGCCTGCTGTTGGGCGTCTGCGACGAGTTGTACCGATCCGGCGCTGCCATCCGGCCACGGCAGCGCCCGTTGAGTCCAGCATTCAAGCGGGCGGCCAATGGAGGAAAATCCCTGCGCCTCGTGAGGCGGCGCGCCGAGCAGAATAGTGACTGGTCCGCTCCATGCGAGCCACGCGCGTTAGAGCAAGGGTGGCATTTCGGTGACCCCGGCCAGCACGATGCCAGAAATATTTTCAGGCAGAGCCAGGCCGTTGGCTAACACCCGGCTACGGCTAAGTCGACCCCACCCTTGGATGCGGCGTTCCATGAGGGTTTCTAAGCGACTGAGGGCGTCCCAACGCCCTGCTTCCACCGTGTCGGCAAGGCACTGCGCGGCCGACGACAAGGTGAGGCCGTTTTCTTGGAGCGACCGTCGGAGTTGGGTCATTTCACGCGCCAGCCCGCCCGCCCATTGCGGGTCACCGGAGGGGGGCTCGGGAAACAGCTCGTGATAGATTGACCAATCGCTTACCTCTTCGAGGGTTTCCACCCAGGCGACGCGCTCCATCCACTCGGTAGCGACTGCGGGTGAGGGGGTTTGAAGCAAGCCTCCCGGAGTGAGGATGGTGGGGGTGAGTAAGGCGCCGGCTTGTTCTGCTAGGGCGGCGCGTAGTCGCCGGCCGCTGTGAGATGTGGGGACCACGACGAGCAGGTGCGGTAGATCGTCGCGCCGGTTTAGCAGCCATGTGACGACCTGGGGCAAGAATGGCCGATCCCAGCCTAGAAATACGCGTGTCGGCATGACGGGGAGCATCACTGGGGACCGCCGAGATGGAAATCAAAATCGCCGCCTCCGGGCGTCGATCCGGCGGGGATGTGCAGTCACCGGCGGCCAGGATTATGAAATCGCACCCACTTCCCGCAAGGTTGTCACCGTGCTATTCCAGCCGTTTCGCAAGCTCTGGGTTCTCGAACATTCACAAAAGTTAACATGGCCCCCGATTCTCGGGCATTTTACGTTATCATTTGTCCGGTTTTGCTACGCAAAAAAAATCCGGTTTTGAACCAGCGCCGAAAGGCGCGGTAGTTTCCCTTGCACTGGAGCGGTATTGGCCTAATTTCCAGCGCTTTCCCATGGCTACCGTTACTCCCTTCGCTGCACTCCGACCCGACCCAGCGCTCGCCGCGCGGGTTTGTGAACTCCCGTATGATGTGATGTCGTCTGATGAGGCGCGCAGCATCGCTGCGGGCAATCCGCTGAGTTTCCTGCGGGTGAGCAAGCCTGAGATTGATTTGGTCGTGGGCGTCGATGTTCATAGCGACGCGGTTTATGCCAAGGGGAGAGAGAATTTTGGGCAGTTGATCGCGGGGTGTGTGTTGCGGCGCGATGACGAGCCGATCTTTCATCTCTATCGGCAGGTCATGGGTGGCCACAGCCAAATCGGCTTGGTTGGCCTAGCGAGTTGCCACGAATATCTGGCCAACATCGTCAAGAAGCACGAACTCACGCGTCCGGATAAGGAGGATGACCGCGTCCGCCACATCGAGACGCTCAATGCACAAACCGGACCGGTGTTCCTAACCTATCAGGCCGTACCAGTCATCGACTCCTTGGTCGCACGGATCACTGAAGAGGCTCCGGAGATCGATTTTACTGCCGCTGACGGCGTTCGCCACAGTTCATGGCCAGTGGCTGATGCGGCGGATATCGCGCTGCTAGTGGCTGAGTTTGCCCAGCTGGGGGCATTGTATATTGCCGACGGTCACCACCGCAGTGCGGCGGCAGGGCGGGTCTATCAGAAGCGCAGTGGGGCGGGTGGCAGTGCGGGGTTTTTGGCGGTGATTTTCCCACACGACCAGCTGAACATTCTAGCTTACAACCGAGTGCTCAAGGATCTGGGTGGCCAGTCGCCGTCAGCCATCTTGGCGGCGCTGGGCCGCGTTTTTGAGATCAGCGACCACGGCGCACCCACTCCGACTGCCAAGCACCAGTTAGGATTTTACCTAGCGGGCCAGTGGTATCGGTTGGTGTTCCGGGCCGCAATCACCCGCGTCGGCACCGCCAGTGATTTGCTGGATGTGTCACTCCTCCAGCGTGAGGTGCTGGCTCCCGTGTTTGGCATCCACGACCCGCGCACCAGCGAGCGCATTGCCTTCGTCGGCGGCATCCGTGGTCCCGACGAATTGGTCAAACTCGTTGATTCTGGCGAGTTTGCTTGCGCGTTTTCGATGTTTCCCACCGGCATTGAGGATTTGATGTCGATTGCCGACGACGGCGGCATCATGCCGCCCAAGAGTACCTGGTTCGAGCCCAAGCTGCGCGACGCCATGTTTTCGCACCTGCTGTGAGGTCATGCCAATCCCGTGCGCGGCGAGTGGCTCGGTGTCAATTCCCGGCTGAGCCGTGCATTTTCGCTGGTCAGTTGCAGTGCGAAATGTTTTGAGGTGCGCGCGAGCGACCCGTTTCGCAACGATGAATGATACCCACGCTGGCCACGGAGGCCCACAACCGAAGTTGTTAGTGACCACTCTTGCCGCCTTGGGCGTTGTCTATGGCGACTTGGGGACTAGTCCGCTGTATGCGTTTCGCGAGTGTTTCTCGGGCGAGCACGGTGCGCTGATGGCAACCCGTAACCTAACGGGGGCGGCATCGTTGATTGTGTGGTCGCTGCTGCTGGTGGTGTCAGTGAAGTATTTGTTTGTGATCCTGAAATTGGACAACCGTGGCGAGGGCGGTATTCTAGCGCTCTCCACCTTGATTCGCGGCGCGCTGCGCAGTCTCGGCGGCAGAGACCCACGGCGAGTGTTGATGTTAGGGTTGGCGGGGGCCGCTCTGATTTATGCCGATGGCATGCTGACGCCTGCGATTTCTGTGCTCAGTGCGGTGGAAGGTTTGTCGGTGAGTGCGCCGATGCTCGCGAGTTACGCGGTGCCGGCGTCGGTGGTCATCCTAGCCGGGTTGTTTTCGATTCAGCAATTTGGCACCGGCAAGGTAGGAGTGCTGTTTGGGCCTGTGATTTTACTGTGGTTTGTGGTGATTGGCATGTTAGGTGTGCGGGCGTTGTGGTACCACCCGCAGGTGTTGCAGTCGTTGAGTCCGTGGGAAGGATTGTTATTTCTGTATCGTGAGTGGCGCCACTCGCTGCCGCTGCTGGCGGCGGTGTTCCTGGCCTTGACCGGCGGCGAAGCGCTGTATGCCGATCTCGGGCATTTCGGTGCGCGCCCGATCCGCATCGGGTGGTTTGCCATGGTGCTGCCCGCGTTGGTTCTCAACTATCTCGGTCAGGCCGCGCTGCTCACGGCGGACCCGACGGCGATTCGCAGTCCATTTTTCCTATTAGCACCGGAGTCGCTGCAACTGCCACTCACGTTGTTGGCGACGGCGGCGGCCATCATTGCCAGTCAGGCGTTGATTTCTGGGGCGTTTTCACTGACGACCCAGGCGATACAACTCGGTTGTTTGCCGCGGTTGCGTGTCTGTTATACCTCGGCGCATTTGATGGGGCAGGTGTATGTGCCTGCGGTGAACCGGATGTTGGCGGTGGCTTGCATTTTGTTGGTGATCACTTTTGGGACGTCAGCGGCATTGGCGGGGGCCTATGGGATTGCCATCGCGCTGACCATGACGATCACTTCGATTTTATTTTTCACCGCGGCGCGAGCGGCCTGGGGGTGGTCGCGCGCTCGGTCGGCAGTGATCACGGTGTTATTTCTGACGCTGGACGGCTCGTTCCTTGTCGCTAACTCGCTCAAGATCATCCAGGGTGGGTGGTTTCCGCTCGTCGTGGCCGGCGGGGTGATGTCCTTGATGCTGATCTGGATTTGGGGCCGCGCGCGACTCTATGCCAGTATGATGCGCGAATCGCTGCCGGTGGATGTTTTGTTGCAGGATCTACACAAAGGGCGGATTCATCGGGTGTCAGGCACCGCCATCTATATGAGTGGCAAGGGGTTCCAGGTGCCAACCGCCCTGCTGCACAACCTGAAACATAACAAAATCCTCCACGAACGAGTGATTTTGCTGCACGTGATGACAATCGATCAACCGTGCGCCAACCACGACGAGACGCTTGATTGTGAGGAGTTGGGTGAAGGAGTCTATCGGATGACTCTGAGATTTGGCTTCGCCGAAACTCCCGATGTGCCCGCTGCTCTAATCGCCAGGATGCCCGCTGAGCTGCGCTTTCAACCTGGTAAAGCGACCTATTTCCTGGGGCGCGAGACCTATGGCGTCGGCCAAGATGCGCCGTTGATCGACCGGGTTCGGTTATCGTTGTTCGCGGTGATGGCCCGCAATGCTTCACCTGCAACCGCCTATTTCCAACTCCCACCGGGACGTGTCGTCGAGTTGGGTGCGCAGATCACCCTGTAATTCCCGCATCGCGCAGCGCACCCTAATTTTTGGGTTGCCCGCGCCGCTCTGATTGATACTCCGTGGCCATCGAATCTCCACTCTCCATCACCGGCTTGGGGGCATTGTCTGCCCTCGGTACCCAAGTGACCGCTCACTACCAGTCAGTGCGGGCGGGTCAACTGCCATTCCGATATCTCGGCCAGCTCCTTGGTGAGGATAGTGCGCATGCTCGGCAACCTGCGGCATGGATTGAGGATCGCGCGCTTCTAACACACCGCAAGTGGAGCCCGGCAACCATGGCGGCACTGCATGTGGCGCGTGAGGCTATTGCCGACGCAGGTTGGTCCGGCGATGATTTGCGTGATGCGGCGCTGGTGGTGGGAACGAGCCGTGGGAATGCCGCGGGCTGGTTGGGGCCATGGCCCGGGCGGCGGCCATTTCGGTTGATGGCGGCAAGCAATACGATTCACAGCGAGTCGGCATCGGCCATCAGCATTGAATTTCAAATCACCGGACCGAACCACGTTTTGGCGAGTGGTTGCTCAGCGGGATTGGACGCCATCGGGATAGCGATGATGCTGGTGCGTTGTGGGTTAGCCCCGCGGGCCCTGGCGGTGGCTGTCGATTTGCCATTGGTTCCATTGTTGTTAGATAACTATGCATCGTCGGGGATTTTGAGCAGGGAACTACGGCTCGATCCCTATCGGCCTGGGAGCGCAGGATTTATTCCGGCGGAGGGAGCTGCCGCCATGGCCATTGAGATCCGCCCGGGGAAGTATCCTCAGTTGCTCCATTATGGCTGCAATGCCGACGCTTGCGATCCGGTGGGTATTCCTAAAGACGGCGGTCGCACCCCAGAGTTGTTCCATCGAATCATAGACACCGCACACCGCCCCGTCGCCGTGAGTCCTCACGCCACCGGCACCGCCGTGCAGGCGGCCGCAGATCCGGCCGCCATGGCGCGGGCGTTTCCGGACGTGCATCCGTCGCTGCACCTGCTCAAGCCCTTTATCGGTCATACCATCGGGGCCAGCGGACTGCTAGAGAGCGTCATTCTTGCATGCTATCTGCGGCGCGGCGAGCTACCGCCGAATCTGCGCGGGATGTATGCGCCGGCTGGATTCGTGCTACCCGAGGAGGTTCTAGTGGCCGCTGGGCCGGTGGCTAAATTATCCCACGGCATGGGTGGCCACAATGCACTGCTAGTCATTGCTCCGCCATGAGGTCACACTTGCAGTTGGTTATTTCGCTGGATGACCAGCAGTTACAGGTCATTGAGGACGGTGGTTGTATCCGGACGTTTGGAGTATCAACGGCGCTCAATGGAGCGGGGTGTGAAATCCATAGTTACCGGACGCCCACGGGTCGATTTCGAATTGCCGGGAAAATCGGTGATGGCGCACCCAGCGGAACGATCTTCAAGCAGCGTCTGCCAGTCGGCTTGTGGCAATCGCAACACGTGACCGAGGAAGATCTGATCCTTACCCGGATTCTGCAACTCGACGGGCTGGATGCTGCCAACGCCAACACGCTAGAGCGCTGCATCTATCTTCATGGCACCAACCGCGAGGATATGCTGGGCCGTCCCGAAAGTCATGGCTGTGTGCGCCTTAGCAATGCCGATATCATTGAATTATTCGATAGGGTTCGTGTCGGTGATCTAGTGGAAATTCTACCCTCCAAGCAGCAAGCGGATGGCTAAAACACTGGCGGGCAGGCTGCGGGCCTGTGTGACAGGTCCGTTCCGATCATCAGGCTGATGCTCCCTGCGCCGGGATGATAGAATAAGCGCAGAGCGGTGATGATGATATCAGTGACTTACTAATAGATAGTAAGTTTGCGCTTGCCGAAGTTGTAAAACAGCATAAGTTTCTCAAGTCATGCCTACCAAGACCAAGAAATCAACCGCCACCGGAGTTCGTTATACCGCCTCCGAGAAACAGGAAGTCGTCGACTTCGTGGCCCAATATAACTCACAAAACGGCCGCGGTGGTCAAAGCGCCGCTGCTCAGAAATTCCAAGTCTCACCGCTGACGATCTCCGCCTGGATCAAAGCATCGGGTGCTCCTAGCACCGCGAAAAAAGTTAAAGCCACTAAAGCTCCTAAAGCTCCTAAAGCTCCTAAAGCCGAGAAGGCAGCGAAGTCATCGGCCAAGCCGGGTCGTGGATCGCGTTATACTCCGGAACAAAAACAGGCAGTGGTTGACTTTGTGACCGACTACAATGCGGCTAACGGCCGCGGCGGCCAAAGCCAAGCCGTCGAAAAATTCAAGATTTCGGCGATCACTTGTGCGACCTGGTTGCAGGCCGCAGGCAAGGCACCGAAAGCCGCCAAGGCACCCAAGGCACCCAAGGCACCCAAGGCACCCAAGGCACCCAAGGCGCCGAAAGCCGCCAAGGGCACGGACGCTCCAGCGGGTCTTATTGCCAAGGTGGCGGCGCTCATTGATCTCAATGCGCAAGTGCGCAAGGCTGAGACTGAACTCGAGAAGTTGTATGCCAAGCAGGACTCGCTGATGGCAACGCTCAAGGTTTGATCGTTCGTTTCTAATCCCTGAAGCCGCTTCCGATTGGAAGCGGCTTTTTTTGGTACGCCCGGCAGGGCGTTCCGACCTGGGAGTTAAGGCCCCCCTGTGGAGCCGCTAGAGGGCG
>JAYSPI010000167.1:0-7087 GCA_043722215.1 Prosthecobacter sp.
TTCAACTGGCACCCGATTGCGTCGGTCAGGAAGCGGCCACGCTGCGCGCCGCGCTTAAGCCCGGCGAGGTGCTGATCTTAGAAAACACACGCTTTCACCCCGAAGAGGAAGCCAACGACGCAGGCTTTGCCAAGGAGTTGGCGGGTTCGGCAAGTATTTATGTGAACGACGCGTTTGGCACAGCCCACCGAGCGCACGCCTCGACCGAGGGAGTCACCCATTTTGTGGCCAAGAGCGCGATGGGGTTTCTGATGGCCCGTGAGCTCAAATACCTGCAACAGGAACTCGAGTCCCCTGCCCGACCGTTCGTGGTGATCATGGGCGGCTCGAAAGTCTCCGATAAAATCCAGGTCATCATGAGCCTGCTAGAGAAAGCCGACACCTTAATCATTGGTGGTGCCATGGCTTTCACCTTCTTCAAGGCTCAGGGCTACGAAGTCGGCAATAGCCGCGTCGAAACCGATAAACTCGACCTGGCTCTCGAAATCCTCGCTAAAGCCAAGGAACTCGGCAAAACCATCGTGCTGCCCGCCGATACCCGCGAAACCGACAAGTTCGAAGATGGCGCGCAAACCCGTTGCACCAAGCCATTCGCCCAGGGCGGTGCCATCACCGCCGGATGGATGGGCATCGATGCCGGTGACGTTGCCATCGAGCGTTTCCGCGAGGTCATTCAGAGCGCCAAAACCGTGATTTGGAACGGCCCAGTGGGCGTTTTCGAGATTGAAAACTTCGCCAAGGGAACCCGTGCCGTGGCCGAAGCCGTGGCCGAAGCAACTGCCCGAGGTGCCGTGAGCATCATCGGCGGCGGCGACTCGGTGACGGCGGTCAACCAGTTCGGGCTTGATGATCAAATGACCTTCATCTCCACTGGTGGCGGAGCCTCCCTCGAGTTGCTCGAAGGGAAGGTCCTGCCCGGCGTCGCCGCACTCAGCGCCAACTAACTCATCCACTCACCCCACTCAGACCCCACGACCTATGAACCGTAAACCGATCTTCGCCGCCAATTGGAAAATGAACAAGGGAGCTTCCGAAACGGAAGACTTCGTCAAAAGCTTCCTCTCGAAACTCCAAGGCCAGAATTTCAGCAGCGAAATTGTGATTGCTCCGCCGTTTGTTTCCTTGCCGAAACTCGCCGACCTGCTCCACACCGCCACCGCAGGCCAGAATGCCCACGCCATTCAAATCGCCGCCCAGAATTGCTCGCAGTATGATGCCGGTGCCTACACCGGCGAGATCAGCGTGCTCATGCTGCGCGAGTTTTTCGTTCACTACGTCATCCTTGGCCACAGCGAGCGCCGCTCGATCTACGGCGAGTCCGATGCCACCATCAATGCGAAGATGAAAAAAGCGCGTGAGACCAACCTCAAGCCAATCTTCTGCATCGGCGAAACCCTCGCCCAACGCGAAGGCGGAATGCTCGAATCCGTGCTGCGCACCCAGGTGACAGATGGCCTCAGCGGTCTGACCGAAAAAGACATGGCCGAAACCGTCATCGCCTATGAACCCGTCTGGGCCATCGGCACCGGCGTCACCGCCAGCTCTCAACAAGCCCAAGATGCCCACGCGTTCGTCCGCTCGCTGGTCGCCGAACTTTACGGCGCAGATACCGCCGCACGGATTCGCATCCAATACGGAGGCAGTGTCAAACCCGGCAATGCTGCCGAACTGATGGCCTGCCCAGACATCGACGGCGCGCTGATTGGCGGAGCGGCCTTGGAGCCACAGAGCTTCTTTGAAATCATCCGCAACGGCTCCGGCCCATCCGGCGAGTGATCTAATCGTATGGCTCGCTTTCTTCGCATCTTGCTGCTGGCAAGTCTCCTGCTCGCAGTGCCGGGCCGCGCCGATCATGTGATCGTCACCGGCGGCCCGACCCTGCGCAAGTGGGAAACCTTCCGCGTTCCACAGGACCAGCACGACAAGTGGTGGGCCAACTTCGTGCGTGCATCCACCCTGCGGATGGCGGAAATTCGTGCGACCTATGGTGCTAACGCGCCATTAGTCTGGTTCGTCTATCAACCGAGCTACCTGACGCGTGGCCGCGAGGATAACAAGCCATACACCCGCTGGATCACGGAACTCGCAGCAGAGCGTCATGCATCTCTGGTGTGGTTCAATAATTCTAACGAGTTCATTCAGGCGCTGAATGCCCGCCCTAGCAGATCTGTGGAAACATTTGACTTCATTGGTCACTCAAACCGCTTTGCCTTCATGTTTGACTATGGCAATGAAATCATGGCGATTTCTTGTGCCTGTCTTCACGAACGAGATCTCCCGCGCATCAAGAGCTCGGTTTTTACGCGTAATGCCTACTGCAAGAGTTGGGGCTGCCACACCGGGGAAAGCATGAGCGCAGCTTGGAAGCGCAGTGTGGGTGTGCCGTTAGAAGGAGCCAAAGGTCCCACCGATTACACCGTGATCTCCTATGGACGGATGCCCGAAGTCCACGGCACGTGGGAACGCTGAGCTGTGAGAACCCACGCAATCGCCCCCGGCGGCACCTCATGACGGTGCGAACCATCGCCCGAAGAGACAAGTTTATAGCTTGGATTGCATGATTGCCTTTGCAAATTCTGCCGCGCTGGCGTTATCTGCCGCTGACTCGCACCCTGATACCCTCATGATACCTACCGCTATGCTTGGCATGATTGGAATGCCCGATATGATTTTATTTGTCGTCGTGATGCTCTTGCTCTTCGGAGCGAAGAAGCTCCCGGAACTGGCACGTGGACTCGGAAAAACCATGGGCGAATTCAAAAAAGCCCGCGAAGAGTTCGAGGAGGAGATTAACCATGCCGTGACCCAGGGCGAAACCACCGCCAAGACCAAGGAGCCCGCAGCCCACGAGCCAGCGGCCAAATAACCGCCTGACCGCTCCGCATCTCCCAGCCCGCAAAATCTCACCCTGCGGGGATAGTCCGCGCGCCGAAGATTCGGTAGGCCACGCGTGCTATCCGGGCCACCGAACCGGCGCCAATCTAGCTGCGATCTGGACGAGTCGTTCCGCCTGAGATCACGGCGAAGGCATTGTGGTCGTGAATACTCTCCTGATTGACAGCCCGCACGGTGAATGATGCTACCCGCGCGTCGGCCGTCAGCAGCGCCGCCGCATTGCGTACCACGTCCTCAACAAACACCGGATTGTCATAGGCCTGCATCGTGACGTGACGCTCGTCAGGCCGCTTGAGCAACGCGTACACCGGTGCTGAACCCGAGCGCTCGGCAATTTCGATTAACTCCTCGATGAGGATCAGCTCGCAGCCATGCCCCTTGGGTTGGGGGCGAACCTCAAGGGTAACGTAGCCGCGCTGATTGTGCGCGCCGTAATCGCTGATGTCCTTGCTGCACGGGCACAAGGTCGTGACGGGCACGGTCACCCGCAGTACCAAATCGTCACGCACACCGTTCGAGGTGCCCATGAACACACAATCACAGCCGACCTTGGCCGCCGCCCCGGTCACCGGCGCCTTCTTGGTCACAAAATAGGTGAAGGCGACCTCAATGTGCGCCTCCTCGGCGTGGAGGCTGGTCTTCAAATCATGGAGGATGTGCGGCAAGGTGCGCGACGTCACCTCTCCTTCATGTTGACTCAGCACCTCCAAAAAGCGGCTCATATGAGTGCCTTTGAATTGATGCGGTAGGTGGACCGACATCGAGATGGTGGCCACGGTGGGAAACGGTTGCCCGTGTTGGTCGGTCACCTGAATCGGATAGCGCAAATCGGACACGCCGACCTGGTCGATGGCGATGCCGCGCGTGTCAGGAGTCGCCTGGATATCAGGCAGGGAGCATGTCTTGCCAGTCATGAAATTAGATAGTGGGTTCGTATTCAGCCCAGGATGAGGTGGTTTCCCACACCCGCACGCGCAATAACCGGACGCCCGCGCCTAGCCGGTAGCGGGATTCGCCTTGTGCGGCATAGACGGCGAGCGCCTGCGCGGTGTGGTCAAAGATCGTGCGCGCCATGAGTTCGGTCGTCGGGTCCTGGTTGTCAAAACCAATGACGTGGTCACCGTAGCGGGATTTGAACTCCTGATAGGCGGGGTCCGCGGTGTTCATGCACAGCGCGTGGTCGAAGGTATCGAGCCATTCGCCGACGGCCTCCTTGATGATTTTGAAATCGCAGACCATCTGGTTGTCATCGAGTTCATCGGCGGCGATCACCCACTCCACCTTGCGGGTGTGGCCATGTGGAAACCGGCATTGGTCGGGATGCTTGGTGAGCATGTGACCGTTCTCGATTTCGAGGGATTTGCAAATTCGGTAGGGCATGGCGCTGGGGATTAGGATGCGTTGGGCAGCGCGGGAGTCTGCTCATAGTCAGTTGGATCGGCCATGCCAGCCAAAAGAAACGCCTCGCGCCGTTCGACGCAGGTTCCGCAGACCCCGCAGTGAATTTGCCCTCCCTTATAGCACGACCAGGTGGTGGCAAAATCCAGTCCCAATTCAGCCCCGCGTCGCGCAATGCCCGCCTTGTCAATGGCGACAAACGGCCGCAGCAACTGGATATGGGCGTAGGTTCCCTCGCCGATGGCCGCGCCCATCGCCCGCAGGAATGACTCGCGACAGTCCGGGTAAATTGCGTGGTCGCCGGCATGAGCGGCGATTACCACGCCCTCGGCGGCGATGCTTTCGGCGAAGCCCGCGGCGACCGCGAGCATAATGCCATTGCGGAACGGCACCACCGTTTGCAACATCGACGCCTCGGCATAGTGCCCCTCTGGGATCGCCCCGCCCGACTTCAATAAGTCGGATTTGAACAGGCGATCCATGAAATCTAACGACACCACGTGGTGGGTGATGCCGTGGCGGTCGGCATGATATTTGGCAAACGGGATTTCACACGCGTTGTGCTTCGACCCATAGTCAAACGACAAACAAGCGACCACCTCGTGGACGCGCAGCGCCTCATAGAACGCCGTCACCGAATCCATCCCGCCACTGAGCAGCACGCAAACTTTCATGGCGCGACAGCTGCGGATTCTGGATAGGTGGCCTCCGTCGTGAGTTGAATCCCACCGCGCGGGGCAAACTCGCCCCGGACAATCATCTCTTGGGGATTCATGGCCTGCACCAGGTCGTCTAGGATGCGGTTGACAATCTCCTCGTTGAACGCAGGCGCGTTCCGATACGATGCTAAATAAAACTTGAGACTTTTGGTTTCCACGCACGTGTCGCCGGGCACGTAGCGGATCACGACCCGCGCGCAATCCGGTTGCCCGGTCACCGGACACAACGAGGAAAACTCCGGGCAATTCAGCGTAATCCAATATCGCCGCCCCGGCCGGTGGTTCGGAAACACCTCCAGCGTCGCCTCATCCGGACTGGCCGGTAGGTGGCCTGGTTTACCCAGCAATGAAAGGTTCTTGAGGTCTGCGCGCTCGGTCATGCCCAGAGTGTCGAAATCCTGACTCACAGGTCGATCCGAAATTTTCCCACCCTCCGTGTGGGCTCTGCAATCTGACTCAAGCACAGCCACCAAGGAACATTGCTGGGGCGGCGTTGATGTCTGCTACCCGTCGTGCTGGCTACTGTACCCACACAATTTATGCCCCTCCAGATTCTTCACTCGTTCGTGAGATGTGCGATGCGGCCCCGATCGAGTTTCGATCGACCCATTTACGCCCCCCCGGCCCTGATCCGATAGCAGCCCAATGGCGCTTACGCCAGCGCCCGCCAGATTGCGGCCACAGCGGCGCACAGCGCAACGCCCATCACGAGTGGTAGCAGCGCGGAGACGGTGGTCCATTTGAGGCTGCGGGTTTCCCGATAGATCGTGTACAGTGTGGTGGAGCACGGGTTGTGACACAGGCTGAAAAGCATCAGACAAACCGCCGTGAGGGTGGTCCAACCGCCGGCCGTTAGAATGGCACGCACCGATTCGTTATCCGCCTCAAACATCACCCCCGCACCGTGCCCCCCGCCGCTGCCGGTGACGAGCACGGTGAGCATGAGGATCGTCGGTACTACAATTTCATTGGCTGGAATCGCTACAATGTAGGCGAGCAGAATCACGCCAGTCAGGCCCATGGACCACGCTATCGGGTCGGTGGCATGCACAAACCACGCAGCTATGCTTTGATTGCCCACGGCCAGGTGAGCGCACAACCAGATGGCGGCCCCGGCAGGCATGGCGAACACAACGGCGCGCCACAGCACGATAAGCGTGCGATCGATGAGCGACGTGTAGAGGGTTTTCCAGAAATTGGGTGGCCGGTAGGGTGGCAACTCCAGGCTGAACGAAGTGGCCTCGCCGCGCAGCACGGTGCGGGCCAGAAGCCAGGAGGTGATCATGGCGAAACCGAAGCCTAACAACGCGACAATCAGCACCGAGAGCGCGGCAATCGAACTACCCCATCCTTTCGGCGCCAGCGTTCCAATGAACACGCTAGCCATCAAAATCTGCGTCGGCCAGCGGCCGTTGCAGAGCGAGAAATTGTTAGTAATGATGGCAATGAGCCGCTCACGGGGCGAGTCGATGATGCGCGTGGCAACCACGCCCGCCGCGTTGCAACCGAGCCCCATGGCCATGGTGAGCGCCTGTTTGCCGTGGGCGCCGACCTGCTGGAAGATGCGGTCCAGGTTGAACGCAACACGCGGGAGAAACCCAAAATCCTCTAGCAGAGTAAAGCACGGGAAGAAGATGGCCATCGGCGGCAACATCACTGCCACCACCCAGGCGGTGGCCAGATACATGCCGTCCACCATGATGCCGCGCAGCCAATCGGGAGCGCCCGCAGTGATGCACCAACCGGTAAGCAGTGCGTGTCCCTTATCCACTAACAACGATGCCAGGAGTTCTGAGGGCACATTGGCCCCTACAATGGTCAGCCATAAAATCACACCTAACACCCCGACCATGATCGGAAACGCCGACCATGGACTGGTCAATAACCGATCCAGCTTTTGCTGCCATGCCAAGCGGCGGGAGCCACCCTCGCGGGTGATGCTGCGCTCGGCGAGGCGCGCGGCCTCGCCATAAATCGACTCGGCGATGCGGTCGTGGAGATTTGGCGGTAGTTGCCACCGCAGTTCCTGGGCATCGCGCAGCACGTCTTCGGGAGTTTTCATAATCGTCGATTAG
>JAYSPI010000168.1:0-5995 GCA_043722215.1 Prosthecobacter sp.
TCCCGATGGCGAACGACGATTGTTCGGCGGCAGCGCAGAACACCCCAAAATCGTTGCTGGTGAATCCACCGTCCTGATGGCGTCGTGCCACCACCAGCACTCCAAGATCCTTGCTGGCATGCCGCAGCGGCGCGAGCAACGCCGCCACATCATCGGTGTAGCGAGTGAAGGCGTCGCAAAAGGATGGGTGGTTTTTGACGTCAGGCACATGGATGGGCGCGCCCACGGCTAGGCAGTGGCCGAGGATCCCATCGTCCATGGCGACGCGTGACAAGCGGACATGGCTGGCGAGGGCGCGCGGGTCGCGTTGGGCCTTTTTGCGAACTTCCACGGGGATTCCGATCAGGGGTGGGCAGTTCTCTGAGATGTATGCAGGATGCAAGCCGCCGGGTTCGGCTCCGAAGAAATAGATGGCTCCACCGTGGGCATTCACCACTTGGTTGATGCCATCGACGATGATGCGTGAGAGCGCCGAGGGCGAGGGTTCGTTTTCGATGGCCAGTCCGAGATCGTGGAGAAAGGTGAACATCCGTTGCTCGCCACTTTCCAGATGGCGCAGTCGCTGGCGGAGCGCGCGGTGGCGGCGACGTTGGTTGCGCAGGGCCAACCCCAGAACGATGAGAGCAATGAGCGAGGCGCCAATAACCCACGATAACGGGTCCAGAATCGCCGGCGAAATCATTACGGATGACGGGTATTTGGCGAGTCCGGCATCGTTTCGGAAGTCGCTGCCGGTTGCTCCTGTCCGGCCAATTCGTTTTCCAACATGGTCACGACATCCTCGAATTCGCGAGCGTTGTGGGCGTTGACGTCGGATAAAATCTGGTGGGCCTCAAGGATGTGGCGCATCCGTTGGGCTTGGCCGAGTGATCCCGGTGGTTGCGGCTGCTTGAGCGCGCTGCGAATGGCATCCACCTGGCCGCGCCATGGGGCGGTCACCGGATTGATTTCCATGAGGAAATCCAAGCCGAGATCCTCGAGCGATCGGCGGTTGCGTTCGCTGGCATCCGCGATTTGCAAGACGCCTGGCGGACGGGCCGACAGGCGAGCCGCCAGGGCGGCCAGGGTACCCATGAACGTGGAATCCATGGCCGTGCAGGCGCTGAGATCAACGATCAGGCAGGCGTCGCCCGCTGCGATACGTTCGTCTCCAAACGCTTTGACCATTGGGCTGTTCACAAAGGATCCTTTCCCTTCACATCGGATCCAACTGAATCCATCGAAGAGTCCGACTGAAATGGGGTGGTCCGTAGTCACAAGAAATTGGCCGTCGTTTGCACGGCCCGACTTTTTGGAACATAAAAGCATAGATGGCCGAGGTCAACCATCCATCTTGATAATCCTCATTACTGCCAGAGATAAGACTGGCGAGTGGCGAGTTCGCGTCCGCCGCGCCGTAAGGAGGCCTTCCAAGCGAGCACTTTACCGCCGAGTAAATAAGCGTTGCCGATGATGGCGAATTCGGTGCGGCCATCGGCTGCGGTCGAGGGAAAGGATTGGTGGATTTGTTTGACGAGGCTGGCGGTGGCTCCCTGTTGGTATTGAAAGACGACCTCGACCGGGCCGTGGCCGACTCCAGAGGGATCGTGCCAGATGAGTGTGTAATACTGGCCGAAGCGTTGGCGCACCTCGGCGTTGCTCACGGCACCGAGGAGGAGGCGTTCTTTTTCCATGCGCGCCATGGGTTCGGAGTCTGGGCCGAGCTCGTTATCGCGCAATCGAGATTGCTTGACCACCAGTGTTTCCGGGGGGGCGGCACAGGCGGCGAGCAACAAGGCCATCAGGAGGCTGGAGACAGGCTTCACGGCGGCGATTGAAGCAGGATGGCCAGGGGATTCAAGAAACAACCCTGAATCTGCGGCGATTGACTCATCGGGCGACGCGGGCTGGCGTCAGGAAAATGCCAGCCCGCACGCCGGACGGGCGATCCCCGCGCGGGTGCCCAGGAGTGTCGCTTGGCGTAATTGCTGGACCGCCCGTTTCACGGTCTCCGCGGCGGCAATGGCATCCGCCGGGGAATTAAGGATCGAGAAACTGAACCGCAGACTGCTGCGACCGCGCGCGTCGTCCAAGCCCATCGCCAGTTGCACGTGCGACGGGCGGATTTTACCTGCCATACAGGCGGATCCGGCCGAGCATTCGATACCCGCCTCGTCAAGCAACTGGATGAGTTCGATGGCCTCACAGCCTGCGAACGACAGGTGGCTGGTATTGGGGAGGCGGTGGGCGGGTCCGCCATTGATGGCGACGCCGGGCAGGTGGGTGAGGAGGCGGTTTTCAAAGGCGTCCCGCAAGCCAAGCAGAGCGCTCAGTTCGTGAGCACGGCGCTGCATGGCGGTGGCTGCGGCGCCCATGCCGACGATGCCGGCGGTGTTTTCGGTGCCGCCACGGCGGCCGTTTTCCTGAGATCCGCCGAGGAGAAGTGGGGAGAACCGGATGCCGCGCCTTGCAAACAGAGCGCCCACGCCCTTGGGACCGTGAAATTTGTGGGCGGATAGCGAAAGGAAGTCCACGCCCAGTTGGCGGACCTGAAGATGAGTTTTTCCGGCTGCCTGGACGGCATCGGAATGCACCGGTAGGCCGCGCTCATGGGCCATGGCGCAGACCTCGCGCAGGGGTTGGAGCACGCCGGTTTCATTATTGGCGGCCATGATCGACACCATCGCCGCGCCTGGCAACAAGGCTGCAAAACGCTCCAAATCCAGGCATCCATCGGCATGGACTGGCGCGTATTTCACCGGTCGCGCCAAGTCTTCGGCGCATCGGAGGACGGCGGTGTGTTCGATGGCGGAAACCACGGTCGCGCCGGAGCCGACCAAACGGTCCAACGCATGCAGGGCGGTATTCACGCTTTCCGTGCCGCCACTCGTGAAAATGATCTCGGCGGGTTCCGCGCCGATCCATGCCGCCACTTGCTCGCGTGCTTCATCGATCGCATGGCGCGCCCGGCGTGCGCTGGCGTACGCCCCCGAGGGGTTGGCATGCCCGTCGCGCAGCCACGGCAACATCGCGTCGAGTACTTCTGGGAGCAGCGCCGTGCTCGCATTCGCGTCCAAATGGATCATGGAGCGAGCATCTAGGAAATCGATCTGGGTTCAATCCGAAAAAAACGGTTTAGCCGTGACGTGTTTGCTCGCGGTGGCGTTTAAAAATCGCCAAGGTGCGCTGGCGTTCGGATGTGTGATCCAAGCAGGGAAGCGGGTAGTTGGGTGCCAGCGGTTCGCGGTTGGTGGGGGGGTGGAGCAGGCGAGGGGTGTCGACCGTGGTGAGTTCGGGGATCCAGCGGCGGATGTAGTGGCCGGCGGGGTCGTAGCGGGCGGTTTGCGACCACGGGTTTTGGATGCGGAAATAGGGAGCGGCGTCGGCACCGGTGCCGGCCGACCACTGCCATCCGCCGTTGTTGGATGCGATTTCGCCATCGACGAGATGTCGCATGAAGTGGGCTTCGCCCAGTTTCCAGTCAACGTGCAGATCCTTGGTAAGAAACATGGCGGTGATCATACGGACGCGGTTGTGCATGAACCCCGTCGCGAGGAGTTCGCGCTGGCCGGCGTCGACGATGGGAAAGCCAGTTCGCCCGAACTGCCAGGCGTCAAAACTAGCCGCCGACGAGTCCCAGGGGAGGCCGCGCCAGTCGCTGGAAAACTCTTCGTCCAGCACGTTGGGATAATGGTGCAGAATGGCGAAATAAAACTCCCTCCACGCGAGTTCCTTGATCCAGGTATCGATGCTCGCGCGCCCGGCGGCATCGGCCGCAGCGCGGGCACGCAGCGCCGCCTCATAAACCGTGCGGATTGAAATCAGACCAAACCGCAAATCCTGGGAAATCCGGGTGCTGCCATCGGTGGCGGGATAATCGCGTTTGGCCGCATATCGATGGATTTTGTCTACAACCGCGTGCTGCAAGCGGGCGCGTGCCGCCGGTTCGCCGGGTTCTATCAGCTGTGTCGCGGGAACTGACCACCCCCAGATGGCTACGGTCGGCAGCGGTAGTGAGGTCAGCGTCTGAGGGGTTTGGAGCGCGGTGGGTCCAGCCACAGGCTGCGGCTTGGGCAGAGCTAACCAATTCCGGCTGAAGGGCGTGAACACCCGATACGCGCCGCCCGTCTGTGTAAGGACCTGGTTAGGTCCGTGCAGTGAGACGTCGGCGTGGCTGTGGCACTCGATGCCGAGACTCGTACACAGCGCTCTGACTTGGCTCTCCACGTGCTTGCCGAACGGGTCTGGGTCGGCATTGAAGTGGACGGCTACTGCGTGGCCATCGCGGATGAGTTGGCGTAGCCCGCTGACTGCATCCCCGTGCCGGATGACCAAGCGTCCACCCAGCGAGCGTAGGCTATGATCGAGGGATTTTAGGCAAGCACACAAAAAATGCTGGCGCTTGGGTCCGGTCCACTGATGATCATCCTGCCATTTGCTGGTGAAATAAACGGGGATGACAGGCAGCCCGTGTTGCGCCGCGCTGGCGAGCGATGTGTTGTCGGCGATCCTCAAATCGCGGCGAAACCAATGGATAACGGACGGGTGGGTGGCAGGCATGGTGAGAGAGTTCCGGGTGGTGAGCGCCTGATGTCCCCCGGGTGCGTTGGTCAAGCTGCCTCTGCGAGCAATTTTTCCGCCTTGCGGATCGTTGGGGCGGTCAGTTTGCCGTTCACGCGTTTGGCACCTTCGATGAGCGTTTTGAGTTCGTCCAAAGTTTTTTCTGCGGCGATCAGGGCGGGCTTGCCGCCGCCAAACTTCTTATCAGGAAAGTAGCGTGTGAACGTGGTCCCCGCGCGGCTGATGCTCAGGCGCCAGCCTTCGAAGGCTGCACTTTCATAGGTGAAACGAGTCAGGTTTTTTTTGGATTTCATGGGTTTGAGGGTTGACTACTCCAAGATAATGCAACTTCTCTGCTAGATAAGCCAGTATTTTTCTAGCTAGACCGGTGGCTCACGCGCTTTTTTTGTCGGTTGGTGGCTGAAAATGCTTGGCAAGACCGGCGGAGTTGTCCTTTAGTCCCGCCCGCGGGCAAATTAACACACGCCGTCGGTCCTCAGCATCGCCACGTATTCGAGGCGAACTCGCCCGCTGGAGGGTAACCCGGTATTCCACGATATCCCATGTCAGCCGTCAAACTTGCTCGATTCGAGCTTCCGAACCATCTCGTTAGCAACGAGGAAACCGCCACCGAGACTTACGCCCAGTTCATCGCCGAGCCATTCGAGCGTGGATACGGACACACCATCGGTAACTCGCTGCGTCGCGTGTTACTTTCCTCGTTGGAAGGAGCCGCCATCACGTCCGTAAAGATTTCGGGTGTGCAGCATGAATTTTCCAGCCTTCCGGGCGTCGTGGAGGATGTCACGGACATCGTGCTCAACCTTAAGAAGGTCAAATTCAGCCACCATGAGAAGGAGCCACGGATTCTGATCATCAAGGTGGAGAAGGAAGGCGTCGTCACGGCCGGTGACATCCAGGCCGATCATATTTATGACGTGGTCAACAAGGATCAGATCATCTGCACGTTAGACAAAAAGGTAAAGTTCGACTGTGAGTTCGAAGTCCGGGTTGGTCGCGGGTTCTCAACGGGCGATGAAAACAAGCGCAAGGACCAACCGATTGGCGTGATTGCCATTGATTCAATTTTCTCGCCGGTCACGAGGGTTAAATACGCGGTGGAAACCACCCGTGTCGGTCAGATGACCGAGTATGACAAACTCGTCATCGACGTATGGACCGACGGTCGGATTACGCCGCCGGACGCGTTGTTGCAGGCGTCGTCGATTTTACGCCACCACTTGGATGTGTTCGTCAATTACGACGAAAACGCGGTCAACTTTGAAGAAGCACCTGCCGAGTCGAGCGAGGAAAATGCAGCCCTCAAGAAGTTGCTCAATATGTCGGTCAACGAGATCGAACTCTCGGTGCGCGCCGCCAACTGCCTCAACAACGCCAATATTACCACCGTTGGCCAACTCGCGATGAAGTCCGAGGCGGAAATGCTCAAATACCG
>JAYSPI010000169.1:0-2577 GCA_043722215.1 Prosthecobacter sp.
CTCAACGGCCTCGACCTCACCGAGTCGCGACCACTAGCCAAAGGGTCGGAGATTTACGTACCCGGCCAACCGTAAGTACGCCCTCAATTCGCTGCCCCACGCGGATCCAAGTCGTCCAGTGAGTTGAGCGGGCGGCTGGAAATCACCCGCCGATCCCCCTGCCACGGCGGCTCCGACGGACTCTCCACCGCCGGATCGTGATGGCTTTTTCCGCTGATAATCGTCACCGGCGTGCCGATGGTGACCGCCTCAAATAAAATAGGGGCGAATTCCTTGGGCATCCGGATACACCCGTGGGATGCTGGCTGGCCAGGGACGGGAATCAATCCGCCATGCATGCCGATGCCATAGCCGGTGAGTCGCATCCAACACGGCATCGGCGCAGGCATATAAACCATGCCTTTGGGAACTCGGTCGTGCGGTGTGGCGTCGCCGTTGACAACGTTGCCCGTGCCATCCTCGATCCAACCAAATTCGGTCGAATATTTATCTACGATTTTTTCTGTGATCTGGTAGTTGCCCGGTGGTGTTCGATGACCTTCCTTGCCCGTCGCCACATAACACCAGCCAATGACTCGCCTACCCCGCTCGATCTCCGCAATTTGATCCGCCAAGCTGATGCACACCGCGACCTTGCCCGGCCCGCCGTCGTCATACCACTCGTGCAGCACGCGCGCTCGCGTCGTCACCGGCCCAGCCACTTGGCACGCCGCACAACCTAACGCCAGCGCCGTGCTCGCCCACACGGAGAAATGATTCAATGAAATACGCATGCTCGCAAATGATGGATGACCCAACATAAAACCACCAGCTTCAGTCCAGCCACTGCCCACTCACTAGCCGAGCACCAACCCCTCGTCAAGCGCCCCACCCGCAGCCACGGCGCAACGAGTTCTGCGGCGCGACGTGGCGAGCCTTGCATTGGCAGCTCGCATCGGCTACGAGCTGCCCCATGGTTCGGTTTTCTATTTTTGGCATCCAGATTGAGGTTCAACCATTTTTCTGGGTTACGCTGGTCATTCTGGGCGGGGCCTTGGATGCCAACTCCGCTGCTGCCATCATCAACACCGGACTGTTCGTCATCGCTGGCTTCATCTCAATCCTTGTCCATGAGCTCGGACACGCACTGACCGCCCGAAAATTCGGGGCTTACAGCGCGATTACTCTCCAGGCATTTGGCGGCTACGCAGCGTATTCAGGCGTGCGCTTGAATCGGCTGCAGAGTTTTGGGGTCACGGCGGCTGGGCCGGCTCTGCAACTTCTACTAGGCTTGACGGTATGCTTCATCTGGATGCACCTGCCAGATCTCAATGCCAATGGCGACTATTTCATGGTGATGCTCATGAAGATCAGTATTTTCTGGGCAATACTCAATCTACTGCCGGTTTTACCATTGGATGGCGGCCAAATGCTCCATGCTGCGCTCGGCCCGCAGCGGATCAAAACCACCCTGCGGGTGACCATCGTGGTGGCAACCGTCGTCGGATTGACCGTCTTCAAGAGGACTCACAGTCTGATCTTCCCGCTGTTTTTAGGGATGTTTGCCTGGCAGGCGTATCAAGCACTTCGGGAATCCCGCTGGCGCTGAGCGTTCTCACCACCACAACAACCGCACTCCTGCAATCAGCGAAAAACCTGTGATCATCCAGTCAAACGCCGCCTGCGAAACGTGCCGAATCAACCAGCGACCCCCATACACCCCAAGCACCACCGCGGGCAGCAACCTCACGTTCTCCCACAAACTCGCCGGCGTGATCAACGCCAAGTGCGCATTGAGCGGCAGCTTGAGCAAGTTAATCAATAGAAAAAACCTGGCCCCTATCCCGATGAGCTCCATCTTGGGAACCTTCCGCGCTAACAGATATAGCTGAACCACCGGGCCGGCAGCGTTGGCCAACATCGTGGCGAACCCACCCAACACCCCAGCACCCAACCCAAACGCGGGTGATCCCACCCACCGCCCAAACAACCGCGGCTGCCACCGCCGCGCCACCTGCAAGGCCACCATCAACAACACGCAGCCGCCAATGACGCGCCGCGCGCCTCCTTCCGAAATCCGATCCAGAACCCAGCACCCAATCACCAAGCCCACCACCGCAGGCCCTAACAATCGCCCAACCGGCCGCCACGATCCGTGCTGAATAAACGCTGGATATGCCATCAAATCCGCCGAAATCAACAACGGCAGCGCCAACCCAACCGAGGCTTTCGGCCCATACAAATCCGCTAACACCACCACCGATACCATCGAAATCCCGGAAAACCCCGACTTCGACAGCCCGATGCATAACGCCGCCAATAGTGACCACCAATCCAATGACGACATTGCGGCACCTAGCCTCCGCAGATCCAGCCGCCTCGCAAGCACAATCCCAGGCCTGACGTTTGCGCCGCTGTGCCCGAAGCATAATCGCGACAACCTCGCCATCGGCGGCCTCACAGCCGGACCGTCATCCCATCCCCTTACGCAGGTCCCTTGCGGGCATTTTGAAATGCCTCGTTCACAAATGCCCGACTCCCGATCACCGCGCCATCGGTGAAATACCGCAACCGATACCTCAACATCTTGCCCACCCC
>JAYSPI010000170.1:0-2624 GCA_043722215.1 Prosthecobacter sp.
ATCAAATCGCGGATTTGCCGAGATCCCACCGGGTCCACGCCGGCGGTCGGTTCGTCGAGGATAATCAGGCGGGGTTCCTGGACCAGTGCTTGGGCCAGGCCGATGCGTTGGAGCATGCCTTTCGAGTAGCCGCCGAGTCGGCGGTCGCGGGCACCTTCGAGGCCGACGAGTTCCAGCAATTCCTGGACACGTTCGTTGAGTTTGCGGCCGCTCAATCCGCAGAGTTTTCCGTAGAAGCGGAGGGTTTCCGCTCCGCTTAGGTGTTTATAGAAATACGGGTTTTCGGGGAGGAAACCTACATCGGTGCGTGAATCGACCTGCAGCGAGTCCTTGCCAAAGATCGCGCATTGGCCGGTCGTCGGGGCGACCAAGCCAAGCAGCGCCTTCATGGTGGTCGATTTCCCTGATCCATTAGGCCCGATCAGCCCGTAAACCTCGCCGGGTTGGATCCGAATCGAGACGTCATCCACGGCACGCAATGGCTGCCGCCGGAAAGACGTTTTGAAGTCTTTGACCAGATTGCGGATTTCTACGGCAGGAATAGCGTCGGCCATCAATGGATGCACGGTGGACGAAGTGGCGGCGCGTGGCAACGCCTACTTCAAAGGCTTACGGGTCTGAAACTCGGAGCTTTATTCTCGGCCATTGGGCGGTAGCGGAGCATGCCCGGTCGCGGGTTCTGGCGGTGCCGCAAATGGTCCATTTGTCGCCGGGGCCTCTGGATCAATCACTGTCGGAATGGCACCATTCGGCGGTTGGGCCATCGGTAAGGCCGGTGGCATCGCTTGGCCGGGACTGTTGAGTGGTGGATAAATTTGGAATTCACCCGGGTGTGGAGCCTGGGTATTGGCTGCAGAATTTGGGTCTTCGAGCATGACGGATGGCACGAAGCCGATCTCGCCGCTGTCCAGTTCCACTTTGACATAGTTGTCGTTGTGGGAAATGACCTTCATTGAGGTGCCGCGCGCGATCAGCTTATCCGCATCCGAGTTGCCCTTCGGTCGTATTTTGAAAAATGCCGTGTTGTCGATCGCTGCCCGCACGAATTGCCCAGCAGAAAATTGTGCGCCCAGGGCGGCGGCGGTAGCGGCAGTGGTGCCGGGAGCACGCAGCGGATCAAAATCCCCGCGGGTCATGGGCTGGTTCAGCGAGTCGCAGGCTGGCAGCGCCAGTGCGACGACTGAGCAGAGGGTTGAGAGACGTTTCATAGCTAGGCGATGGCTACCATCCTGGCCGGGCAGCGTCAATGGGATTCCCGGCGCGATGCTCCGGTGGAAACGCAGCGCTTAGCGGGCGTGGCTGAGGATGTTGTTTTTTTCGTCGAGGAGTTGGATGGTGGCTTTTACCGGGGTTTCCGACAGAGCGAAGGCCATGATGGTGACGCGTTCGCCGGCTTTAATCAAATGGGCGGCCCCGCCGTTGATGAGGATTTTTCCGGTGCCGGGCGCACCCTGCAAGACGTAGGTTTCCAAGCGCGCGCCGGTGGTGATCGATGCAACCAGAACTTTTTCGCCGGCCCACAGATCGGCTGCAGTCATTAAGTCCAACGGGATTTCGATGCTGCCGACGTAATCGACATCGGCCTCGGTGATCATTGCACGGTGGAGTTTGGACTTGAGAACCTCGCGTAACATGGCGCGGCAGGGAAACCCCGCTGGCACCCGCTCGTCAAGCGACAACCATGCCAATCCATCCATTCCACAGAGCCATGGGGGACAGGCGCAGGCGTGCCGCAATTCTTCTGATTCGTCGAGTGGACGTGAGATTCTGCTTGTTGCGGGGTGGGAGATGACAGACTTTCCCGCCGACCAACCACGAAAGCGTTATGGAATCCGGTGAAAATCCGGAGCAGTCGCGCTGCGGTATCCGGTTGCCTATCTTATCTGACCCACCGTTGATCACCAACGGTGCAGACGGGAAAAGCACTCGCCGGGAGCCCGAATACTTACGCCTTCGTTGCTCGTCACCCGCCAGCCGGGGTTACCCGGCGATGCGGTGTCCGTGGTCCTTCGCGAAAAAGGGCCGACGAGAGATGACCACACCTTGCTGTGTTGTCCGCTCTTCGTGAAAGATCGCACTCAAGAAGAGATATATGAAACAAACAAATCGTTGGATTGCCGCATGCGCGGGAATGTTCGCCCTGACCCATAACTCCGCGATTGCGGCCGTCGTCACCTTTGAATCCGTGCCGCTCGCCCCCGCCAGCTACTGGAATGGCTCGGATCTTAGCGGTGGAATCACCCTCACCGGAGCCACCTTCGTCAACCACTTCAGCGATTGGGGTGGTGGTTCCACCTCGTGGGCCGGGTTCGCCATCTCCAATGGTACCGATACCACCACCGCCGGCTACGGGAACCAATACAGCGCCTACCCCGGCACCGGCGCAGGCGCTTCGGCCAACTACGCGGTGGGTTATTACTCGACATATGATATCGCCACGGATGTTAGCCTCGCTTCACTGACGGATATGGCGGGCCGTAGCGCCGAATTCACCAACACCACCTACGCGGCTCTCTCGATGCTCAACGGCGATGCCTTCGCCAAGAAATTTGGCGGAGTGACTGGCAACGACGCCGATTGGCTGAAACTCACGATCCAGGGATACGCGGGTGGTTCGGCGACTG
>JAYSPI010000171.1:0-4313 GCA_043722215.1 Prosthecobacter sp.
GTCCCTTGTGTTTCGCCTTATTTGAAACGCGCAAAAATCAAGGATTGGCGCGGTTCGGGCCAAGCGCCCTACCCCAGGGAATCAGGAAGATGAATTGACAAGCGTGTGCGGGGGCGCAACACTAATGCTGGGAAATCGTATTCAACCTTCTTGAATTTGAACCGCCGCTGCCATGACCGCTGTCATGAACATTCTTGTTCCGCACGTGGATTCCCGCGGCATACGTCGTGTGGCATTTCGCGCCTTGGGAACTGCCTGCGTCATTCAATTCCGGCATTCCGGTGACCGGTCCTCCCGCAGGTTCCTTACCGCCGCGCTGAGCTGGTTATCCTCATTTGAAGCGAAGTTCTCCCGCTTTCGTCCGGGCTCGATCATTTCCAGAATCAACGCCGCCGCTGGTCGTGAGTGGGTTCAGGTGGACGCGGAAACCGAGCAACTCCTGAACATTGCCTCCGACTTGCACCGGCTCACGGATGGCATTCTGGATCCCACCATGCTTCCTCTGTTGCGTGTTTGGGACTGGAAAACCATTCATACCAAGCTTCCCGATCAAACCGAAATCCAGGCGGCCCTCGCCCTTACGGGCTTCCGAAAGATCCAGCGGATGCCGGGGCAGATTTTTCTTCCCCAGTCTGGGATGGGCTTGGATTTTGGTGGCTTCGGCAAGGAGTTCGCGGTCGATCAATTGGTCTTGATTGCCCGCGAACATGGGATTCAGGATGCGCTCATTGATCTCGGTCGCGATCTCTACGGCATAGGTGGCAATGGTCAGCATGCGTTCTGGCATGTGGGCCTTGAGGATCCCCGGCACCCCGGCACCTGCTGGGGCGGTCTTGCGGTTTCCGATTTTGCCGTTGCCGCATCCGGCGACACTCTCCGGAAGTTTGAAATCAACGGCGTGCGTTACGGCCACATTCTGGATCCCCGCACCGGCTGGCCGGTGGCCAACGGCGTGTGTGGCGTCTCCGTGTGCGCTCCCACCTGCCTCCAAGCCGGCATTTACAGCACGGCCCTCTTTGTGCTGGGCCTCAAGGAAGGACTCAGCTTTGCCGCCTGCGCCAGAGATCTCGAAGCCTGCATCCTAGGTGAGCGCGGCACCGAAGCCACCTCCGGATTTATTCGCCGCCAAATCCAAGCCGCCTAACCCTCTCTCTTCAGCAAACAATCACCATGAAACCCATCCGCTACATCATCTCAATCAACGCAAAAGGAATCCCAGTCCGCCTGAAGCACGTTCTAACGCGGTTCGGCTCGCTGGTCCTGCTCCTCCAGCGCATGCCCGTCGTGCAAATGCTTTTCCCGGAAGCAAACATCCTAGGTGGCGGGTCGTTGGCCAACAGTTTCGCGCTCGCCGTCACCACCGTGGCCGGCCTCGGCGCTTTCGATTCAGTCGCGGGACAAACTACCATCGATCAGACGTCGCCTATCCTTGGTTCGACTGATGTTCCTGCCACCGTGTCGGCCTCCCTCAATTTTATTTTCCAGTGTACCAACGCACCCTCGCAACCGGAAAGTTGGAGTTCTACCGCGTTACCTGCCGGCCTTGCCCTTACCTACACTAGCACGACTCCCGCCGGTGTCTATTCCAACCATATCACAGGCACACCCGGCACTGCGGGATCATACCCGGTGACCATCACCGTTTGGAAGGATCCTTTTTATGCGGTTCCAGGTGATTCCGTGCCCCAACTCTTCAACATCTACGTGCTGGGTTTCGCAACCCAGCCCGCCGCCACCACAACGATCAGCAGCGGGGGTACCACGACATTGAATTGTAGTTTCACCGGCAAGCCCCCCGCTGCCACGCTGACTTATCAATGGCATCAGGGAAGCACGGGTGTCACGACCACTCCTGTCGGCACCAACTCATCGACCTACACCACCCCAGGCCTGAGCGCATCCACAAATTACTGGGTAAAAATCACCTCGGTACTGAGCTCCAGCACGGTTGCCGCCAATTCCCATACGGCAACCGTCACCGTCACGATGACCGCCTACAATAGCTGGGCCGCCGGGTTGCCGACCGGTCAGAGTGGTCCGGGACAAACCCCACAAAACGACGGCGTAACCAATCTGGCGAAATTCGCCTTCAACATGAACCCGCTAGCACCGGATGTTCGTCGCCTGAGCGTCGGGGGTAACGCCATGGCCGGCCTGCCGGGTAGCGCCGTGGTTGGCGGCAAGCTCCGCCTTGAGTTCCTCCGCCGCAAAGCGAGCACCAATCCGGGCATCACCTACACCGCCCAGTTCGGATCCAATCTAGTTGCCTGGACGGATGTCCCCGTGGGCACCCCCGCGGGAACCTCGATTGACGCGACTTGGGAGCGGGTCGTAGTCGATGATCCAACCGTGGGAGCCACCAAGAGTTTTGGGCGCGTGAAAGTACTGCAAACTCCTTGATCTCATCATTGAAGATCGGGCGGCGGAATTTTTTCCGTTAAAATGTTAGAGTGAAGTAGTGCGGGTTGATCGGACGGTGTACCAACACCGTCTGTTTTTGAACAAACGTTTGAAAACAACCAACACGATGAAGAGAAATAAGAGCATTAAAGCCCCGGTGCAAGCCGGGATCGAGGATTTCAAGGGAGTTTTCCAGGACCAGATCCGCACGATGGTGCGCAACGGGATTTTGGACCTCATCGCACGGGAGGTCACGGATTTGTGCGGTGAGAGTCACCGACCCAATGGGGGGATTTACTCCTGGGCGGGCACGGAAAAAGTGACGATCAAGACCCGTTCGGGCAAGGAGCGCATCGCGAAACGACGGGTGCGCGCCATGCAGGACGATGGCACGGAACGCGAGGTGGTTCTCAACAGCTACGAGGAAATCCGGCGCAGCAAAGGGATTTTCGACGAGATTCTGGAGGGCATGTGCCACGGGACATCGAGCGCGGGGGCGGGCAGGATGGCCGGGATGAGCAAGGGCAGCATGGGCACGGCGTGGAAGGTGCGCAGCAACGAGTTGCTCACAGCGTTCCGGGCGCGCAACCTGAGCGGCATTGACGTCATGGCGATGTATATTGACGGCATCTTCCTGGGCAACGAGCGCTGGGTAGTGTAAAGATTCGTCTGTAAAAGCCCGCTACGCAGCCAGGGCCCGCCGCGCCGACCCGCCGGGGTTGTCGGCGTCCGTCCATGACCAGAGACTCGAGGTGCTCAAACCAAAACAGCACCAGCCATGAACAAACAAAATCAAGCTACCCGCCAGGATCCGCTCATTCATCTCCGTTTTGACGACGGCCTTCAGAACGCCCTCCCCAGAATCGCCGAAATCCTCATGAACGCCGCCATGATGCTCGAACGCGAAAAGCAGATCGGAGCCGCCCCTGATCAGCGCAATGCGCCCGACCGCAATCGGTGCCTTGAAGCTTGCCGTTCCGCACATCGTTGCTAGAGAAGAGTTCGCGCAGTAACCGTGCCCTCAAATCCGCCATCGCCACCATGTATGTCGAGGGGCTGAGCGCGCGCCACGTCACCCGGATCATCGAGCAGATGTGCGGCTTCGAGGTCTCCTCCGGCTAGGTCTCAAACCTCAACAAGCCGCTCGACGTCGAATTCGGGAAATGGCGCACCCACCCCCTTCCCGAGATTTCCTACATGACCGTCGACGCCACCTACTACAAGGTCCGCATCGACGGGGTTGTCCGCGACTGAGCCACACTCATCGCCCACGGCATCCGCCGTGACGACGGCAAGCGCATGATCCTCGGTGTCAGTTGCGCCCTCTCCGAGGAGGAAGTCCACTGGCGCGGCTTTCTCATTGGCCTCAAGAAGCGCGGCATCGGCATCCCGAATCTAATCACCTCCGACGCCCATAGCGGCCTGAAAGCCGCTCTCAAAGCTTCGTTCAACGCCGACGACCGTGCCCACGCCGAGGAGCGACTCAAGGATTTCGTGAAAACCTACCGAGAAAGCCAGCCCAAGCACGCCGCCTGGGCCGAGGACAACCTGCCTGAAGGCTTCAACGTCTTCGCCTTTCCTGAAGCCCAGCGCAAGGAGGCCGCTACAATTTTCAACACCGCCGGTAAATGAGTGCTTGATTACCACACTTTTTTGTGGCAGTGTTTGTTCATGCAAACGAACTCCAGATCGCCAGAACTCCTCCCCGTCGTCAAGGATGCTTATTCCTACATCCGCTTTTCCTCGAAAAAGCAGGCGGATGGAGCGTCGCTTGAGCGGCAATTGACAGGAACCCGGAAATATTGCGACAAAAACAACCTCATCTTGAATGAAAGCCTGACTTTCCGGGATTTGGGGGTGTCCGCTTTCAAGGGCGTCAACCTCGATCATGGATTGGGCGATCTGTTGCTGGC
>JAYSPI010000172.1:0-10086 GCA_043722215.1 Prosthecobacter sp.
TCCGCCAACAGCAGTAGCCTAGCAAGCATCATCGGCACGGGCGCCGCCACCGTGAGCAAGGAGGGGACCGGCAAATGGACGCTCTCCGGCGCGAGCACCTACACCGGCGTGACCACGGTCCGCGCAGGCATGCTGGCCATCGGTTCGACCGGCAGCATCAACACAGCCAGCGGGGTCGCGATCGGAGCGGGCGAATTCAATTACAATGCGACTACCACGTTGACGCCCACCGTTACCTTCACTGGCGCGGGAGGCACCCTCAGCGGCACCGGACCGATTGGCTAGGCGGTCACCGTGACTAGCGGCAATACGCATGCGCCAGGCACGGCGGGCACGCCGGGCAGTCAGGCATTTATGAACAACCTGACCTACGCGGCGGGGTCGATCTTTGCCTGGGAACTCACCAGCGCATCGACCACCGCCGGCTTTGATCAAGTGGTGGGTGCTACCGGCAAGACATTTACTGCGGCGGGTGATTTCCGAGTGGTCACGGACATGGATTTTTCTGCCAACACGTTTTGGAATACCCAACAACAATGGAATACGATCGTCACCGGGTTCAGCACTCTAACCGGATGGAACACCAACACACCGGTTTCCGTCTGGAACAGCGCCGGCATCCAGCGCGCCGATATCGCCAGCTATGGATCGTTCACCGTGACGGGCACCACCCTCAGTTGGAATCAAGCGGTGCCCGAGCCTAGCAGCACGATGATCGGGCTGCTGTTAGGAGCAGGCCTAATCCGCCGCACTCGCAAACCCACTGCCTGACGAGCAACTAGGAAGCCACACGGTCACCCGAGCGTCGATAAGAGCGGCGAGGGAATCGCCACCACCTGCATGCCCGCGCGCCGCGCCGCGAGAATCCCCGACGGCGCATCGTCCAACGCCAAGCACTTGGTAGCAGAAACCCCTAGCAAACGAGCCGCGTGTAGGAAAATATCTGGCGCAGGTTTCCCCTCAGCCACGTCGTCGGCGGTGACGACTTCATCAAACCAATCGGAGATACCCACGATCTGGAGGGTTTTTTCCACGACTCGGCGGGAACCGCCACTGGCGATGGCCATCGGGATTTTTCCGCGCAGAGATGAGGCGAAGGCAGCCACCTCGTCGATCAGGGTGATGGAATGGATGCGTTTGAGGAACGCCTCGCGTTTGGCGAAGGCGACCGCCTGCGGGTCGAGGTGGAGGTCGTACTCATCATTCAACTCGACGACGATATCGCGAGTGGGACGGCCGCCCATGGCGAAGAACACGTCTTCCTTGAAAACCCCACCTGCTCCAAAGAGCGCAAGCGCATCGCACCAAGCGTCAAAATGCGCTGGCATCGAGTCCACCAGGGTACCGTCGCAATCGAAAACCACGGCGTCGAAGCCGCTTGTGGGGAAATTAAAGGAACCGATGCTGGCCATGGCGGCGGAGGAATTAAAGGGATGGCACGCCCTTGGCAAGTGCTTGCTAGAATAAAATGCACCCTGGGCCGCCCCTCAGAGGACCAGTGTCTGATTTTCATATACCCCAGGTGCCACCTCGCGGGTTTCGGCGTGCGCATTAGTCACGACGACCTCGCCATGCATCACCACGCCCGGCGCAAACCGCACCGGCCCGGTGACCCGCAGCGACTGGCAGCCAATCAGGCTGGGCACGCCCAGCGAGGCCAGCGAATCGACCAATTTGTATGCGTCGTCCAAGACGATCACCGGCGGCACGCCGTGGCGCGAGGCGTGCAAACGAACTTGCCCGTCGGCGTGTACCTCGTAGGCGTCGGAGCGCAGGGCGAGCAAATCGCCGGTGGTTTTGACGGGAGCAAACCGGCTGCGTGGCACATCGATGGCGGAGGCCCCAGCGAAGCACTCGATGGCGGCCCCCATGGCGATTTCCAACTGGATGACGGGGGTGGAGGATGGATCGCGCGGATCGACGGTCTTGTTGTTGCGGATCATGGGCAACGGGAGCACGCCGTGATCGGCGGCCAATTGTTCCTTCAGCCGCTCCAACCTGAGCCACAGGCTGTTGGTGTTGAAATACCGGTGGCGCCCAATATCCTGAAACGCATCCATGTCCTCAGAGGGACACTGCGCCACTTCCCTCAATAACAACCGCCCATCCTCGATTCGCCGCGCCAAATGCCCCCCTTTGCGGTCCACCGCCGTCCGCCGCGTCACTTCCATTAGGAAAGATACCCCAGAATCCGCAAAATACCCCAATATCCCAGGATCCAAAATCGCTCCCAAATTATCGGAGTTCGATACAAACGCATATTTTACACCCTCTGCCAGCAAGCGATCGAGCCACCCACTGCCGACCAGCGCCGCATAGAGGTCCCCATGACCGGGTGGACACCATTCGAGCGAGCGATCGGCCGGCCACTCGACTGGTCCGAGCGTGCCCACTTCGATTTTGGGGATCTGGTTTTGCATCATCTCGACGTCCGCCGCCGCGGCGAGGTGATCGCCGCGGTACCGTTGTAGGTGGGCGAGCGTGTCCTCGCTGGTGCTAAAACTGTTCATCAGCAACAACCGCACCGCCGCGCCGCTACTCCGACGGACATCCAGAATCTGGCGCACCATCAAATCGAGGAAGTTCACTCCGTCACGGACGTCGAGCAGGCTTTTGGGGCCTTGCAAGCCCATGCCGGTGCCCAGGCCACCATTCAGCTTGATAACCACGGCTTGGGCGAGCAGCGCCGCGTCGGCAGGAGCGCCGGAGGCGATCTCGGCGAGGTTAGGCAGGTTATCGGCGGGTGCAATCCCCACCTCGGGAATCAATCCGGTTTCTTGGCGCACCAAGGACTCATAATTCCGGCGGAACGCGCGGATCGCAGCGTCACCCATCCCGGCAGCAGTCATCTTTCGTTCGAAATCAGCAAATTTTCCCATAATCGTGGTCATTGGCACCGCGAAATTGCCCGACGCCACCCGCCCGGTCACGCGTAAAATCACGGTTCGGCATTCCAGGGGGGGCCGCTAGCAAGGCCGAGTGATGGACTCGCCAATCGCGGGTGAGCCACCTCAACGCTTGCGCATTGCGCATTTCCGGCCTTTGATGCGCGGCCATGCCTACTGTTGCCATCGTCGGACGCCCGAATGTCGGAAAGTCCGCACTCTTCAATCGCCTCGCCGGGCGTAAAATCGCCATTGTGCACGACCAACCGGGCGTCACCCGCGATCGCATTTCCGCGCCTTCCAAGGCCACGGTGCATGCCTGCACGCTCATCGATACCGGCGGTATCGGTGGCAATATCGCCGATGGATTTGACGCCCAGGTCACCATCGAGGCCGACATCGCGATGCAAACGGCCGATCTCATTTTGTTTGTCGTGGACGCTCACGACGGGCTCACCGTGGTCGATCAAGCGCTCGCCCAAAAACTCCGCAAGGCCAAACCCCCGGTCCTATTAGTCCTGAATAAGGTCGATGACCCGAAGCACGAAGCCGTATTCTCCGACTTTGCCCGACTGGGCTTCACCTCCAGCCTCTTCGTCTCCGCCGAACACGGACGCAACTTCGGCCAACTCTGCGATGAAATCGACGCCGTCATCGCTCCACTCGTCGCCGAAACCGAAGCGGTCGCCGAGGTCGCCGAGGCGGTTGGCATCAAGCTGGCGATTGTCGGCAAGCCCAATGCCGGCAAATCCTCATTGGTCAATGCCATCCTCAAGGATGCGCGCACCATCGTCTCTGATATCGCTGGCACCACCCGCGACGCCATCGACCTCCCCTACTCATTTCAAGGCGAAAACTTCACCCTCATCGATACCGCCGGCCTGCGCCCGCGCGGCAAACGCGACAACTCGGTGGAAGTCTTCTCCGCCATGCGCACCGAAAAAGCAATCCGCCGCGCTGACCTGTGCGTGCTCGTCATCGACCTAGCCGCCGGCATCACCTCTCAGGACCGTAAGATCGCCCAAGTCATCGTCGAAGAAAAAAAACCCTGCCTGATCGCCCTCAACAAGTTCGACCTCTATCACCCCGGCACTGACCGCAGCGCGCGCCTCGAGGAAGTGACGGCATACGTTCGCAAGGAGTTGTTTTTTCTCCACTATGCGCCGTTTGTTGCCTGCTCGGCCAAAACCGGCGGCTCGGTGGACCACGTCCTCAAGGAGTCGCTCAAAATCCGCAAGCATTCGCAAAAAATCCCCACCACCGGCCAACTCAACCGAATCCTCCAGGCCGCCTTTGTCGCCACCCCGCCACCCATTGACAAGAAGCTCGGGAAACGCCTCAAACTCTACTACGCGACCGCCGCCACCAACGAGAAATACAGCGTGATTCCGGTGCCCACCATCGTCCTATTTGTCAATGACAAACGACTGATGGCCGCCAGCTACGAATCGTATATCGTGAACCGCTACCGTGCCGCGCATCCAGCACCGGGCATCCCCGTGATTCTATCAGTCCGGTCGCGCACCCGCACCGAATGGGAGCCTCGCAACAAACCTCAAGGCCATTGACCCGCCCGGCTGCGGCCACTTCTCGCATCTCACCACATGACATCCACCACCGTCATCGCCCTGTTGCTTTCATCCGCCATCCTGGCCCACGCCACTCCCCGCCAGTGGCATCACACCGATGGTCGTGGACTGTTAGGTGAATTCCTCTCCCGCGACTCGACCACCGTCACGATTCGGCATTCTAACGGAAAGGAACTCAACCTACCAATCGATAAACTCACCCCGGACGACCGCTCGTGGCTCAACCTGAACCATCCACTCGCGGCCCCTGGCGCATCTGACACCCCGACGGTGTTTGATCAACTATCATTTGGTGACACCCGCGATCAGGTCGTCACCAAATTAAAAGCCAGCACATTGGTTGAACTTACCGTGGCCGAAACCTTGCTCGGCCGCTCGGGCATCAATGGCATGTTCCATACTCGACAAAAAATCGGCGGCTTAGGAGCCTCACTATTCTTTGATTGGAGCGAATCCGGCGGCATGAAGGAACTCAGTTTGCAAACCGACACGCTGCCCGCCAGTTCGTACCAGTCGGCGCTCAAACCCAGCTGGCTCGAATTCAGCCAACTGCTCACCACCCTCTACGGGCAACCCATCCAGAAATCCCCCCTCCCCGCGTGCGCCAGCCTCGCCGACGGCTCATTTACCCCATCGCACATGTGGGCGCTCGATGGCGGCGGCACCGCCCGCCTCGGCACCGCCCGCGACGGCGACCAGTACCAAGTGGTGGTGCGCTTCTCGCCCATGGCGGTCCAACCGGTGGCCACCACGGACGTCCCGCCGAGCCTCTAATTCCCTCCTTGAATACCCACGTGGATGTCTGAAGCTCCACCCATGGTCCAGCCCGATCTCTTTGCCTACCCGGCGACCCGCGCGCCTATCCCCCGAATCCGCGAATTGCGCGAGTTGCTAGAACGCCACAATCGGCTTTACTACACCCAGGCGGCCCCGGAGATATCCGATGCGGATTACGACGCGTTGTTCCGCGAACTGGAAGTGCTCGAAGCCCAGCACCCGGATTCCCACGATCCAAACTCGCCGACCCAGCGCGTCGGCGGTGCGCCCAGCGATGGCTTCCAACAACTCCACCACGCGGTGCCCATGCTCTCCATCGATGATGTGTTTGAGTTAAGTCCCGAGGCGATGGCGCAATCCGGCGCCGCCCACCCCGAGCAGGAACTCATCACATTCTATCAGCGCCTGCGCAAACTCCTCGGCAGCGCCTCCATCCACGTCACCGTCGAACCTAAAATCGACGGCGTCGCCGTCACCCTGCTCTATCGAAACGGCCGCCTCGCCTACGCCGCCACCCGCGGCGACGGCCAAACCGGCGATGACGTGACCCACAACGTGCGCACCATCCGCACCATCCCGCTGAATCTGGTCGCCGCCGCGACTCCAGCCAGTGATGCGCAACACGCGACGATCCCGGCCGTGTTAGAAATTCGTGGCGAAATCTTCATGCCCGGCGCCGCGTTTGCCGCCTTGAATGCCGAACGCGACGATGCGGGCCTGCCAACCTTCGCCAACCCACGCAACGCCGCCGCCGGCACCCTCAAACAACTCGACCCCAAAATCGTCGCACAACGCCCGCTCGCATTCCTCGCCCACGGCCTGGGTGCCTACGACGGCCCACCGCTAGCGACCGAACACGACTTCCATGCGTTACTTGCCACGCTAGGCATTCCGCGCAACCAGCCACTGATCACGGCGCACACGCTCGACGAATTGCTTGCGGCGGTGGCAACCATCAACCGCGACCGCCACCACCTCGGCTACGCCACTGATGGAGCAGTCATCAAGGTACTGGACCGCGCCGCGCGCGAACAACTCGGCTCCACCACGCGCGCGCCGCGCTGGGCCGCGGCCTACAAGTTTCTACCAGAACAACAGGAAACCACCCTCAACGCCATCACCCTCCAGGTTGGCCGCACTGGCGTGCTAACACCCGTGGCCGAACTCACCCCGGTCCTCATCTCCGGATCCACCGTCAGCCGCGCAACCCTCCACAACCAGGACGAGATCGACCGCAAACAAATCCATCTGGGTGCCACCGTGCTCGTCGAGAAAGCCGGCGAGATCATCCCGGCCATCGTCAAAGTAACTCGCGCGATCCCCGGTGCCCATGTGTTTTCCATCTTCCAATATGCCGCCGGTCTCTGCCCGTCATGCGGCGGCCCCATCACCCGCGACGACGGCTTTGTCGCCTGGCGGTGCACCAACTTTCAATGCCCAGCCCAGGCGGTCACCCGCATCACCCACTTCGGCTCGCGCAAAGCACTCGACATCGTCGGCCTCGGCGAAACCGTCGCCGACGCACTCGTCCGCCACGGTCATTGCCACACCCCGCTGGATTTATTCAATCTATCCGAGACTACCCTCGCCACCCTCAACCTCGGCAGCGATGACAAACCACGCCGCTTCGGCGAGAAAAACGCGAGCAAATTACTTGCCGCGCTGCGCACCGCGCGCTTGATGCCGCTCCACCGGTGGTTGTTCGCCATAGGCATCCGCCAACTCGGCGAGGCCGCCGCCAAGGAACTCGCCCGCCTCCACCGCACACTCACTGAACTGACCTCCTCACCGATCCTAGCAGAACTACTCCGCGACACCCACGCCACCGCTAAAAAAGCCAACCTCCTGCTCGCGCCCTTCGCCATCACCGGCGACGTCGGCCCAGCCGTCGCTGAGTCAATCCGCCAGTTTTTTAGCTCCGCCGCCGGCCACCACGCACTCACCCGCCTAAGCGAGCTGGGCATCGACCCGGTATCAGCCCACTACCTGCCGGTAGCGACCGCCACCGCCCCAGCGGTCAGCCCGCTAGCGGGCACCTCGTTTGTCATCACCGGCACCCTCAGCCGTGACCGCGACGCCATCAAGCACGACATTGAGGCCCACGGCGGCAAAGTCAGCGGTGCCGTCTCCGCCAAAACCACCTACTTGTTAGCTGGTGACGGCGGCGGTTCGAAGCGCTCCGTTGCGGCCAAACTCGGCGTGACGGTCATCGACGAGGCGCACCTAGCGAAATTGCTGGCGGCAGCGCCCGAACCCACCTAGCCGTGACCGGCTCACAGCGCGCCGAACCGCCGGTGGCGGCGCTGGTATTCATGAACCGCCTCAACCAAATCGTTTTTCCGGAAATCGGGCCAAAGTTTTTTAACGATGACGATCTCAGCGTAGCTGATCTGCCAGAGGAGAAAGTTCGAGACACGCATTTCGCCTGAGGTGCGCAGCAATAAATCCGGGTCGGGGATGCCAGCGGTCTGGAGACGCGAAGCAAACATCCGCTCGTCGATGACCGCCGGAGCCAACGACCCCGCCGCCGCATCCACTGCCAATGAACGCGCCGCCGCCACAATCTCCTCGCGCCCACCATACGACAACGCCAGCACCAAGGTCATCGCTTGGTGCCCGGCCGTGCGCACCATCAATCGATCTAACAATTCACGGGTTTTCGCGGGCAAGCGCTCGAGCTGGCCGATGGCTAGCAAACGGATTTGCTGGCGGTCAAGATCCTTGGCTTTTTCCGCTAGAAAGCGATCCAACAGCGTCATAAGTGCCTTGACCTCGGCCGCCGGTCGCTGCCAATTTTCCGATGAGAACGCGTAGAGCGTGAGGAATTCGACCCCGAGTTCGATGCAGGAGTCGGTGATTGCGCGCACCGATTCTGCGCCAGCGCGGTGGCCCTCGCGGCGCGGCAGGCCACGTTCTTTGGCCCAGCGACCATTGCCATCCATGATGATGGCGATATGGCGCGGTATCTCCGGGAAGACTGACATCGTGTTAGACTAGGACCCTGGCAATCCTATCCATCTTATGGGACCACCAGCGTTTGCTTGCGGTCTGGACCCACCCCGACAAATGCAATCGGCGCATCACACAACTCACCGAGACGTGCTAGATATGCCTGCGCGCGCTCTGGCAGCTGGTCGTAGCTCGTGCAACCGGTGGTATCGCTCTGCCAACCGGGGAGCGATTCGTAAACCGGCACCGCACGATCCCATGCCGTACGATCCGCTGGCGGCAGCGTGTGGAGCACGCCATCGATGTCATAGCCGGTACAAATCTGCAGGTTCTGATAGGCATCTAGGCCGTCCACATTGGTGACGGCCAAGCCGGTGACGCCATTGACCATACACGCGAAGCGCAGCAGCACGGTATCGAGCCATCCACAGCCGCGTGGGCGACCGGTGGTGGCACCGAACTCGCGCCCCAGACCATGCAGGTAATCGGAAAGCCCTTCGTCCACCGTGGGGAACGGTCCAGATCCAACCCGAGTGGTGTAGGCCTTGCAAACGCCAATCACCGCGTCAATTGCCGTGGGCGGCAAGCCGGAACCGGTGCAGGAGCCACCGGAGGTGGTGTTAGAGGATGTCACGAACGGATAGGTACCGAAGTCGATATCCAGCAAGGTGCCCTGCGCACCTTCAAACAGCAGGTTTTTACCGGATTTCCAGGCGGCATGGAGGATTGGGATGGTGTTGGTGATATGCGGGCGCAGCCGCTCAAACGCCTCGTAGACTTCCGCAATCACCTGCTCCGCATCGAATACCGTGAGTTCGTACCGCGCCAATACTTCGTTCGCCTCGGCCACCCGCCGCGTGATCTGCGCACTGGCAAACTTACGATCGAGCAAATCAATCATGCGCAACCCGCAGCGGTTGACTTTATCAGCATAGGCCGGGCCGATCCCACGCTTGGTGGTGCCAATTTTCTGTGCACCGAGCGACACCTCGCGGGCGGCATCGAGTTCCTTGTGGAATGGCAGCACGACGTGAGCGCGGTCGGAGATGCGCAGTTTCTCGGGGGTGATGGCCACTCCTTGACCCTCGATGCGTTGAATTTCCTGGACTAGGCCGATCGGATCGAGGACCACGCCATTGCCGATGACATTGAGCTTGGAATCCCAGAGGATGCCGGATGGCAATAGGTGCAGCACGAATTTGGCGCCTTCGGTGATCACTGTGTGCCCTGCGTTGTTGCCGCCCTGGCCACGAATGACCACGTCCGCCGCCGCAGTGAGATAATCGACAATTTTGCCTTTGCCTTCGTCCCCCCACTGGAGGCCGGTGATGATGGTATTCATAGTGGAAATTCTAATGGGTGAACTTGGTGGATGCTAGCAGGCCGGTTATTAGGCAACGCGCCGGATTATTTCTACGTCTATCAACGAATTAATCACTGTTGTTTCGTGGTTCAAATCGAGTGCTTCGTCGTTTCGATCAACGCGGCAAATTCCTCGAAAAAATACCCCGCATCGTTTGGGCCGGGAGCCGCCTCCGGGTGATATTGCACGCAGAAGACAGGCAACTCGCGGTGGCGCATGCCTTCCACGGTGCCGTCATTGAGATTGACGTGGGTGACTTCGATTTCCGGGGGCAGCGACTCGGGATCGACGGCGAACCCGTGGTTTTGCGAAGTGATCGAAATCCTGCCAGTCCGCAGGTCTTTGACCGGCTGATTGCCTCCACGGTGACCAAACTTCAGCTTAAAGGTCGTCCCGCCAAACGCATGCCCTAACAATTGATTGCCCAGGCAAATCCCAAAAATCGGTTTTTTGCCGATGAGTTGGCGCAGTTCGTCGTGGATGTAGCCAAGCGCGGCTGGGTCGCCCGGGCCGTTTGACAGGA
>JAYSPI010000173.1:0-5205 GCA_043722215.1 Prosthecobacter sp.
ACCACCCCAAAAAACCAAAACCAAAGCAAGCGCCGGGTGTCATGAATCCTGGCGAAACGACTCACCCCCTCCGGTGTCATTTATCATTGGCGCAATACGGAACCAATTCCTCGAACCCACAAAACAACTTGGACCCCATCGGCGGACGCGATGGCAACGGCGTGGATTCATCGAGATGACCCTGGCAAATCCGCATGAATTCCTCTGGGGTGGTCGCGCGGCGCATCTCATATTCAAACCCGCCTTCCAGCCCATGGCTGATATAGGCCAGTGTTTTTTTCATCCGCTGGACGTGCGCGCCCGCCACCAAGCGCCGCGATTCCCGCGCCAGTTCTTCGTAAAGCTCGATCACATAGACCAGCAGATCCCTCCGGGTCGGCTGGAGCGGTTCTCTGCCCTCGAAAACGGCCCGCAGTTGGGCGAAGATCCACGGGTTGCGGATGGCACCGCGGCCGACCATCAGTCCAGCGGCCTGTGTTTGCTGGAGAAAGGCAAGGCCGGTCGTGACATCGACGATATTGCCGTTGGCGATGACCGGACAGGACATCGCATCCACTGCCATCTGCACACACTCGGGATGAACCGGCGACTGGTAGCGCTCCTGCACCGTGCGCCCGTGAATCGTCAACCCGTCGAGGCCCGCCTCCCGAAAAATCGCCAATAACCCCGCAAATTCACCCACCTCGGCAAACCCGAGGCGCGTTTTCACCGTGAATCGTCCGGGAATCACCTCGCGCAAGGCTGCCAGCAAATGCGGCAGCGCCGCCGCTTGTCGCAACAAGCCACCGCCAGCGTTCTTGCGGCACACAATCGGAGCCGGGCACCCGAGGTTGAGGTCGATGCCCGCCACCATCGGCAGCGCCGCCAACTGCTTGGCTACCCGCACCAGACTGGGCGGGTCGCTGCCGATCATTTGCGCAAACACCGGACGCCCGGTTTCATTCTCGAGAACCGAACGCAAAATATACGCATTCAGATGCGAATCCGGGTGAACCCGAAAATACTCGGTAACAAACCAATCGGGGGCTCCTCGGCGCGCAATGACGCGCATGAACGGGAGATCGGTCACATCCTGCATCGGCGCAAGCACCAAAGCGGGGCGGTCGGGTGGCAACAGGTCGTGCATCAGCTTGAAAAGAGACTAGAGCTAGGAATTCCATTGACAACCCAGGCGTGCCGCGTGTTGCTTCAAATTATCAACAACAACCGAGATTGAAGTGGAAAGCGACCTATTGCACACCGAAAAAATTCTAGCAGATCGAAAGGTTTTCTTTCTCGATCTGAAACAAAACAACCGCGGCATGGTCGTTAAGATCACCGAAGACGTCGGCGGCAATCGCGATACCATCATGGTGCCAGCGGAGATTCTAGCTGATTTCATCGCAGCACTCACCGATATCAAGGCCACCGCCGACGAGCAGCAAGGGTAACTGCAGCGGTCCACGCCTGATCTCCCAAGCAAGCACCCTGCCCGCTCAGCCGCGCCGGATCTTCGAACCCGCAAACAAAATCATCATCCCGTAAATTCGCTTTTCGCGCATTTCGATTTTGCCCGTAAGCAGGTCGATGCGCTCAGGGATCTCCAAGCGCCGAATCTCGACACTGGCCCGGAATCCTCGTTCAGAAAAAATGTCGATCAGGATGGCGATGGCGACCGGATCGGCGAACAACTCCTCCTCGGTATTGATCAGCGCACGACCGCTCACCGCGTATCGCTTGATCACCGGAATCATTCGCTCCTGAATGAAATCAACCACTGCACGAACCACCAACGGGTGCTCAACCTGATAGCTATCTAACCGGTTCACCAGTTCCTGTCGGGCGTGCTGGACAATATCATCGGCTAACGGAATATGCCGTAGCGCATCATAAGTTCGCGGGTCGAGCTCAAGCGAGCTTTGGTATTCGAGTTCATTAAGGATATTCTGTTGGACCACCTTAACGGGTGCCTGAGCATTGATGAAATGGTAGTGGAATATCTGTTTGAGCGAGACCAACGCGCCGTAGGTCTTCTCCTTAAACGTGCGGTAGCGGTTGCGCGCCAAATCGAGATCAAAGTCGGTTGCGCGGACTTCCTCCAATATGCCGACGCCCGACTGGCGGATTTCGGCGTTGCGGACCAGGGTTTCGCGGCCGCGCTTGAGTTGGCGCTCGATGCTTTCCTTTTCATCGACAAAAAGCACCATGATGTGAAACGTCGGCTGCTTGAAATAATGTGCCTGTGCCGTGCCGGAAAACTCGCGCCGCAGCTGCAACATTTGATCGTATAGCAACTTGAGGCACTCGACCTGCACGTTGGTGCGCGGGAACCCATCGAGCACCACACTATCGCGAAACTGCGGCTTCAGTAACTCGTGCAACAACAAGCGCAGGACTTCCTCGTCGCCCACCATCCCACCGCCCGCTTTGATCTGCTGCGCTTCCGGAGAATCCAATAATTGGCTCATCACGATGGGCGGCGAGGTGATCCCTCGCACGCTGCTAATAAACGCCGTGTTGGTCCCCTTCCCTGAACCCGGTGCCCCACCCAACAGAATGATCTCCTTGGGAAAATGTAATTGGTCACGCCCTCGCCCTGCCTCCAACTCCTTCCAAACTCGGTTGAAAATCAACTGGGCATCCTTGATTTCTAGACTGGGCAACAATTCGGCGGGTGATGAGGCAGGCGGATTCACGTCGCGCGGACGCTAGCCGGTCATCGCTTCGCGGTCCAGCCGTCTCCTGAAAATCTGCGACCGATGGCTCATGATGGCTCGAAACCCTCTTGCTGCCCACCTTCGCATGACCGCCGCCGTGACGCCGGAGCCAGAACCATCGATTCCCCCGCATGTCTGGATACGGCGCTAAAATTCATGGCGAAGAGTCACCGACATACGCCGGTGAGGCCGACAGAAACCTCGGTAGGCATTTCTCGGATTGCGCCCGCTCGGGTTTCCGGCAACCTTGGCGGCGTGGCACAGCAACCGTCGGCATCCCCCACGCAGCGCGGCGACGACCACCTGTGGGCGCTTGCCCTCGGGCTGTCGGTGCTCACCAATGCTGGCCTACTCGTGGGGTTTGGCTTCGTCGCCCTCAAGGCTGAAGCTCTCCGACAAAAATCTCCCACCCCGCTGCCTCCCCCGCCCTCCGTGGTGATGATTTTCCCCGAGATGCTACCCACTCCCCCACCCGCCACCGCGCCGCCAAGCCCCGCCACCGCGCCGCCCACCCGCGCCGCCGCGGCACCGGCAAACGGCCCGCAGTTTGCGCGCACCTCCGCCGACCAAGCCGCCCCTCGCCCTGACAACCCGTCCTTGCTCGGCGAGCGCGATACCCGCGCCACGAGCGACCGCACGCCGACGACCGGCGCCCCCCCGCTACCCTCGCAAGCCGGTATCACCCCGCCCGACGCATCGCAGATTGAAACCACCCACAGCGATTATCAGGACGGGCAGCTAGATGCCGCATCCAGTCCGGCGGATGAATCCAGCACGCCACCCGCAACCGAGTTGGCAACCAAACCACCCGCTGCGGCGGGCACGACCCCGCCCACACCACCCGACACCAAATCCCTCGATGGCACACATCCGGTCGAGGTGCCCGTCCACCGCGAGCTGGCCAAGGAGACTCCCGCGCCACCCACGACCGACACCCAGCCGGGGGCTGGCGCGGCGTTACAACCCGCCACCCAGAGCCCCGCCTTCCATGGCTTCCAACGCAAAACCGCCGTCGTCGGCTCGATTTCGCGCACAGGTCGCAGCTCACTGGACGTCGCGGACTCGCCGTTGGGGCGCTATCAAGCGGTGCTGAGCCGCGCCGTCGAGCAGGAATGGCAGCGCAATTGCGTGCGGCACCGGGATTTTATTACTCCGGGGTTTCTCACGGTGAGGTTCTTTGTGGAAGCCACCGGCAAGGTCCGCTCAGTCCAATTCGTAGGTGACATGGAAACCGGCGAGGTCCAGAAGGGGTTCACCTTGAACGCCATCCGCGACGCCCACATCCCCGTCATGCCCGCCAGCCTGCGCCGAGAATACGACCAAGAACCCCTCGAACTCATCTTTCGCTTCTATTTCTAACTATCCATATGATCGCAACCCTTAGCCCGTTCGCCACGGTGACCACCACCGGTGCCTTGCATGTCGCCGCGGAATTCCTCCAAAAAGGCGGACTCTTCATGATCCCTCTTGCCATTACCTCGGTGGCAGGCATGACCGCCATCCTCTACAAAACCCTCGCATTATCGCGCAACCGCGTCATCCCCAACGCTCTCGCCCGCCAACTGACAACGTTCCAGGAAATCATCGCCACCCACCGCGTCGAGGCCATCCTCAAGGAGCTAGAACCCGGCCACAGCGCCCTAGCAAGATTGGCCTTCGTCGCCATCAAACACTACGGCCGACCCCAGCGCGATATCACCCTAGCCGTCGAATCCGCCGCTCGCGAAGAAACCGCCCGCCTCCATGCCGGCATCAGCGTGCTCGATACCTGCATTACCATCGCACCGCTGTTAGGCTTGCTCGGCACCGCCTCCGGCCTGGTCACTATCTTCCAAGGCCTAAGCGACGCCGCCGACCACATCACCATCGCTCGCGGCATCGCCGAAGCTCTCACCACCACCATCTTCGGCTTGGCCATCGCCGTGCCCTGCGTGGTCGCCCACGGCTACTTTACCCGCAAGATCGAAGTGCTCACCGTGCGCCTCGAGTCGTTGCTCGCGGAGTTGGCGTATATCTGCCAGCAATCCGCCCCCAACACCTAACACTTTATGCGCTTTCCCCGCCGCCCCCGCAAACGTGTCGAGGTCACGATCATCCCGATGATCGATATCCTCCTCATCATGCTCATCTTCTTCATCGTCACCACCACCTTCAAGAAACCTCGCGATATCCTCCACATCGAGTTGCCCACCGTGCGCGAAATACCCTCCGAGAAAGCCGTCGCCTCACGCTCGGTCATCGCCGTAGATGCCGAGGGCAAAATCTCCCTCGACTCGCTCGCCGTCCCCGCCGGACTCCTCCAGTCGTACCTCGAAGCCTATCAAAAACAAAACCCCGGCCGTAAACTCGAACTCGAAGCGGATAAAAAACTCCCGCTCGAACGCCTACTCCAAGTCTGGGACGCCCTCTCCAAGGCCGGCATCAAGATCAGCGACGTGCCCGCCCGAATCAAGCTGCCGGACTGACGGCGCGCGTCCGCTGCCGCCGGGGTCGCGCTAGGGAGCGGTTA
>JAYSPI010000174.1:0-4974 GCA_043722215.1 Prosthecobacter sp.
CCCGATTGGTCGTTTACCCACTAAATTCTCGATGGTGCCATTGTTTTAGCATCCGTTTGTTAAGCATCTGAAATCATCCCGTTTATCGGCTGGGTTCAAGGCGTGGCTTTTTTCGTATTGTTCGACGCGTCTCCTCTCGCGGACGCTTGTGCGATAAAATCCTTGAGACTCACCAGCGTTGGCGTATCAGTGGCCGCTTCGATCTCGGCGATGACCTTGTCGATGTTTTTCACGCCTTCCGGAAATTTCTCCGACCGCTTGTTCCGCAGCTGCGGCAGCACCTCCTTGGCGTGGGTGCCGTAGCGCTTGAGGAATTCCATCCGCTTCTGATACTTATTGCCCCAACGCCATTCGATGGTCGAGACACACAGATTCATGCCTTCGCGGATGTGCAGGCGCGAGAGCAGATCGAGACCGGCTAGGCGGATGTAGTCGGCAAACATCTCGTCGCTGGGTGCCATTTTCTCGATCGCCTTGATGATATCCGGCAGCAATGCCGCCAGATCGACGTCGGTCAGTTTGTCATAATAGCGCTCGAGCGTCATCCGGGCCGCGCCGTCGTCATTTGCCAACACCGAGCGGATGGCGGGATAGAGCAACTGGCGGTCAGTATCCGACAGGGAGCCGGCCAGGATGCCCTGCGGTCCGCGGGAACCGGGATACGCCTCGAACAATGCGTTGGCCACGGAGCGCTGGCACATCCCCCGCGGGTCAGCCGCATTCTTGCGTGCCGCCAACGCCAGCAGATCGTTTGCTGCATCCTTGCGGGCTGTCACGGAGAGACGCGTAATGGCATTGCACGCTAGGTTTGCCATCCACGGGTCAGGATCCTTGAGCAACGCGCGCAACTGCGGCGCCGCCACATCGGCCCGCTGCCCCAAACTGCCCAGCGCCTCGCACGCGCCGTAGCGGGTATAGCGGTCGGTACCGCCTAACATCTTCAGCAGCGCTGGCACAAAATCGCCCTCGCGCTGGCCCAGCGTCTGGGCGGAGCGCTTGCGCACGGCCGGCGACCAACTCGACAGGCCGGCCCGCAACTCCTCGGCTGTGCGCCCGTCGTAGGAAAAACCGTTCTTGCCGGTGGCCGAGAAGTAATCCCTGCCGGCGGCAATGACATCCGCCACTTCCTTGGGATTCAACGGGGGCACCGAGCACGGTTTTTTCCCGGTTAGATAGAGGCTTTTCAGCGGCAGGGCATAAGTCAGAAGATAAGCGCCTGTGCAGTCCCACTGGGTGTACTTGTTATGTTCCTCCTCACCGACCGGCGACCCCTGGTAACCGAAACCGCCCTTCCAGTTGCGTGCCAGATCGTAGTACCAGCCTTGTTCCTTGAAATAGGCACCCGTGGCTAGCGGGCCGCAGCGGGACACGCCGGGCAGTGCCCACTGGAGATTGAAAAAGTTCCCCGTGTGTCCGCGTTCCCGCTCGGAGTAGGCGGCCGTAGACATCCGGGCGAAGAACGACGCGGCCTCACGATCCCCTAACAAATCAAAGAGCACCGCCGCGATCGAGCATTTGCCATTATCCTCATGCCCGGGCCATGGCTGGTGATCGCCATAAGGAATGGCCCCCTTGTTGACATAGTAGCGCAGGAACTTGGCCGACTTGTCGATCGCCCGGTCCACCGCGGGATCCTTCACGCCCGCCTGGCGGGCCAGCACCAGCCCGGTGGTCATGACGAGGCCCGGCAGGTTCATGCAACCATAACCGTTCAAGTGGCCACTCGGTGTGGCCAGGAACTCGTGACCCCAGGTGCCTACGGTGCTCTGCCCGATGATGGATTCCTTCGCGGTGCGAGTGAGTTCCGGCAGGATCGACTTGTCGCCGGTGGCCAGGATATACTCTGCCATAAACAGATTTCCATAACCATAATGCCAGGTCCAGGTGCCCGGGCGCAGCGATGCCGCCACGTTTTTGGCATACTCGGCGAGCATCGGATGATACTCCTTGTTGCCGCTGGCTAACAACGCCAGCGCGTTGAGGTCGATGGGGATATCGACGCGCTTCAGGCCATCCTTCGCGATCACCCGGCAACCTTGCTCGAAGATCGCCTTCGACTTCGGACAATCGTACGGCGCGGTGGCGCAGTAGGAGCCCAGCACCGGCAACTTCAGGTCCACATCGCTGCTCCGCCCGTCCCGCCAGCAGGTCAGCCGCAGTAAGCCGGATTTCTCCTCGGCTGCGGTGATGGCACGCGCGAGGCTGATGCGCGCATCGTCCGCGAAGGGCTTGCCGTTCACCCCCAGAATCACGTCGTTGACGCGCAGGGCCCCATCCGCCGGCGATCCGGCATCGATCTCAGTCACCAAAATTTGCCGTGACGTGGCGGTCTGGCCGCTCCCGCCGTAGATCCAGCCACGCATGCCAGTGGGTCCCAGCGTCCAATCGTGGTTGGCGTCCTTTTTGCCACCTTGGGTGAGGTCGGGGATGGGGGGGATTGCCGCGGCGGGCTCACCGTTTGCCGTGCCCACCGACCCGAGCGCGAGAACGCCGAGCGCAATCGCCGCATGGAAAAACGGCCTAACAATCGGCCGCAGCCCATCAATTTGAAAAAACGCCCGCGCTGACATTCGTGGTTTTTGTGTTTTCATCAGGCAGGCACTACGAACGGTTGCACCCGCATCTTACATGGAGCCAACCACCTTCAGAATTTTTTTTCACGCGGCCTCGATTGCCTTGTCTGGTCGAGAGACGATAGATCGTAAAGGTCATTTCACCAACGCGTATGGTTGCTTTTTTGGGGTCAGATGGCCCCACCATCAGCGCGGGAAAGGAAATCGTCATCGCGGCACCCTGAGGAATTGGGAATTTGTGACCAGAACCATCCAATGCGGTGGTTAGATGCGGTTTTCCAAACTGGATAAAATCAGGGAAAAGTGCAAGAAATTGAGGGATTCTTCCATGGGAATGCTCTGGGGTTCTGTCAGCATGCGGGTGGCTCCCGTTCAAGCAAGGAGCGCGAATATTCTCCGATGGCACTCACCACAAGTCCCCAAGCAAAAGTTCTGGATTCCTTGGATTCAGTGAGCGGAACTATGGAGCGGACGTTCCTGAGTCCACCGGTCACCCACGGACCGGTGCCATTTTATTGGTGGGCGGGTGAGGCGCTTGACCGTGGGCGCATCGCCTGGCAGCTCGACCAGCTTTGCGAAAAGGGCGTCCGCCAAACGGTTGTCAGCTACCCGCACCATTCGGACGGCACCAATGACTCCGGCGATCCGAAGTTGTTCTCGCCGGCATGGTGGGATTTGTTCCGCTGGTTTCTCGGCGAGTGCCGTCAACGCAGGATGACCGCAGGATTCCAAGATTACACCCTCGTTGAGCCGCTTCTCATGGCCATCGGCCGTGAAAATCCCGGCATGCAGGGCGGCCAGATGAGCTGTGACGCCCGCCGGATTTCCGGCCATGAAAACGTCCGCTTGGACGCCGAACCGGGGACTCTCGTCATCGTGGCCTGGGCCTATCCGTTGGAAAACGGCGTGCCGCGCATCGACGCCCGGATATCACTCGTGGATGGCGTTTGTGATGGCGTGCTGGAATGGACTGCCCCGGCGGGCGATTGGTTCGTCGCGCTGGTGTTCGCCCGGCTCAATGCGTTCGATCCGCTCCACCCGCAGTCTGGCCCGCTCGCCATCGACAAGCTCTACGCGCCCTTCGAGCGCGAGTGCCCGGGTGAAGTGGGGAAATCGCTCAATCTATTCTTCCAGGACGAGCTCGATTTTGGCGGTTGCATGCCATTTTGGTCGAACTATCTGTTCGATGCGTTTTCCGCGCTCAAAGGTTACGATCTTGATCCGGTCCTGCCTGCGTTATGGCACGATTTCGGCAAGCTCACGGAGAAAATTCGCCTCGATTTTGCGGACGTGGTGACGCGGCGGATCGAGGATTGTTATTTCAAACCGATCTTCGCATGGCATGAGGATCGTGGCACGATGTTCGGCCACGACAACTGCGGCCGCGGCAGAATCGCCCAGGGCCGCGCCCATTATGGCGATTACTTCCGCGCCATGCGCTGGTATTCCGCGCCGGGCTGCGAGGATCCGAAGTTATAGGGCCCGCGCGCTTTCAAAGGGCTTAAGGTCAATAGTTCCATCGCCCATCTCTATCAGCGGCCGCGCGTTTGGATCGAAGCCTTCCATTCCAGCGGCTGGGAAACCAGGCCAGCAGACGTCGTCGCCGCCATCCAGGAAGACTTCGCCTACGGAGCCACGGTGGTGAATCTCCACGGCCTGTATTACTCCACCCTCGGCGGTTGGTGGGAATGGGCACCTCCGGATTTCCACTTCCGCCAGCCGTATTGGCAACATGCTCAATCGCTCAACGGCTTCTTCACCCGTCTGAGCTGGATCCTTTCCCAGGGCGTCCGCCGCTGCGATGTGGCCATCGTCTATCCGATTGCCGCGCTCGATGCGGAACCCGCGGATCCCGCGCTCATCGGCATTGTCGCCCATATAGGAAATGAAGCGCTCGGCGGCGTCGAACCCGCTAACCCGCTAACCCGCTAACCCGCAGCCCGAGGACAGTGCCTTCCATCTCGGAAAATATCTCTTCGACCGAAATTGCGACTTCGATTTCCTCGACTTCGAATCGCTCGAACGCGCCACTCCCGCCGATGGCAGGCTCCACGTGGCGGGCGGTGCCTACCGCGTCTTGCTGCTGCCCGCGATGGCGGCTGTTAGGTTTTCCACCGTGGAAAAAGCGCGCGCTTACGTCCGTGCGGGCGGCGTGGTGATCGCCTACGGTTGTTTGCCTAAAGCCAGCGATCGCGCCGGTCGCCACGACCCGGTGCTCTGATTGCGGAAATTTTTGGTAGCACCGCCGAGGATGCCGATCTGGAGAAATCCCACCCCGGCGGCGGCAAGGCGTTTTTCATCCGTCGCGGCCGGGGATGTTTCAGGCCGAATTATGGCGTTACGATGTGGCCGAGTTGTTCATCGCGGAGCCCGTGAGTGGTCGTTACTTTGAGTTCAACCT
>JAYSPI010000175.1:0-18612 GCA_043722215.1 Prosthecobacter sp.
AACGACTACCTCAAACTCCTCTTCGCCCGCCTCGCCACCGCCTACGACCCACACACCGGCGATCCGATCCAACCGGATTCACCGGAATCTGCCTGCCAGTGGGCCATCAAAGAACTCGCTGGCCAAGCCGTTTTCGTCACCTTTCCCATCCCGGTTCCTGCCACTACCCCGGCCAGCGATCTCCTCGCCTTCCTCCAAACCCAAGGATTTCTCCGCCTCCTCTATCAGGGAAACGTCATCCGCTCCGACGAACCCACCCCCACCTCGCTCCGCCTGCTGCCGCCCACCATCGACGTCATCCAAGACCGACTCACCCTCACCCCACTCAACCACCCCCGCTTGCTCGAAGCCCTCACCGCCGCCTTCCTCTTCGGCAAAGGCCACGCATCCATCCACTGCATTCGCTCTGCCAAATCTCCCACCACCACCCACCCGCCCCCTCCAGCCAAATCGTTCTCCTCCACCTGGACCAACCCCGCTACCGGCTTCACTCTCCGCTCCCCCACCCCGCCATTATTCTCGTTCAATAGCCCGCTGGGGGCCTGCCCACTGTGCCGCGGCTTCGGCCGAATCATCGGCATCAACCTCGATAAAACCGTCCCCGACCCGTCTCTATCACTCGTCCAAGGGGCCATCAAACCGTTCCAAGGCGAGCGCGGCGACGAATGCCAGCGCGACCTCCTGCGCTGCTGCCAACTCCGCAACCTCAACCCCTCCACCCCGTGGGAAGACCTCTCCCCCGCCGACCACGAGTGGATCTACTATGGCGACCGTAAAACCAACGAACTCACCCCAGACGAACTCGAAGCACTCTGGCAATCCGGGGCCTGGTATGGCGTGAAAGGCTTCTTCGACTGGCTGGAAACCAAGGCCTACAAAATGCACGTCCGCGTCTTCCTCAGCCGCTACCGATCCTACACCACCTGCTCCGCCTGCCGCGGAAATCGCCTCCAACCCGAGGCCCTCTGCTTCAAAATCCACCACCTATCGCTCCCCCAACTCTGGGCCCTCCCAGTCGCCGACCTCCTCCCATGGTGCGCCGATCTCAAATCCACAACCTCCCATCCCGACCCGACTCTCAACCTCGTCCTCACTGAAATTACCTCGCGCCTGTCCTACCTCAATGAGGTCGGACTCGGCTACCTCACTCTCGACCGGCACACCCGCACGCTCTCCGGCGGTGAGGTCGAGCGCGTCAACCTAACGACCTGCCTGGGCGCCTCTCTAACGGGCACGCTATTTGTGCTAGACGAACCAACCGTAGGCCTCCATGCCCGCGACATCCATCGCCTCGTGGGCGTCATGCACGCCCTGCGCGATAAGGGCAACACCCTAGTCGTCGTCGAACATGAACACTCCGTCATGCGCGCCGCCGATCACCTCATCGACCTCGGCCCCGGCGCCGGCCAGCACGGTGGCCATATCATCTATCAAGGCCCACCCACCCCCAACCCAAAACCCAAACCCCTCGCACTCGGCACTCTGCCCTGGCTCAGTGGCCACCAGTCGATCCCAGTTCCCGCCTACCGCCGCCCGCCCGGCCCCCAAATCCTCGCAATTCGCGGAGCCTCCCGACACAACCTGCGCAAACTCGACATCGATCTGCCGTTAGGTTGCTTCCTCTGTCTCACTGGGGTTTCGGGTTCAGGCAAATCCACTTTCGCTCACGACGTCCTCTATCTGAACCTCGCCCGCCAACTCGGCCAACCGATTGATGCCGATCCGGCCCCGCTCAAGCACCTGCGCGGCAGCCAGCACCTCGGCGGCGTCACCATCGTCGACCAATCACCCGTCGCCCGCACCCCACGCTCCACTCCCGCCGTCTTCCTCGGAGCCTTCGACCTCATCCGCCAATTATTCTGCGAGACGGACGCCGCCAAAGCCGCCGCCCTCAAGCCAGGGTTTTTCTCATTCAACTCCGGCGATGGCCGCTGCGACCGATGCGCCGGCACCGGCTTCGAAAAAGTCGAAATGCAGTTCCTCTCCGACCTCTACGTCACTTGCCCCGACTGCGCTGGCCACCGCTACAAATCATCCACCCTCGCCTACTCGCTCGCCGGCAAATCCATCGCCGACATCCTCGACCTAACCGTCGAAGAAGCCGTCGCCACCCTCACCTCGTTGCCCGACCCCTCCAAAAAGGCCACCCGCCTCATCGCCCAAACCCTCGTCCTGCTAGAACCACTGCAAGCCCTCGGCCTGGGCTACCTCAAACTCGGACAACCGCTCAACACCCTCTCCGGCGGCGAATCCCAACGACTCAAACTCTGCCAACTCCTCGCCACCACCCGCCACGGCACTGACCCTTCCACCGCAGCCACCCACCACCCGCTTCTCCTTATCCTCGACGAACCTACCACCGGCCTACATTTCTCCGATATCGCTAATCTGTTAGACGTCTTCCAGCAACTCGTCGATGCCGGCCACTCGCTATTAGTCATTGAACACAACCTGGATGTCATTAAATCCGCTGACTGGATCCTCGATCTCGGCCCACAAGCCGGGGCTCACGGCGGCCAACTCGTCGCCGCCGGCACTCCCGAGGACCTTGCCCAACTCACCACCCCCACTGCTCACTATCTTCGCCAGGCCCTCAACCCGGGTGACACCCCACATCGAACTGCCGCACCCCGCCGCCGTACCAAACTCCCCCTCAATCAACCACTCCCTCACATTTCACTGCGCGGCGCACGCCATCACAACCTCAAAAACATCTCCCTCGACATCCCGCGCGACCAACTCGTGGTCATCTCCGGCCTATCCGGTTCCGGCAAGTCCACCCTCGCCTTCGACATCCTCTTCGCCGAAGGCCAACGACGGTTCCTCGACTCGATGTCCGCCTACGCCCGCCAATTCGCCGAACAACTCGAAAAACCCGACATCGACCAACTCGCCGGCCTGCCTCCCACCGTCGCCATCGAACAACGGGTCTCCAAGGGCAGCGGCAAATCCACCGTCGCCACTGTCACCGAACTCTGGAACTTCATCCGCCTGCTCTATGCCAAGCTCGGCACGCTCTACTGCCCGGACTGCGGCGTGCCGGTGGCCAAACAATCGCTCGCCGCGATCGAAAACACCCTCAACGAGTGCCTGGCTCGCGGCCCGCTTACGCTTTTAGCACCGCTGCTTCGTGCTAAAAAAGGCTACCACACCGAAGTCGCCGAGTGGGCACTCAAACAGGGATTCTCCCGCCTCCTCGTCGATCAACAATTCATTAACGCCGCCAACTTCACCCGCCTCGAACGCTTCAAGGAACACTCGATCGACGTCGTCGTCGCCGAACTAATACCTCCTAACAAAAAAACCGCGCCTCCTGATATCCAGTCATTGATCAAGCGCGCCCTAACCATCGGCAAAGGCATCATCAAACTATACCCCGCCGACGGCCCAATCATCCTCCTGTCCACCCAAGCAAGCTGCCCATCCTGCAACCACTCCTTCGACGACCTTGACCCCCGGTGGTTCTCGTTTAACTCACCGCACGGCTGGTGCCCGCAGTGTCGCGGCTACGGTCGCATCCCAAAACAATCAAACCGCCCACTCGACCCATCACGCTTCGACTCCGTCCTCGCCGCAGAACTCGATGCCGAGCGCGCCCTCGAACGCATGGATGACCGCGAACTCATCGAGTGCCCCGCCTGCCATGGCTCACGCCTCAACCCCACCGCCTCCGCCGTGCGAATCCACCCACGGTCCTCGTCCGCACACCGCCAGCCATCCTCCGCAGACCTCGCCATCGCTGAAATCTCCCGACTCTCGATCATTGCCGCCAGCGACCACTTCTCTAACCTCTCGTTCAGCGATCCGCGCCAAGCACTCATCTCGCGCGACATCCTCCCCGAAATCCACCAACGCCTCGCATTCCTCCGTGAGGTGGGCCTCGGCTACCTGCAGCTCGACCGCGCCGGCAACACCCTCTCCGGCGGCGAATCCCAGCGCATCCGCCTCGCCGCCCAGCTCGGATCGAACCTACGCGGCGTCCTCTATGTGTTAGATGAGCCCACCATCGGCCTCCACCCTCGCGACAACGCCGCCCTCCTCACAACCCTCATCAAACTGCGCGACCACGGCAACTCACTCGTCATCGTCGAACACGACGAGGATACCATCGCCGCCGCCGACCACTTAATCGACCTCGGCCCCGGCGCCGGCCGCCTCGGTGGAGAAATCGTCTATCAGGGAAAACCCCCGCAACGCGCCAAATCATCGATCACCCATCTGAAGTCGCACATTCATTCCCCGACGCTGCGGGCGCTGACCCATCCGCTGGTCCACCCAACCCGTGGCGCGCGCCGCGCGGTTCCAAAAAACCACCCGTTTCTAACGCTAACGGGATGCACCGCAAACAACCTTCACCACCTCACCGCGGCCATCCCGCTCGGGCGCCTAACCGTCCTCACCGGCATCTCCGGATCCGGCAAATCTACCCTCATGCACCAATGCTTGGCCGCTGTTTTCTCCTCCCTACCGAGCTCCCCCAAACCCTATCTAAAATCCAGTGGCCAAAATGCCATCAAAGCCTGTTATGAAGTCGATCAATCACCGATCGGCAAAACCTCCCGCTCGTGCCCGGCCACCTATGTGAAAGTCTTCGACCACATTCGTGCACTCTTCTCCCAACTTCCGGAGGCCCGCATGCGCGGCTTCGACGCATCCCACTTCTCATTCAACACCGAAGGCGGACGCTGCCCAGAATGCAAAGGCAATGGCCGCATCAAACTCGAAATGGACTTCCTGCCGTCCACGTGGGTCCACTGCGACGCCTGCAACGGCCAACGCTACAACCCCGCCACCCTCGATGTCACGTTCCGCAACCACTCGATCGGCGCCGTCCTCGCCATGACCCTCGACGAAGCGGCGGCCTTCTTCCAATCCCAACCGCGCATCGCCGCACCGCTCCAACTCATGGCCGATACCGGCCTCGGCTACCTGCAGCTCGGACAACCCTCGCCCACCCTCTCCGGCGGCGAAGCCCAACGCATTAAACTCGTCTCCGAACTCATCCGAGGGCGCGGCACCAAGGCCACCCTCACCAACGCCCACTTCTCAACTCACAACCTCTATCTAATCGAAGAACCCACCGTCGGCCTCCACCTCGAAGATATCAAACGCCTCATCGACATCCTCCACCGCCTCGTCGATGAAGGCCACTCGGTCGTCGTCATCGAACACCACATGGCCGTCGCCGCCGAAGCCGACTGGATCCTCGACATCGGCCCCGAAGCCGGCCCAAACGGCGGCCAAATCGTCGCCCAAGGCCCACCCGAAAAAATCATCACTTCCAAAACCTCGCGCACCGCCCCCTACCTAAAAACCGCTCTCCACCCCGCCCGGTGATTGCGCCCGCCACTATCGTCGTCGAGCCGACCGATCTGCCGCACGAGCGGTGGCACATCAACTAGGGTGAGGATGGCCTAACCATGGGCAGTAGAATCTACCGACCGGCACTTCGCACTCGTCTCGCACCCCATGCGATGAAACGCTCCGCCCCTCATGGCTGCTACCACCTACCACCGCGAACCACCTTGGAGGGCTGGCCTGCGTGGTGCCCGCGCCAACCTGCTGCCTGGATTCGTGCTTCAAGCCACTGCCTTGACCCTCGTCTTTGCCTACTACCACCACCCACCGACCCAGGCGGCTTTCGAACAACTCTCGGCCTTTCGGGCATATGCGGGATTCGCCTTCGGAATCGTCTCCACCGGCTGCTTCGGGGGACTGCTGCCATTTTTGTACCTGCGCTATATCGCCCGCACCAACGGCTCATACCATTGGCGGCAGGGACTCTGCTTGACCGCCTTCTGGAGCTACAAAGGCCTGGAGGTCGATCTCTGGTACCGATTGCTCGCCCTCGTCGTCGGCTCCGGCCACGACACGGCCACCGTCGTGATCAAGTCACTCCTCGACCTAACCCTCTATTGCACCATTGTTGCCATCCCCGTGACGGTCGTGTTCTACCAGTGGCTCACTCCGGGAATCAACCTCCGCGTCCTCATTGCTGACTTTCAATCCCCCGGCTGGTACAGCCGTAGCGTGCTGCCTACTCTGATTGCCAACGCCGGCGTCTGGACCCCCGCCGTCGCCATCATCTACGCCCTCCCCACCCCATTGCAGCTACCCCTCCAGAATCTCGTACTCATGTTTTTCACGCTGCTGTTAGCTCATCTCAACGCATGCCAGTTAGATGCATCATCGATCAAATAAATCATCCATACTAATCAGCGACGACTTTTCGAGAATGGCGACTTGTAGTGCCAGTCCCAAATTGAACCGACCAGCCCATCCGACATTCGACCGGCGCTCGCACCCATGGCACGACCATCCCGCGCCCTTGCAGCGGGAGCTGATCATATGAGGATTCGCAACCCATAAACCAAGTTGCAATTGCCTTTTACAACAATCGCCAGTAGATAAACCGGTACATGCCCGCAGGAACCCAAAAACACATCCTCGTCGTCGGCGCCGGCCCTGGCGGGCTTACCGCTGGAATGCTTCTCGCCCACCGTGGGTTCCGCGTCACCATCGTCGAAAAATCCGACCGCGTCGGCGGACGAAATTCCGAGCTCAACCTGGATGGTTTCTCGTTCGACCTTGGCCCGACATTCCTTCACCAAAAATTCTGCCTAGATGAGATATTTGCTGAAACCGGCAGCGCCAGCGAGGATCACCTAGAATTTGTCGATCTCAACCCGATGACCCGCCTGAGTTGGGGTGACACCTCGCTGCACACGTTTAGCGATACGGACAGAATGGCAGCGGAGATTGAGCGGGTGTTTCCGGGCAACAGTGGCGGCTTCCGCCGCTACATGATCGACCATGCGGAAAAATTCCGCAAAATCTATCCCTGCTTACAACATCCTTTCCACTCGCTCACATCTTACTTGCGTCCGGGACTCCTCCGCGCACTGCCCTATGTGCTAACCAACCGCAGCGTGCATGACGTCCTCGGCGATTACTTCGATGAAGAACGCCTCAAGCTTGCCTTCACGTTTCAGGCGAAATACCTCGGCATGTCACCGTGGCATTGCCCAGCGCTTTTCAGCATCCTTTCCTTCACCGAATACCGGTATGGCGTCTATCACGTTCAGGGCGGACTGAACCGCATTTCGCACGCCATGGCCAAGGTTTTTGAACAACTCGGCGGCGAACTCCGCCTGGATTCACCCGTTAGGGAACTCAAAATGGCAGGAAAACACCTCACCGGGGCCGTGCTCGAAAACGGTGAATATATCCAGGCCGACGCCGTGGTGATCAACGCCGACTATGCCCACGCTGCCACCCAATTGTTTAATGGACGCAGTGCACCCGAGGAAAAAATGCGGCGTCGCCAATTTTCCTGCTCCACCTTCATGCTCTATCTCGGCGTGGATAAGATTTACCCCAACGAACCTCATCACCATATCCTTTTCGCCGATAACTACCGGGCGAACGTCGCCGATATTCAAAGCCAACGCCACGTTTCCGATGATATGTCAATTTATGTGAGAAACTCGTGCGTCATCGATCCGCACGTCGCTCCCGCTGGCCAATCCGGACTTTATGTGCTAGTTCCCACGATCAACACCCGCCACGGCTTCGATTGGGAAACTCACAAAGCGGAATATGCTGATAATATCCTGCGACGCATTGAGCAGCGCACCGGCATGAAGGATCTGCGCGATCACATCATCACCCAGCGCATTATCTCTCCTGCAGATTGGGAAAGTTCCTCGATTTTCATGGGTGCCACCTTCAACCTTGCCCATACCATGCGCCAGATGCTCTACCTCCGGCCGCATAACCGTTATCAAGGGTTTAACAACTGCTATCTTGTCGGCGGCGGCACCCACCCCGGCAGCGGCCTACCAACCATCTATGAATCCGGCCGCATCAGCGCTAACCTCATCTGCGATCAATTCGGCGTCCCCTATCAATCGGTCGATCTGGCATCCAACTACCTCCGCAACGCTTGATAATCGGACCGGCCGACTCGATTTGCATACGTCGGCACACCCAACCAAGTCGGCCGTAGTTCTCACGCCTTGCAGGCCAAATTCAAAGCCGCCAACCTCCTGGAAGTACTGCCTACAGTGAGTGTTTGGATATTTGTCCTGAAATCGCCCGACGCGGTAACAATTTCGCACCGCTCCGTTCCACTCTTTTCCACCGAGATTTCCTAGATCCTCCAATTCACCGCACGTAAGAATCGTATTGTTTACCACAGTAGTCGTCAGGTAGATGGACCCTCCTCAGGCACCCGACGCATCAAAAATCAGCGCCACCAAATATTTTTGATAGTATTTGCTGCCGTGATCTGAAGATCCATTCGAGCTTTTGGCGAACGAAGACGGCATGTGCCAGGGAGCCAAATGGACCAAACGGTAATCCATAATGGACCGTGTCGCGCATCACCACGCCCCCAGGCACGGACTCGAATTCATGTCGATGATTCCAGAATTTGTAGGGGCCAAACCGCTGCTCGTCCACGAACGAGCGACCCTCCACCACATGCTTGATTTCCGTGACCCATGAGATACGAACGGCTGGGGCAATCCTGACGCGATAGGTGATAATCTGGCCCTCAAACATCTTTGTGGCAGGCGGACTGGTGATTTCAAAGGCGATGTCAGAGGGCGTGATTTCCTGAAGATTCGCGGGCGAGGAAAAGAACGCCCATGCATCATCACGCGTGATGGGCAATGCTTGTTGTTGCTCAAGAAGGTGGATTTTCATGGGTGTCTGTGAGAGTTCAATGATTGTTGTTGGGCACGGCGTGCAATCTTCCTGATCATTCCACTGAAAATCAGCGCATGAAATGGATAGAGCAAATACCAATAACTCCAACCTGTCAGACCTTTGGGCGCAAAATATGCCGTCTGCGACAGCACAACCAGTCCGTCATCGCGTGTCACGACATGAAACTGGAGCCAGGCTTTCCCGGGAACCTTCATCTCAGCTCGCAGCCTGAGCAACCTATCCGGCTCGATCCTCTCCACCCGCCAAAAATCCACGGCGTCACCAACACGCAGATTGTCAGGATCCCGGCGGCCACGCCGCATCCCGACCCCACCCAACAGGCGGTCAATCCAGCCGCGGATCTGCCACGCCCAATCCATGCACAACCAACCACGCTTGCCACCCAAACCACTGCAAATCGCATAAACCACTGCGGCCGATGCCGCGACACACAATTGGCGATGCTCGCGGATCATCCCCTCCTGGTTGGTAAGAACGACAGGTATCGAGGCTCCCTGAGACGTGCTCAGCGCATCACTCCAGGTTGTTTCGATATTGCCCGCCTCTAAAACAGAAAGCGCGCGTTCCACCGATGTGCGGTAACTCACTGGCTGGATGTCAGAAAACAGCGCGCGGGCCGCTAAATTATTTACTATATTTTCGTTGCGCAGTCCTTCAATTAGCGGTCGGGCGATCACCGACGGGATCGGCGTCACTAAATTCACCCACAAGGATGACAAGCGGGGAGTTAAAAATGGCACCGGCAGCAGCCAGCGCCTCAGCCCGCGAACGGCGGCATAGATCTTCATCATTTCCCCATAGGTGACGACCTCAGATCCGCCGATCTCAATGATGCGTCCGGTGCTCTCAGGGACGTCAATGGCGGCTACCAAATATGCCAAAACCTCACGGATTCCGATCGGCTGCGTGCGCGTATCAACCCAGCGTGGACAGATCATCACCGGCACCCGCTCGGTTAGATAACGGATCATTTCAAATGAAATACTTCCGGAGCCGACGATGACCCCGGCGCGAAACTCCGTAACCGGAACACCGGCCTGCCGCAAGGACTCGCCACTTTGCTGGCGTGAGCGCAAATGCTCCGATAATCCAGATGAAGAATCTGCTAGACCACCGAGGTAGATGATGCATTTCACACCCGCCTCGCGCGCAGCTCCACCAAAATTAGAAGCGGCCATGAGATCTTGGTGATAAAAATCCGCACCGCCACCCAAACTATGGACCAGGTAATAACAAGTATCCACCCCGTCCATGGCGGTTGCTAAACTATCGGGACGCAACACGTCACCCTCGATAATCTCTACGGCATCGTGCCAGGAGCGACCATACAAGCGATTGGAATCGCGCACCAGGCAGCGGACATGGTGCCCGCATTCTAGCAGCAGCGGGACGAGTCGGCCACCGATATAACCGGTTGCGCCGGTCACCAGAATTATGCGTTGTGGTTGGTTATTCATGACTTGAAACTCCGTTGATGCGAGCGCGTAAGTGGCACAAGCGGATCCGATTGTAGCGTTGGGCGATGATGCACGGTAGGTTAGCGATGATGGCATAGGCAAGAATCACGCAATTCCCCCACCAGGGATTCCATAGGGAAAAAACCGGAACAAGTAGGAATGCACAGAGATGACATAACTCGCCACGCCAGGTCTCTATGATGAAGCGATCCAGGTATGCCAGATCGGTCGATTTTATTTCGCGCTTTTGGAATGCCCCGCCAAGCCAATTCGCCCCGTCCGGAAGGAGGTGTTTCCAGCGCTTGATCCAAAAGAATCTCTCGTAAAACGCCGCTGTATCAAACATTGGCGGTGGATGGAAGCACTCCACCGGTATGCGCGTAAATCCCCACGCCAGCGCCAGTTGAATGACTGGCCACAACACGACATTCAGGATCACGATCCAGATCATCGGAAGTTCAATCGGCATCGACGTTCCGTCCTTTCCAGGTAACCGTTTTCCCTGATTTCATCGCCGACGCAACGAAGATCCCGTAAAAAAATATCAGCGGCACCGGATAAAATAGCATCATCACCCAGCCAAAGGAGCCCAGCTTTCTGCCGATCCATGCCACTTGCAGCGAACACAATAGGCAGGCTCCTCCCCAGAGGTGCCAATCAGCCGTTAGGATTGCCATCAGCGGAGCCATCATCAGCCCGGTCATCCAAGCGATTACTAGCAGCAGGCTGCCAGTGGACGTGCCACCGGCGGCGGCCGCGAATCCCTTCGTCCAACCACGGATCATTTCAGATAGGCCGTGTGGATACATTCGGAGCGACACGATACCCTTACCCGTCATACTCAGCAGTGGTACGCCAACGGCCCGCAGTTTTTCAGCCAAGCGAAAGTTTTCAAGGATGTGGCCGCGGACGGCGGCGTGCCCGCCTCCGAGTTGATAGTGATGACTGCTCACTAGCAGAAACTGGCCTAGCAATCCTTTTGGAACCGTGCCGGCGGTCATGCAAATATTAAAAAACAACGAGATGTCCTCATAAGTCCTACGCACCGCATGATACGGCGCAATCGAAAGCGCTCCGTCGTGTCGGATTGAAAGCACGCAATTAAGTCCGCCCGGCTCGAACCAGGTGTCCGCATCCATAAATAACAACCACTCGCCCCGTGCCGCCATCGCTCCGTGATGGCAGGCCCAAGGCTTACCGTGCCAGCCGTCAGGAAGTGGCGGCGGTGTGATCACCTCGGCACCAAACCGTCGCGCGATGTCGGCTGTACCGTCACTTGATCCATCGTCAACCACTAGAATTTCAACAGGTCTAATGGATTGCGAATGGATTGACTGCAATAGCATTGGCAAGTTATGCGCCTCGTTGCGGGCTGGAATGATGATGCTGCAATCGTGCGTCGTATTGGAAATTCGGGTTATGACTGGCCTGCGGAAACGGACCGTGAGAATCCATCCTGCTGACCACAATCCGATAAAAATGCATAACATCATTGCCTGTCCCATGTGACAATTTTTTTGGCGACATTTTGCCCGCAGAGCACCACCATCGGCATGCCACCTCCAGGGTTGACTGAGCCGCCCACAAAAAACAAATTCGGGTATTGAGTGCTTTGTTTCGGGGCTTTAAACGCCAGGTTTTTGAAGCGATCGCTGACGACGCCATAAATCGACCCTTTGTTAGAATAGTACTGTTCGCGGATATCGAGCGGCGTCCAGCAATGCTCAAACACCACATGTTTTCGTAGGTCGGTGAGGCCCATGCGCTCCAGCTTGATGAGTACTCGCTCCTTTAAAACCATGTAATCCTCACGGGTGAGGGGGCGCTCATCATTGATGTGAGGAATGTGTGGTAGGATCTTCAATCCATCACATCCATCCGGGGCTACTGTGGGGTCGGTTTTGCTAGCTGCTACTAGATAGATTGTGGGATCGGGTGGTAATTGATGTTTGCGGAAGACTGTATTGAAATGCTCCCGCTGGTGAGCGGAGAAAAAGAAATTGTGATGGGCGAGTTGCGGGTATTGCCGGTCTAGGCCGAGTTCGAGCACCAACCCGGAACATGACGGCTCGTATTTTTCTAGGCTTTTCATCAATTTGTCATCTTCATGCAATAGCTTTTCATAGGCTGGAATGACTTCCATGTTGGAGACAATGATGTCGGCGGAATGCCGGGAGCCATCCCGAGTGATGATGCCGGTGACACGGCCATTTTGCTTCTCCACCTCCACCACTTCGCTATTGAGGCATACCGTCACGCCGAGTTCATCCATCAAGCGCTGCAAGCCGAGTGCGATGTGGTACAATCCACCGTCCACATACCATAGGTCATAACGAAACTGGATGGTGGCCATACAGTTCATGAACGCGGGCGAATGATAGGCGGATGAACCGACATACTTGATAAAGTAATCAAAGATATCCTGCATGTAGCGCGTTTTCAGGTAGCGCCTCACACCGCCGTGCATCGTCCGAAATAAGTCGAACTTGAGGAAATTGCGCAGCCCGTAGAACTTCCTAAAGGCCGCGGCTGTGTCCAGACCCTGCTCGAAGTACCCGGCATTGACCAAATCATAGAGGTCCGCAGAATACTTGAGGAATCGACGGACGTTTTCCGGGTCTTCACCCGCCTTGTGTGCTTCCTCTGCCATGCGCCCGGGATCGGGGTCGAGATCAACCACCATGCCATCCTCAAAAAAATTGCGCCAGTGCGGGCGGACCGGGCGGATCGGTATATAGTCGCACATCCTTTTGCCAGATCTCTGGAAGAGTCGCTCGAAGATGTGCGGCAGCGTGAGGATAGATGGCCCCAAGTCAAATGTATATCCCTGCGCCTTGAGCACATTGAGCTTGCCACCGATCTGTGGGTTTTTCTCGTGAATGCTGACCTCATAGCCTTCCTGTGCGAGTGAGATAGCGGCAGACAATCCACCTAGGCCGGAGCCGATGACAATGACGGTTTTTCTGCTCATAATGGGTCGGTTATTTTCCTTGGGTGCGGTTGATTCCATCCATGGCCCGCTGATCCGCCGGGTGTGCGGCATGTGCCATTCGATAATAATCCTGAGCCGAAGACATTTCGCCCAGCGACTCGTAGGCGCGAGCAATGAAAGTCAGGCAACTGCTGTATCCCCAGCGTGGCTCAAACGCTGTCACCGACTGCCGCGCCTCAGAATTGAACAACTTCTCCGCCGCCAACAGAGTGTCCCGCGCCTCGCGCCTCGCAGCGGCATCCTTGGCGGTGTGAAACTGCCCAGCGCCTAACAAATAGCGGACGCGCGGATTCATCGGACCATATTTCAATGCTTTTTGCTGATGGCTCTGGACCGTTGGGCCGTATCGGATGGCCCTGAAGATGCTGCCGTCGATCTTCAGACCGTATAATGTGCCGAGCAGCGCGTGCGATTCCGCATTGCCAGGGTCGAGCGTTACGGAGGCTTCAAGCGTAGCAAGCGCCGCATCCATCGCTGTGGTGGCAGCGGTGGGGTTCTGCACGGATTGTGCCTGGAGCATCCGGTGAAACAACGCGACTCCGCGCCAATACTGATTGATGGCTGAGGATGGAGACTTCTCTTCCGCCTGACGAAAACACTCTGCTGCCTTGCCAAAGCGCTCACCATCCCACGCCTGATAGGCCGCAGTAAACTCCGCCACGCCCGCAGCGGTGAGCGTATCAGCGGCCTGGTCCGCCCGGACGATCATCACACTGGCCAATACGAATATGACAGCCTTTCTAATCATGAGTTGACCTGAAACTAACCCGCCACCAGCATCTCACAAAGAGGAAATGCAATTTTCTGACATCATGGCGCGCCAAAGGGCGTTTTTTCAATCAGGAGCCACCCAGTCACTGGATTTTCGCCGTGCGCAGTTGAAACTGCTGGCGCGCCAACTGGATGCCTACGAGGCCGAGTTGCTGGCGGCGCTACACGCAGATCTGCGGAAATCCCCGCAGCAGGCGTACGCCTCAGAAATCAGCGGCGTGCAGGGCGAGATTCGCCACGCCCTGGAGCATCTTGGCGCGTGGATGAAGCCGCAGCGGCGGCGCACAACGCTGCTAGCGTGGCCCGCACGCAGTCATGTCCACTCACAACCCTACGGTATCGCTCTGATCATCGGTGCTTGGAATTACCCCGTCCAACTCCTTTTAGCGCCCTTGGTGGGTGCGATCGCCGCCGGGAATTGCGCCATCCTCAAACCCTCAGAGTTCGCCCCGCACACCGCTGCAGTCCTCGATCAATTGATCCGCTCGACGTTTTCCGAAAATTACCTCACCCTCGTCAACGGGGACCAGAAAACTTCCGCAGCTCTGCTAGGTGAAAAATTTGATAAGATTTTCTTCACCGGTGGCACCGAGACCGGTCGGGCTGTGATGACTGCGGCCGCGCGCCACCTCACCCCAGTGACGCTTGAACTCGGGGGCAAGTGCCCGTGCATCGTCGCTCATGATGCACCCGTCCAAATCACGGCGAGGCGGATTGTCTGGGGGAAGTTTCTCAATGCCGGGCAAACCTGTGTCGCCCCGGATCACATCTGGGTGGACGAGCGAATTGCCCCGGCATTGATCCAGGCCATGATCACCGCACTGCGCGAGTTTTATGGGGATTCCCCGCAAAAATCCCCGGATTACGGCCGCATCATCAATCGCTGGCATTTTGACCGACTCATTGGCTATCTGGCCCATGGCACCCTTGCCTGTGGCGGTGCCACTGACCCCGCTGACCTTTACCTCGCACCCACGATTCTCACGACCTGCGCGTCGAATGCCCCGGTCATGACCGAAGAAATTTTCGGGCCGATTCTCCCGGTGATGGAATTTTCCGACCTCGGCGAGGTGCTGGCAACGCTGCGCGAACGACCGCCCCCGCTGGCGGTCTATCTATTCACGGGTGACGCGGCACTCCAGCACCGAGTCCTTTCTAGCACCCGATCCGGTGGCGTCTGTATCAATGACACCATCCTACAAATCTTGGGAAAGGATCTGCCGTTTGGCGGCGTCGGCGAGAGCGGAATGGGCACCTATCACGGGCGCGCGTCCTTTGACTGCTTTTCCCACCCGCGTGCGGTTTTACACCGCCATCTAACTATGGATCCTGGCTTCCGTTATCCGCCGCAGCGAATCCCCCTCCAGTGGTTGAAGCGCTTGCTCCGGATCTTCGCGTAATATCCCTCAACGAAACACTCACGGCGCACCGAATTAACGACATATCGATCCCATAAAACGACTCCCTCTCGTTCGGCTGGCTCCTTGCTGGCGACCCCATCAGTCGGATCATGATTCTCGGTTGAGGCGTTCTTTTTAACTCGCCTGTGAGCGATATGGTGAGCCTGGCTCCGAGGCTTGTGCAGCCACCCCGCCGCGCAGAGGCTGTGATCTCAGACGCGGATCTTGCCGGTTTCAAGCCAGCATGCGGCGGCACGTGCCAACTCGGCGCCGGACTGGAGAGTTAACTTCGACTTGAGGTGCTCACGGTGAGACTCGATCGTTTTCACACTAAGCTTCAGGCGCTCGGCGATTTGGCGGGTACCATTGCCCTCGCCGATCAATCGAAAGACTTCGAGTTCGCGGTCACTGAGCACCGACACGCGGGCGTCCTTTTTACGCGTCGGTTGGGAAAGGTATTGTTGTGCGAACCAGACCTCCATGGCGGCGCTCATGTACCGCCGCCCCTCCAGCACGCAGCGAATGGCAACGAGCACCGTGCCATCTAATTGATCTTTATTGACGTATCCGCTGGCACCCGCTCGAAATGTACGTTCGGCATAAAGCGATTCATCATGCATCGAAACCACTAGCATCGGCAGCGTGGGGAAGCGCGCCCGGATATCCTTAATTAGACTTAGTCCATCGCTTTCACCCAGTGATAGGTCAACAGTCACTAGATCAGGATTGGTGGTGGCAATCGCATCCAAGCCAGCCTGGCGAGTCGCCGCTTCGGCACAAACCACCAGATCGGGCTCACCATTGATGATGGATGCGAGGCCACGGCGAATCAAGGGATGGTCGTCGATCACGATCAGTCGGTGCCGAACCATCTCGCCGGCTGACGCTGCTTTCTCACAAGTCATGGCGCTTGAGTCCGGGGGTTATGGACCAGCCTGAACGTGCATTCCACCCGCGTGCCCCGCTGCTGGCTCGGGCCAATGGAGAGGGCCGCACCGATGAGTCTGGCCCGATAGGCCATCGTATGCATTCCATTACCGCAGCTGTGATCCTGCTTGATGCCGGTGCCATTGTCACGGATGACAAGTGAGCCCATCCCTTTGGCGAAATTCAAGGTGATGGTAATTCGGGCGGCCCGGCTATGACTCACGGCATTCTGGACGGCTTCCTGCGCAATCCGGTAGAGATGATTCTCGACCTCGCCACCTAACAATATCGAGGAACGATTGCAGCGGAACGTGCATGAAATTCCAAATAGTGACTGGGTGTTAGTGGCAAAAACATCCAGTGCTCCAATCAATCCGCTGCCGTCCAGGTTCACCGGGTTGAGCCCCCGAGCCAAGTTGCGAGCCTCTACGATCGTCTGTTGGAGCAGCAACGCGATCTCTGCTGCCGCTGCGCCGGGTGCGCTGTGCGGACCGAGTTGCCGACTCAGGGTTGCGCTCAACGCAGTGATTCCGGCCAGTTTCTGGCAGAGTCCGTCGTGCAGATCACGGCCGATCCGGTCCTTTTCGCGATCACTGATTTCTAATATCTGTTTTTCGAGATTGCGCTGGGCGGTGACATCACGCGCGCTCGCCTGGATGATCGTTTGACCGGTGACGGGTTGGGCACTCCAATGGAGCCAGCGATACGAGCCATCGCGCAGGGCGAAGCGGTGTTGGAAATCGATCGGGTTTCCTGCGTCCTGGAGCTTGCAGACATCTAACAACGTCGCAGCACGGTCATCCGGGTGCACAAACTCGATAAACGGCTGGGCCAGCAGTTCGCGAGTCGTCCATCCGAGTTGCCGAGCCATGGCCGTGTTCACCTGCTTGAAAAAGCCATCAAACCCCATCACACACCACAACCCGCAGGCCGGGATGAAGGCACAGGGCGTCAGCAGCTCCGGTGCAGGATGGCAAGCAGGATTGACAGAGTGGTTTTTCATGTTCCGTTGGTGGCTGAGTGACGGCCACCAGGTGGGGCAAATGCGGGTCAAGACATCGCGGGAGCCACCCGTGAGTGGGGCGGAAAGCGGCAATGCATGTGTGTCACTAGCAGCGGTGACCGGGGCATAGCAAGCGCGTTTTGGCAGCCAGTTACGCCGGCGCTAGCCAGTGGCTCACGGGCCCGGGCTAACAGGCATGCCAGGCGTCATCGTTGCCGTTAGGTATTGCACCAGCGACTCGATCTGTGCGGCGCTAAGGATGCCGCCGTGCTCAATGGCGAAGGCAGGCATGAGCTTGCCTGGCGCGCTCGATGTGATCCACCCTCGCCAATAGTCGGGGGCGGCAGGTCGAGGTAATTGCTTGAGATCCGGGACGCTAGCAGCACGGTTGGCGGCCTCATGGCAGATTGCGCAGGCCGCCTGATAGAGTGGCGCGCCGGTCTGGTTGGCCGCCGGGGTTGCGTGGCATGATGCGCACTCGCCATGGAGTACCGCTTGGCGGTTGGCGGTTGCGATCTGGAGGTTTTTGGCACGATCTGCTGGGGCCATGGTGGTAGCGGGCGGTTCCTGAATACGGGTGGTGACCGTGAGCGTCTGATAGCCATGGTCGGTATTGACGAGTACATTCTTGATATTGACCCCGCGTTTCCCTGCTAGATTCATCACCACATCGATGGTACCAGCGGCTCCGGGCGCGAGAGTCCACGGCACTGGTGGCAACTTCGCGACGGTACACCCGCAGGAGGTAGCCACGCGAGTGACGGTCACCGGCTCGTTAGAAACATTGCTGACGTGAAAAACAAAGGACGCATCAATGGCCCCAAGCGTAACAACCACTTCCTTGCCATCCGAGTCCCACGCCAACAGCCCGCTGCCAATGGGCGGCCCGGTGGGCGGCGGTATCGGGTGACCAGGCGTCATGCCCGCGACCGGTCCCGCCGTGGCCGAGACCGTGGCGGGACCACTCGACGGATCCGGTGGAGGGGTCGCCACCGTGATGCGGGCTCTCGTCACGGGTGGCGCGGAATCCTGGGCAATGGCTGCGCCGCTAGCGACGCAAACCATTGCGGTGAGGAGGGGCACCATTGGCAGAGCGCGGGTAGAGCCAGCAGTGCCTAGGAACACCCACTGCACCGCGTACCTGAGGACTGCCAAACTCTTCATTAAGCTAATGACTCACTGGATCGTTGCGAGTGATTGGAATATTTTACCGCCTTACTTCTTGAGGGTCGATTCGAGCCTCACCGAGTTGACGCCGACCAATGCGAGGGTGGCATTGTCGGTGACCATGACGGTCGCGCGATAGAAGCGGTCACCTGGAAGCGTGTT
>JAYSPI010000176.1:0-17941 GCA_043722215.1 Prosthecobacter sp.
TACGCCACTAACAACACAAACAACCACGCTCCCCGGCCTCCCACGACCCATAGCTAAAATCTGTTTGCCCCTGGCTCCGCCAGGGGGACCTCTTCACAATGGTCTGTGGAATCGTCCGCCATCATCGCTCCGCCCGGATCAAACTGGCGTGCGAATGATCATCCTAATGATCATCCATGACATTTCAGAGCCACAATCATGCGTGGCCCCATTCCCGGGTGTGTTTCATTCCGTGGGTTTTCCTGCTCTGGGGTGGGTCAAATGACCGCGATACGCAAGGGCACAGCGGTCACCGCGTGGGAGGAGCGGAGCCACGCCGCAAGCACATCACAGGTAAGCCACGAGAGATGCCACGGTTTCCTGGTCCAAGCGCCGGACCAATGCGACCACTAGCGCCAGCAGGTGGAGGTGGTCGTTCAGGTCAATGATGGCATTGTGAGAATGAATGTAGCGGGCCGGAACGCCGAGCACGATGCTCGGAACGCCGTGGTTGGCCACATGGAATGCTCCGGCATCGGTGCCACCACTGCGGCGTACCGCGACCTGATAGGGAATTCCCTCGGCTTGAGCCACCTCGATGGCCAAGCGCGCTAGGCGCGGGTTGGCGATGGCCGTGGGGTCAAATAGGCGGATTTGCACCCCGCTACCGATCATCCCCTGCGATTCGCTACGGGCCATGCCCGGCGTGTCATCGGCCGGTGGGCATTCCAGAATGATAGCAACGTCGGGGTGGGCGCACACGGCGGCGGTTTTGGCGCCTCGCAGGCCGACCTCCTCCTGGACGGTGCCAGCGAGGATGAGGTGGTTGGGGAGGGGCGAGCGGGCGAGGATTTGTCCGGCTTGGATCACACCGGCCATGCCAACCCGGTTGTCAAAGGCCTTGGCCATGAAATGATCCTCACGCGCCAGTGGCGTGAACGCTGCGCTCGGCGCAATCGGGTCACCCAGGGAAATTCCCAACGTTTCGATGGCCTGGCGGCGGGATTGCGCGCCGACATCAATGAACATTTGGTCGAGGGACATCACTTGACGACGCTGGGCTTCTGGCAGGAAATGTGGCGGGCGCGCGGCGACGACGCCGAGGATTTTAGTCCCGCTGCGGGTTAGGATTTCCACCCGCTGGGATAATAGACTGTGCTCCCACCAACCGCCGATGGGCACAAACTGGAGAAACCCCTCCGCGGTGATATTCTGGACGAGGAAGCCGACCTCATCCATGTGGCCAGCTAGTAGCACGCGCGGGCCCACGCCCGCCACCTCACAGAAAACTGAGCCGTTGCGATCTGTCGATAACGCTCCGATGTCCGCCAATTCGTCAACGAAGATGGCCCGCACCTCATCCTCATGGCCGGAAACCGCATGAGCTTCCGTTAATTCCCGCATCAATGAAACCGCTTTCGTGCGCATGTCCAGCAGCCTGCGAGACTCCAGCGCCGCTTCCAAGCGCCAAGTTGGATCGCAAGGTCGCCTCGATTTAACGCCTGCCGTCTGGTGAGCGGGCGGTGGCCGCCCCCCGGATGACTTGGCATGGTGTTTACATCCTGTGGGATGCTGGCCTCGGCCTAGGAAAAATCGTCCGTTCGGGCGATGTGGTTCATTGACAACGGTGAAGCGGGCCGTTCAATCTTCGTCAGTTGTGACATGTACCGCCTCCGGTACGGTCCTGTAATCCCAAAAACCTTTCCCAGGACTTTTAGAGCTGTGTTTTCCAACGAAGATTATCTCGCAGAATTGCTTACCGAAGCCGGCATGGTGAGCACGGATGATGTCGCTAACGCGCGCAACGCGCTCTACGGAGCGGAAACCATCATCGAACACCTCCTCTCTCATACCTCGCTAACCCAGGAGGGCGTGGCCCGAACCTTGGCGGCCAATGCGGGCATCCCATTTATCCGCTTGGCCGATGTCTCCTTCGACCCGAAAATCACCGAGACGCTCTCCGAGGAAACCGCCAAACGCTACCGCGTCCTGCCCGTTCAGGACGAGGGGATCTCGCTGACCATCGCCATCGCCGACCCACTTGACTTCGATACTCTGGACACCCTGCCTCACCTGATCGGTCGCGAACTCAATCTGGTGTGCGCCACCCAACAGGACATCCAGGAACATTTTCGCCAATTCTATCATTCCGGCGAGGTGCATGACGACGCGCTCAACTCTGCGGACTTCACCGTCCAGACCGGCGACACTGAAGCCAACGAGACTGGCGGCGACGCACCGATCATCCGCCTGGTCCTGCAAATGCTCTCAGAAGCATTTCGGGTTCGCGCGTCGGACATTCACATCGAGCCGATGGAAACCTCGGTGCGCGTCCGGTATCGCTTGGACGGCAAACTCATCCATGTCGATACTCATCCCAAAAAGCTGCTACCTGCGATCATCGCGCGCTTGAAGGTGATGAGCGGCACGATGTCCATCGCCGAAAAACGCCTACCACAAGACGGCCGTATCCAACTCAAAATGGGCGAAAAGGAGGTGGACCTGCGGGTCTCGTCCGTCCCTTCAAATCACGGCGAATCAATCGTCATGCGTATCCTGGATAAAACCGCGATGATGCTCGGTTTGCCCGAGCTCGGGTTTTTCTCCGATGACCAGACGAACTTCGAGCAGTTGTTAGGTCTGCCGGACGGTATTCTGTTAGTCACCGGTCCCACCGGATCGGGTAAAACGACCACGCTTTATGCCTGCTTGAACGTCATCAATAAGCCGGACAAAAAAATCATCACGGTGGAGGACCCGATCGAGTATGAACTCGCGGGGATCAACCAGGTCATGGTCAAGACCGACATTGGGATGACGTTTGCGGCGGCCCTGCGGGCGATGCTGCGCCAGGCACCTAACATCATCATGATTGGAGAAATTCGCGATGCCGAGACGGCCAACATCGCCATCAACGCCTCTCTCACTGGGCACTTGGTGTTTTCCACCCTGCACACCAACGACGCTCCATCCGCCGTCGCTCGCCTCGCGGACATCGGCGTCAAACCCTTCCTGATTGCCTCCGCAGTTCGCGCCATCCTGGCTCAACGCCTGGTGCGAAAACTCTGCCCACTGTGCAAAACCCCCACCGAACTCACCACCAAGGAAATCCGCGCCTTGTCCATGGATGCATCCCGCATGGCCGAATCCACCGTGTTTGGCCCCGTCGGCTGCGACAAATGCCGCAACAACGGCTACCGCGGCCGAATGGGCATCTTCGAAATCTTTACCATCGATGACGAAGTTCGCCAAATGATCAACACCGGCCTCACCACCTCCCAACTCCGGCGCCGCGCACGCGAACTCGGAATGCGCACACTGCGCGAAGATGGCATCCGCAAGGTCCTCTCCGGCCTCACCTCCGGCAGCGAAGTCGTCCATGCGACGATGTCCGACGACGACTAACCGCTGCCCACCCAACCCTGCTTTCCTAACTTCTCCGCTTTCCTCGTCCCATGGACAACCAACAGATCATCGACCTTTTCCAAGCGCGCGGCCTCATCGACCGCAGTCTCGCCCAAGACATCCTCGCGGAAATCAACCACAGCGGTAAAGAAATCGCCGAAATCATGGCCGACTTCCAAGTCATCGGTCACCGCGATGACATCTGGCCAGTGGTCGCCTCGGAACTGGGCACCACGCTGGTTGACCTACGCAGTTGGACGCCCCCCGAAGCCCTGCTCGCCCTCGTCCCGGCCGGTACCGCCCGCCTCCACGGCGCTCTGCCTGTCAACTTCGACGAAACCGGTCTCTACATCGCACTGGTCGATCCGCTCAACCCACAAACCGTCGAAGATCTGCGCTTCGCCTTGGGGCGCGAAATCCAAGTAGTCGTCGCACCCGACTACTTGGTCGAAGCCAAAATCAACGAATGTTACGGCGGTGAGGGCAAGGCGATGGAAGACATCCTCAGCCAGTTCCAAATCGGCCAGGACTCACCCAGCAGCGGTGACCTCGAAGCGGAGGCCAACTCCGCCCCGATCATCCGTTACGTCGATCTAGTGCTCTATCAGGCGATCAAGGAGAAAGCCTCAGACATCCACTTCGAACCCTTTGAAAAGGACTTTAAAATCCGCTACCGGGTCGATGGCTCTCTTTACGAGATGGCTCCGCCCCCGATCCACCTCGCGCTGCCGATCTTGTCGCGGGTCAAGGTGATGGCCAACATGAACATCGCCGAAAAACGCCTGCCTCAGGACGGCCGCATCGTCAAACAAGTGGGCGACAAGCAGGTGGACATGCGGGTCTCCTCGCTGCCGACCCACCACGGTGAGTCGATCGTATTGCGAGTGCTCGACCGCTCGTCGGTGAACCTGTCGCTCGAAAACCTCGGTCTCACCGATCATATTTACAATTATATCACGGAAACGATCGAAAAACCCAACGGCATCTTTATCGTCACCGGCCCCACTGGGGCTGGTAAAACCACCACCCTCTATGCCGCTCTGCGCCGAATCAACACGATCGACTCAAAACTTCTAACTGCGGAGGACCCCGTCGAATACGACATCGACGGCATCATCCAGATTCCTATCAACGAAGCGATTGGCCTGGATTTTCCACGCGTGCTGCGGGCGTTCCTGCGTCAGGACCCCGACCGCATCATGATCGGAGAAATGCGCGACAAAGAAACCGCGACCATCGGGATTCAAGCCGCTCTAACCGGCCACTTGGTGCTCTCGACCCTCCACACCAATGATTCATCGGGTGCCATCACCCGCTTGGTGGACATGGGCTGCGAGCCGTTCCTGCTCGCCGCCTCACTGGAAGGCGTGCTCGCCCAACGCCTCGTCCGGACGATCTGCAAGTCATGTAATTCGCCCTACGAACCGAACGAGTCGATTCTGAGTCAACTTGGCGTCTCGGCCCACGAACTCGGCGATAAACACTTTTTCACCGGATCCGGCTGCGAGGTTTGCGGGCAAACTGGCTATCGCGGGCGCCGCGGACTCTACGAGTTGCTCGATATCACCGATCCTCTGCGCGAGCTGATCACCGCTCGCGCCCCAACCGTCGTCCTCAAGCAAAAAGCCGTCGAACTCGGCATGAATACCCTGCGCGAAGATGGCCTGCGCAATATCTATCTCGGCAATACGACCATCGAAGAGGTGCTCAAATACACCTAACGCCCATATTTTTGCTGTCGTCATCTCTCTGATTTTTGAATTCACTGCCGTCAAACCATTTTTCAAACCCAACCCTTACCCCATGGCCAATTTCAATTATTCCGCCCTCGATGCTAAAGGCGAGCAAACTACCGGTGTCATCTCCGCGACCAGCGAGACCGAAGCGATCCAACAACTTCGCACCAAAGGACTCTATCCCACCCAAATCCAGGAAGAGGGCAAAGCCAAAAAGGGTAAGACCACAGTGCCGAACAAAAGCAAAGCCAAAACCCAACCCAAGGCGTCAAAAGGCCACCTCGGCGGCCGGGTTAAGCCCAAGGGGCTGATGATTTTCACTCGCCAGCTCGCCACCCTGATTGATTCCGGGTTACCGCTGCTGCGCAGTCTTACGGTGCTGGAGAAGCAGGAGCCCAACCCGGTGCTGCGGGCCACGATCAGCGCACTGGCTGAAAACGTCCAGGGCGGCTCAACGTTTTCCGAGTCGCTCGCCCAGCACCCGAAAATCTTCAACAAACTCTACGTCAATATGGTCAAGGCCGGCGAACTCGGCGGGGTGCTCGAAATCGTCCTCAACCGGCTCGCCGAATATCAGGAAAAGGCCCAAAAACTTAAAAACAAGATTGTCTCGGCGATGGTCTATCCGGTGATCGTGATGTTCATCGCGATCGCCATCTTGGTTTTCCTAATGGTTTTCATTGTCCCCAAATTCAAGGAAATGTTCGCCACCACCGATGCCGAGCTGCCACTCATCTCACAAATCGTGTTTGGAACATCCCAGTTCTTCCTCGATCGTCCATTCATTCTTCCTAACATCGTCTATATCTTCATCGCTTGTGGCGGCGCCGTCTTCAGCTTCAATATTTGGGGACGCACCCCGATCGGACGCAAGGCGATCGACGCTCTCAAACTCAAATTGCCAATTCTCGGCGACATTCAGCGTAAAAGTGCCGTTTCGAGGTTCTCGCGCACGCTAGGCACGCTGGTCACCTCCGGGGTGCCAATCCTCCAGGCCCTCAATATCACCCGCGATACGGCCGGCAATGTGGTTATTTCCAGAGCCATTGAGGCCGTCCACTCGGCGGTTAAAGAAGGCGAAACGATCGTCACCCCGCTGCAAGCGTCCGGCGTTTTCCCTAACATGGTCATCTCGATGGTCGATGTTGGTGAAGAAACCGGACAACTCCCAGAGATGCTCCTCAAAGTGGCGGATGTCTATGACGACGAAGTGGATAATTCCGTCACCGCCCTAACCTCGATTCTGGAGCCCATCATGATTGTGTTTCTTGCTCTCGTCGTGGGTTCGGTGGTCTTCGCCTTGTTCCTGCCACTCATCAAGATGATCTCGACCATGGGCAACCAGTAAGACTTACGGTGTGCGGTCCAACCCCGCACACCCACTCCTGCAACGATCATGCACTCATCCCCACGCCACGGCCGCACCGCCTTTTCGCTCATCGAGTTGATGACGGTCATCGCCATCATCGTCATCCTCGCCGGCCTCATCGTCGGCGGCCTGGGCTTCGCCAACGAACGCCAAGCCAAGGAAAAATGCAAAGTCCAGATCGCCCTGCTCAGTAAAGGCATCGAAGCATATAAGCTCGATATGGGCACCTATCCGGGCATCGATCCCAATACCATCGTGAGCGGCGACGTCTCGGAGCAGCTCTATCAGGCGTTGTTTAAGGATGGCTACGACTATATCCTGAATCCAACAGGCACCTCGACCAAAGCCACGAAAATATATACCCCTGAGCTTGACCCTAAAACCTCAAAACAGGGATGGGTTGCTGTGAGTCCTCCGACGGCTGCCATGCCAGTAAGTTTGAAAATCGTCGATCCCTGGGGGCATAACTACCTCTATCGAAAAGGAACCAATGCCCAGAACCCCGATTTCGATTTGTGGTCGATGGGTAAGGATGGTCTAACCAATACCATGACCCCCGCTGATCCCAAAAACCGCGACGACGTCAAAAACTTTTGAGTTGCTCGATGCGCCTGGCGTGCCATTCATCCATTGGCCCGAGAGTCATCGGTCGGTCTAGCGCGAGCTCTCGAGCACCACGGCGAATTGAGCGCGGGCGGCGGTCCAGGCATCAGTCTCTTGCGGCTGATAGGTGGTGAATTCGAATGAGCGGCGGATCCACTCGCGGCCGGTCGCTAGATCGGGCAGGTGACCGGTGGCGATCATCTGAGTGATGACATTGCCGCACGAGGTGGCTTCCACCGGGCCGGCGATCACCTCGATGCCAAGCGCGTTAGCGGTTGCTTGGGTGAGCATGGCATCTTTGGTGCCGCCGCCGCCAACATGGAGGCGGTGGAAATCCTTGCCGGTCAGCGTGCGGATGCGATCGAACACCATGCGGTATTTGAGCGCCAACGATTCGGTGGCCACCCGCAGGATGGTCCCTTGGTCTTGCGGGACGGGTTGGCCGGTTTGTGCGCACCACGCGCAGATCTTGTTTGGCAGGTCCCCGGGGCTGGCGAATACCGCGGCGTCGGGATCAATGAAAGCGGAAAATGGCGGTGCGCTGGCGGCCATCGCCTCCATCGTCGCGTAGTTCAGCGACGCTCCATCGAGTTCCCATTGGCGCTTGCACTCTTGGATGATCCATAAGCCGGAGATGTTTTTGAGGAATCTCACGCTGCCGTTCACGCCTGCTTCGTTGCAAAACCCTTGGCTGAGCGCCGCTTCGCTGGTGATCGCCTCGCTGGCTTCGGTGCCCATGATCGACCAGGTCCCCGACGACAGCCAGAGGTTGCCTGAGCCAGTCATCGGGATGCCTGCCACGGCCGCCGCGGTGTCGTGGCAGGCGGTGGCAATCACCGGAATGCCCGCCTTGCCGATGGCGGCGGCTACTGCGTCGCGCAGCGGCCCCAGGACGGTGCCCGGCGCGACGATTTCACCGAAGATGTGGCGCGGCAGACCGAGTGCGTCAATCACTGGCCACGCCCAATCGCCGGTGCGAGCGTCCAATAACTGCGAGGTCGAGGCAACCGTGCGCTCACACGCCTGACGACCGGTAAGCCAATAAGCTAACAAGTCTGGGATGAACAACAAGCGCCCCGCCGCTGCCAGCGCTGGGCTGTGGGCGCGGGCCTCGGCGAGTAGGTGCAGCGAGCTGTTATAGAAATTGGTTTTGATGCCGGTGTGCGCGTAAATCTCCGCTTCTGGCAGCAACGCGTGCATCGCGTCGGCCATGCCTTCGCTGCGTGGGTCTCGGTATTGGTGCGGCATGGCTAACAATTCACCGGCGGGGGCGAGCAGGCCGTAGTCGCAGCCCCAGGTGTCGATGCCGATAGAGACGATGGAATCGCCGTGGCGGTCCACGGCGCGGCGGAGGCCCTCGAGGATTTCGCGATAGAGTCCGAGGATATTCCAGAACGATCCGCCGGGCAGGTCGGTGCCCGGGTTATTGAAGCGGTGCACTTCCTCGAGTTGGATTTGAGACGAGTGGGTGGTGGCGGCGATCACCCGACCGCTACCGGCCCCCAGATCCACTGCGATGAAGGTATGTTTTGACATGAATAGTCGGTTGGTAGGAAGCGAATCGTTTTGCATGACTCGCCACAATGCAACCCCGAACTCCAGCCGAAATCACTCGATATCAACCCGTGTGCCCTCCTTGACTCGCTCGTACACCAGCGGCATCGTTTGGCTCGGCCCGCGCACGCATGCGTGCGATGCCGGGTAGCGGCGGACCGGTCCGATATGGTGGCCGACGCCATCCTGGGTTAGGCGCATCCAATAATGCATTTCCGCCCCTTCGAAGCGGCCTCCTTCGGGCAATGGATCGAGCAGGGCGTCGGCGTTGCCCTTGGTCACATCTCCGGCGGCATCGTAATACTTCCCGTAGCGGTTCGACTTTTTATCGAGGACTTTTTCCAGGATGTAGAATGTGCCGGTCGGGGTTGGGCGAGATGGGATACCGGAGCAGATTGGGTAGTCGATGGCGACCCCGGCACCGTTCATCAGCAACCCGCGCTGGGTCGCGAGATCAATCCGGATGTGCGAGTTCGCCGGGGTGGTGGATGCGAGCAGTGGCGCGTTTTTCCAGACGTTATAGGTTTTTGGATACGCGGGTTGCGCCTTGAAATGTTCGTAGCTGCCCATCGGATACGGGTTGATGGCGGTGCCATTCTTGACGGTTGCGCCAGACGGTTGCGGGTGGGCGCAATTCACCAGCATGAGAGCAGCGGCGGTGACCGCGCAGCGGGCAAGGTGGTGAATGGTGGTCATGGCGTCAGTGGGTGCGGGCGGAGGAACTAGGGTGATTTTTATAAAAACGCAACCCCGATCCCGCTGCCTTGCGGTTGTGGCGTGAGCCGCAATCGATTATTTGGCACCACGGAGGTTATCCTGAAATGCTTCCAGCATCCCGAATAGCCACAGTTGATTCGGATGGCTGGTATCCATGTCATGCCAATGCTGGATCGTCTTTTGAAACCACAGCAACCAACTTTTGGAAATATATGATAATGGAAAAACCCAGCCATCGATATCGATGTGGTGGCGCGTCACCACGACCCGTTGTGGGCTCGGCAGTGTGGGCAATTCGTCGGCAGAGACAATCCAATGGCCGTCGGGACTCGAACCGAATGGCGCCGCCGTCCGAGGGTCGGTTTTGAGGCGATTGAATGGATGCTCGAAGTGTTTCATCAGTTACGAAGTGGCGCAAAATGCCACGCTGCGGCCTGATGTCAATCGGTGAAAATGTGCAGCCCGCCATTCGAGTGCGCGGCAGGCCGGTATCTAGCAGGACTCCTGCATCCAGAGGTTGAGGATTTCCACGGCCGCCGCCTGATCGATGATGGCTTTTTGCTGGCGGGCGTTGCGGCCCGCCTCGCGGAGTTTGGCCGCCGCGCTGGTGGTGGTCAGCGTCTCGTCCACCCATACTACCGGCAGCGTCGGTAGGCGCGCCTCGAGCAAGCGGCCAAACGCGCGGACTTTGGCCGCCGCCGTGCCCTCGCTGCCATCCATGCGGACCGGCAGTCCGATGACTAGGGTGCGGGAGCCACGCTGGGCGACGAGTTCGGCGATGCGTTCGATGGGGTCCACGCGACGCAGATCCACGGTTTCCACGGGGTGGGCCAAAATGCCAAAATCATCGGTCGCCGCAATCCCGATGCGCGCATCGCCATGATCGATGCCCAACGCCGGATGCTCGGTTCTAACAGTAGGTGAGTTCAACTGGGATTTTCGGGTTGGAAGGCGGGCGGGGTCGACTCGACGGTGGATCGTTTCAGGCCGCAGGGAAAGCGGGAATCTTGCGGCAAGTGCTTTTCCGGGGTTGTCGTGGGCCGATTGAGTCGCTAGCGTCGCGGTATGTCACCCATACATACTGCATCGACACCCGCGTGGATTGAAACGAGCGCCCTCACCGCGCCCGCTCTGCTGGGAACGGCCGCAGGTCTTTTGTTAGGTGACTTGATGCACCGCGGTGCCCGCCGCGGTGTCGGAATCGGTCTGGGTGCCCTTGGAATGGCCATGTTGTTGCCCTTGGTCGTCGGTGGTGTTACCGGCCTTGTGACCGGCCCAAAAAGCAAAATGGGCGTCCGCCGCCGCATCCAAGGCATCCGCGATGCCGGCATCGGCGCGCCGGACTACGATGAAGTGGACGTGGAATTGCGCGAGCAAGGGTTGATCTAACTGATCTGTGGGCGGCTCTTTCTGGCGATGCCAGTGTGCGCTGCACGGGGGGGATGGGAGCCGCTGGCTTTGGACACCATCTCTGTCAGACAAAACATACCGCGCCATCTGCGGACCCACTTTCACTGAAGGTTCCACCGATCGTCGGCGATCCGCCGGGCTTGAACAATTCGAGGCAGACCCTCATGAAACGGCAGGATGCACATCAACATGCACTCCATCGCCTCGGTCTGCCGCACCGAAATCGTCGGAGTGATGCGAACTGGAAAAACGTGAGCCACGCTTTGATGCTAAAAAAAGCTCGAATCCGAGGGTTCGAGACTCCGCAGCATTCCAGTTGCCCCTGTGGCTAATCGACATGGCTTCGTCGGTGCAGGACACTAGGAATGGAAAAGGCAGGGCCCTGGAAATCGATCCCTCGATTTCATGAAGGGATGCCAAAGCGGGCCATTTCGGGGGTTTGCAACTGCTATCGCTCGCTGGTGTCGCCACCACCGGCTGGGGTGGGTAAAAATTTACCAGCACACGCGGCCATTTCTCTTGCAAAATCCTTGGTGGGACGCTTTGGTGCGTACTCAACCCTCAACCTAGGACGGTCCGGCAGACGCGGGACCCATCCCATACCACCATGAGCACCAAAGAAATCGACCTCACCACCTATCAAATCCACGCCGGCGACACCGGCAGCGCGCCCTATCAAGTGGCCCTGCTGACCCAGCGGATTTTTCACCTTACCGACCACCTGAACATCCACAAGAAGGATTTCTCGTCGCGCCGCGGCCTTCTGACGATGGTTTCGCAGCGCCGTAAGCTGCTGAATTACATCAAAGCCGGCTCCGAGGAAAAGTATCAGCAAGTGATCCAAAGCCTCGGTCTCCGTCGCTAACCGTCTTTCGCAACCACCGCCACGGGAACACCACCCGTGGCGGTCATGCAAAACGGCCACGAGTCCTCACTATGACGACCCGTGCCGCAGGCCTCAACGATCCACCGCCCCGCCCCCTTCGGACGGCGGATTTTTTGTCCTGAAAACCGAATGACCATCCGGCACCCTGCCGGATGGCTGCACGCACTGAAAAACAGAAGAAAAAAGCAATTATGAACATCCATACACTCACGAGCGACGTCGGCACCAATCCGATCACGTTCGAAACCGGCAAACTTGCCAAACTTGCCGACGGTGCCGTGACCGTCCGCTGCGGAGACACCATCATCCTGGTGACCGCCGTTTCCTCGACTAAGGTGAAACCCGGCCAAACCTGGTTCCCGCTCTCCGTGGAATATAAGGAAAAAGCGTCTGCTGCAGGCGTTTTCCCTGGTGGCTACTTCAAACGCGAAGGCCGCCCAACCGAAAAGGAAATCCTCACCTGCCGCATGACCGACCGTCCGCTGCGCCCCTTGTTCCCCAAGGGATATTTCTACGACACCCAGGTGATCGCCATCCTCCTGAGCGCCGATGGTGAAAACGACTCCGACGTCCTCGCGATGAACGGCGCCTCCGCCGCCCTCTGCTTGTCCGATATCCCATTTGCCGGCCCAATCGGCGCCGTGCGCGTCGGCCGCGTGGACGGTCAATTCGTGATCAACCCGACTCACGACCAGCGCTCGAACAGCGACCTCGACCTGATTTACGTCGGCAATAAAACCGACGTCATCATGATCGAAGGCCAAGCCGACGAACTCCCAGAAGACGAATTTATCAAGGCCCTGCACTTCGCCCAAGGTGCCGTCACCCAACTCGTCGTCCTCCAAGAAGAACTCGTCCGCCTCGCCGGAAAAACCAAGCGCGAATTCGGCCAAATCCTCGCCAAGGAAAACCTCCTGGAGATCGCCTACGAAATCGCAGGCAGCCGGATTGAATCCGCGATCTACGCACCAACCAAAACCGAGCGCGCGAAAAAAGTCGGTGCCCTACGCAACGAAGTTGAGGCCGCCATCAAGGAGCGCGCACCCGAAGCGACCGACTTCGATGTCGAACAAGCATTCGAATACCTGCAAAAGAAGGCCTTCCGGATTTCGATCATGGAAAAAGGCGTGCGCGCCGATGGCCGCAGCATCGGCGATCTTCGCCAGCTGTACGGGGAAATCGGCACCTTGCCACGCGTCCACGGCTCCGCGATTTTCTCCCGCGGCGAAACCCAAGCGCTGGCCATCACGACCTTGGCCCCGGCCGATGAAAAACAACGCTTCGACAACTACGCCGGCGGTGAAGACAGCAAGCGCTTCATCCTCCACTACAACTTCCCTCCATTCTCGGTCGGTGAAACCGGCCGCATGGGGGGCATCAACCGCCGCGAAATCGGCCACGGCTCGCTCGCCGAACGCTCGATCGAACCGGTCCTGCCGGACGAAGCGGATTTCCCGTATGCGATTCGCTTGTCCTCGGAAGTCACCGAGTCCAACGGCTCGACCTCGATGGCATCGGTTTGCGCCGGCACCATGGCACTGCTCGACGCCGGCGTCCCCTTGATCCGTCCCGTCGGCGGCATCTCGGTGGGCCTCGTCACCGAGACCAACGATGACCAATCGCTCAAGACGTACAAAATGCTGCTTGATATCATCGGGTCGGAAGACTTCTACGGCGACATGGACTTCAAGCTTTGCGGCACCAGCGAAGGCGTCACCGGCTATCAACTCGACCTCAAACTCCCGGGCCTCCCGCTCGCCATGCTCGAAGAAGCGATCCACATCGCCAAAGCTGGCCGCGAAAAAGTCCTAGCCAAAATGGCCGAGTCGATCGTCACCCCCAACGAACTCAGCCCGCATGCCCCGCGCATCGTCTCGGTGAAGATCCCAGCCGATCGCATCGGTGAACTCATCGGGCCTGGCGGCAAAAACATCAAAGGCATCCAGGCCGAATCCGGTGCCGAGATCAACATCGAGGACGACGGCACGGTTCACATCTATGCCTCCAAGCAAGAAGGCCTCGAACGCGCAAAATCCATGATCGAGCGCATGTTCCAGGAAATCGAAGTCGGCAAGGTGTACACCGGTAAAATCGTTTCCATCACCGCCTTCGGAGCGTTCATGGAAGTCCTCCCCGGCAAAGACGGCCTCATCCACGTCTCGGAACTCGCCGAAGGCCGGACCGAAAACGTCGAAGATGTCGTCAAAAAGGGCGAAATCATTACCGCCAAATGCCTCGGCGTGGACGAAAAAGGCCGCGTCAAAATGAGCCGCCGCGCCTGGCTCCGCGACCAAAAGGCCACTGAGGCCGAAGCCGCCAACGCCCAGTAAGCGCTCAACGCAAACCCTCCCAAGCCGGCACCCACACCAGGGTGCCGGCTTTTTTGCTTTCCCCACCCTGGAATCCGCCGCTCGTGGATTTGCCCGCGAATGCACCTGGAAAAACGAACCAGATCCACATGATCGAGCGTGAGGAGTGATCCCTATGAATCTAACCGCCATGCCCCCATGATTCGTTAGATTATTTTCTAATTGAAATATGAAACATGAAATCAATCAACAATGACAATCACGGCATTGAACGAACGATTCCCCTAGGGACGCGATTGATCCATCGCAGAGTTTAAGTCGCTACAAGTGACCCACCCACGTTGCCCCTTCTTCGCGCCTGGCGATTGTCGCCGCCACCAGGGATCGCGATGTGCCCCCTTGCCTGTGGGGCCGCGGTTTCCGGTGGTTTTCAGTGCCAGCGAGCGTGCCTGCCCGACTCGGCACGCCAGCTTGCGGTTTACAAAGCCCGCCTAAGCATACCAGACTCACCGCCTATGGCACTTCAAGTAGATTGGCACGGCGTTTACCCCGCGGTCCCCACACAGTTTAAGGACGATTTCACTCTCGATCTGCCGTCCACTCAACGACACATCGAAGCTCTGCTCGCAGAGGGAATCCACGGGCTGGTCATGCTTGGAACCATCGGCGAAAATTGCTCCCTCTCGCTGGATGAGAAAGTCAATGTCCTCAAGGCCACCAAAGAGGTTTGCAAGGACCAGGTGCCGCTGCTCACCGGTATCGCTGAGTACACCACCGCCAGCGCCTGCGAGACCGCCAGGGCCGCCGCTCGCGCCGGAGTTGACGGCCTCATGGTCATGCCGGGGATGGTTTACAACTCAGACCGGCGCGAGACGGTGAGCCACTTCCGGACGATCGCTACCGCCACCGATTTGCCGATCATGTGCTACAACAATCCTCCGGTCTATCGTGTGGACATGACCCCGGAGATGTTCGAGGACCTGGCCGACGTCGAGAATATCGTCTGCATTAAGGAGGCCGCTGGCGACACGCGCCGCATCACCGACCTGTTTAACAAACTCGGTGACCGGTATCTCATCTTCTCCGGACTCGACGATGTCGCGCTTGAAAGCATCATGCTCGGCTGCTCCGGCTGGATCTCGGGGCTGGTTGACGCCTTTCCGCGAGAAAACCGCCTGATGTGGGAAGCGGCCGTGGCCGAGGACTGGAAGCGCGGCTTGGAAATTTATCGCTGGTACATGCCGATGCTTCACTTCGACTCCAACCCGAAACTCGTCCAATACATTAAACTGACCTGTGCGGAAATGGGCTACGGCACTGAAACCGTCCGCGCCCCGCGCCTGCCACTCGTCGGTGATGAACGCGAGACCGCGCTCAAGATCGTCCGCGAGGCCGCCGCCACGCGCCCGGCCTGCTAGCGGCGCGCGGGGTGGGTGAGTCAGACGCTTGCCTTGTAGGCGAGCCCCGCCCCCACCAGATCACTCATGGCCATGCCAACGGATTTGAACAGAGTGATCTCATCATCACTCTGCCGCAATGGCCCGCTGGCTTGGCACATCTCCACCAGATCGGCGATGATCTCCTCCTTTTTGAAAACACCCTCGCGGATCGGCTCAAGGATTTCCCCAGCCTCCTTCATCGCGTTGACATAGCTATCCACATAGACCCGGGACTTGGTGATTAATGCGGTGTCGCACTCACGCTTGGTGGCGTGGTGGTTGCCGATAAAATCGGTATGGGTTCCTGGTTTGATCCAATCACCCAGCACCACCGGTTCGTGGGAGCCGGTGGCGGCCACCACGATGTCGGATTCCGCGCACGCTGCCTGACGGTCTTCAATTGCGGTGAACTCGATGTGCGGCAATTCCATGCGCGCCGCCGCGCAAACCGCCTCAGCCTTTTCGCGACTTCTCCCCCAGACCCGGATCTTCGTGAGTGCTCGCACACTGGCGTTGGCGCGGATGATGTAGCTCGCTAAATTGCCGGTGCCGAGCACCAGCATCGTCGTCGAGTCCTCCCGGGCGAGTAAGCGCGTCGCCAAACCCGAGATCCCCGCAGTCCGCCAAAAGGTCACCGTCGTGCCGTCCACCAGCGCAATCGGCTCACCATGCGCTCGATTGAATAACATGATTTTTGAATACAGCGACTTGTACGGCACCTGCGCGGTCGGAAAGTACGTGAACGCCTTCACTCCGATGAACTCCTTGCCCCATGCTGGCAAAACCGCGAAGGCGTCATGATTGGCCTCAGCATCATCCAGCAGGAAGACCTGCCGCGGTGGCATCTTGAACTCGGCGGCATACGCCTCACCGAGGGCATCAACGAGGGCGGGGTAGCTCAGGGCGGCGTGGACTTGTTCGGCTGTGATGATTTTCATAGAAAAAAGCTGGGCGCTTCCCCGTGTGGTGGCGCACGATCTCGCGAAACTCCAGCAAAAAACCTCGCCCATTGCAACATGAGCCCCAACCGGCGGCAGCGGCAGACCTCGGCGAGCGGCTTGATCGAGAGAGTCAGTAATTTTGTGTAAATGATTTTCTGCGGATTGGTGTTAGGCCTGCGAGTTTCGAACTCGATGGCCAAGTGTCTCAGGGCGCTGGGCTAATTCTGGACGGTTAGCGTCCATTTGCGGCTGGTGTTTTTAGGCTCAGGTGGAACAGCTTGTAGAGCGGGTCGATGGTGGGAAAGAGGTTTCGGTGGCGGTTCCAACTGCTCGCATAGCCCCATTGAGCGTAGGAATACGCCTCAGCAGCAGAATTTGTGTGAGCGATGGGGCTCAGGAAGCTTTCCAAGTGTATGATCAAGAACGAGTTTGAGCATCTCCGAAGATCGGTGGCCAAAGCGATGTGCAAGGGAAACACGCGCTTTATTGTTCAATCCCTCGACCACGCCGCTGTGATATTTCCGTTTGGCGCGGAAATAGTTGAGCAGGAGTTCCTGGTGGGCGCGAAGCCGGCGGACCTGCTCACCCCGGCGCACTTGATCGAGCGCCTCATTGAGGTGCTTGGCAATGTGGAATGGGTCGAGCACGTTGATGGCGTTGTGACACATTGCGGCGACCACTTTGATGTCGGCGAGGAACCCGGCGTGCTGGGCTTCGCGCGTCCTGAGGCCCTCGCGCAGGGTGGCCTCGGTGCGGCGCACGCCGACAACATGGAGCAAGCGGCGCGAACCGGGTAGATCACGCGGCGCGGCGCATACCACAGATAGACCGGAATATTCCACATCGGCACATAGTGCCAGCGGCGTTCGGGCAGTGTGTCATGGATGCGCCCGGGCTTGCCGCAGCAGGAAAATCGCCGCTTGTGGTTGGCATGGGCATCGAGCACCACCTCGATGCGCGGCTGCGCGTCGTCGAGGAGATTGTTGACGGATTTCACGACAAAACCAGCAAGGCCTTGCACATGACGGAAGAGTGTTTTAACGGTGAGTTGAATGGCGATTGCGGGGGTTGTTTGTTGTTTTGCAACCCCATCCAATGCCCACAGCCGCCGTCAAGCGGGCGGGTGATATAAATCCCGGACAAAGTAAGTCCGTCCGCAAGCGGCCTGAATTTTATGCCGCCCGCCCGCTTGACGGCGGCGAGGAGTGAGCATTACGATGCCCGTAAGCGGATCGGATCAGTCCAAAATCAACACGAATTCTGCGGAAGAGCCTTAAATATAATCTTGACGCAACTTTCTACCATACCGAATCAGGCCCGCCTTGGTGCTGTGGACAGCCTTCGGGGCCTGGCCGCCCTCGCGGTACTGCTCGGGCATACCCTCGCGGTTTGCGATTGGCGCAGTGACTTTACTCACTGGCCGTTGGCCTATCTGTTATTTGATGGGCGATCAGCGGTCACGATGTTTTTTGTATTAAGTGGGTTTGTGCTAACGGCGGATTCAAACTGTTAGCGAATATCTAGAGAAGGGGTAATTACGTCTGGTGTGGTGTATGGTTTAGTTAATTCTTCGCGGAACTGGGAGATGTAACG
>JAYSPI010000177.1:0-4581 GCA_043722215.1 Prosthecobacter sp.
GGATGACCCGATCGATCCGGTAGATCCTAACAAGACGACGCGGCGTTTGCGGGGTGCGGTCATGCGGTGGGGGGCAGTAACCATGTCAGATAGAAATACAGCGCTGGTGCGGTGAAGCAGATGCTGTCGATGAGATCGAGCGCGCCGCCGATGCCCGGCAGCATGCGCCCGGAGTCCTTGGCATTGAGTGCGCGCTTGAGTACGCTTTCTGCTAGGTCGCCAATCACAGCGAGCACAGCGAGAATGAATCCCAAGGTAATCACATGGGGCCATCCGCCTAACACCGAAAGTGCCGAGGGGAATGCGGCATATAGCCCGCAACCGGCGAGTTGCGCGAAGACCAGCGCGCCGCCGAATCCCTCCCAGGTTTTACCTGGGCTCACATGGGGAATCAGCTTATGCCGGCCGACTAACGAGCCGGTAATGTAGGCACCCATATCAGTGAACTTGGTCACCGCCAGCAACCAGAGTAACAGATAGGCACCCGACTCCTGGATCGTTCCGGGTAGTGCGCACCATCCGGGAGCGATACAGATTAGGCGTGCCGCAAAGTTGAATAGCACTGCGATGTAGATAAATCCGAGGACGTTGGCTGCCACCGCCAGCAGCGATTCCACTCCGCGAATCGGCTGCCGGAGTTGGAGGACAAAGCTGCCGGCCAGAGCGATGAAGATGGCCGCCGCATCCAGGTCGGCGGGCGGCATGTGCCCGCGCAAAAGGGCCGCGTCCAGGACCCCGCAATAACCCATCACTAGCAGCGTCGTGAAGAGCGGAAACGCCCGTACTCCGGCGGCCCGGAGCATGCGAAAATATTCGACGGTGGCGATGACGCAGAGCAGGCCGAGTAATCCGAGGTAGGCCCACGACCAACGGCTGCAAAAAATGGTGGAGACCACGGCCCACAAGAAAATCGTGCTGGTGCTCCGCCGGGCGAAGGTTATAGCGCGGGAGGGAGTGGGTGGAGGCGGGGTGTCAGCCATGTGCAGAGGAATCCAAGACGGGCTTGGAGGGTGTGGCAACTCATTCCATCAGCCGACGCGCAACCTTTTGCCTGTCGGTGGGTTTTATGTCCGGCTGCGACCCATGCGCGGACTCACACCCACCACCTATCCCACAATGAAAATCATCCCATTTATGACTCTCGGTACCTTGCTCACCACCGGCTTGTTGGCCACCGGCCAAGAGTTGTCGTCGCCCGCCCCGCGCCACCGGTGCGGCGAGTCGCCCGCAAAGCTCCTCCAAGCATTCGACCGTGATGGTGACGGCAAGCTCTCGCTCGACGAGATACAGGCGATGCAGGCAGTCAAGGCAGCCAAGGCCGAACGCCACCGTCAGGCGATGCTCACTAAATATGACAAGGACGGCGACGGGAAGCTCTCGACCGAAGAAAAGCAGGCCATGCAGGAGGGCCGAGCTGCCAAAAAGGCAGCCGCTGAAAGCCACCATCAGGCGATGCTCGCTAAATACGACACCGATGGTGACGGCAAGATTTCTGACGCGGAACGCGCTGCCATGCCCAGGCAACCGAAAGGCCAAGCCGGCGGCAAACATGGCCCCGGCAAGTGCCCAGCCGCGGCACCCAGCCCGGCGGCCCAGTGAATCTCCCCGCAGGTGTGAAAGAATCAGCCGTCTGAGTCAGTAGGGGTGGGCGCGCGAATTAGATCAAGGCGATGGCCTCATCTGAGAGGTGAACAGTCCCGCTTCATAAGACTCCACTGAAATCGCTTAAGTGCCGCGCTGCCAATCAACGCCATGACCGGGGCCGGTCAATTCGGGAGAATCTGACACCACCAGATTTTCTGCTATTTTATGGCATTCTCGGAATCACTCAGCTAATTATTGGGCGCTTCTGCCGTCAGGGTGGAGGTCAACCTAATTGAACATGCCATTACCTAGCATATCTATCACGGCCATTCCATGTCTTGACCGCTCAGGCAGCGTCGCATTGCGCCAGCGCCTTGGTGGTTGGCTTGGTGGCTGCGCCGCCGTTATTTTTGGCACCGCGACTCTTGTGGCCGCGGCGGACCGGCCGTATCCGCTCGCGGGTGCCGATGTGGCCACGCCATCCGTCAGTCATTATTTTTCGTGGATCGACAACACGAACGAAGGGTCCACGGAGCACCAAACCCTGGCAAATCTTGAATTTTTCAAGTGGCTTCATGATGATTATGGGATGGCGCTTGATGTCTATGCGCTCGACGCTGGTGCCATCGATACCCCGGGCGGCTATGGCAGCATCGAGTCCGACCGCTTTAAAAAACAATTTCCTAATGGTTTTGGTCCGCTCGCTGATAAGGCGAAATCCTTCGGATGTCGCCTCGGCGTCTGGCTCGGGCCTGACGGGTTTGGTGATACTCCAGACCAGGAGAAGGCGCGTACCGACATGCTGGTGAAACTGTGCCGGGATTATCATTTTCGACTCTTTAAAGTCGATTCGGTTTGCAGCCAGTTGCGCCATGAAAAACAGGGTGCCTTCGTCCGAATGCTCAAGGAGTGCCGCAAATACTCGCCAGATTTAATTGTCCTGAATCATCGGCTAGATTTGGGTGAGGGTGAACCCTACACCACAACCCACCTCTGGGCAGGAGAGGCTTACATTGACGTCTGGCGCGGGAATGACAAGACGGCGACCCATAACCGCGCCGGGGCCCTTGAGCTTGGAGTGCAGACCGATGGCAGTGGTAAGCCAGCTCGTCTGTCGGAAGATCATGGCGTGTGCCTCTCATCCTGCCTCGATTACTGGGATGACGATTTGATTCTCCAAGCGCTTTCGCGCAATTTGCTGTTAGCGCCAGAGTTATATGGCAGTCCGTGGTTTCTGCGTGATGATGAATTACCCAAACTCGCCCGCATCTATAACATCACCCGGCGCTATCGTGATATACTCACGAACGGGATGGTGCTCGATGCAGAATCTTGTGGACCCAAAGCCGTTTCGCGCGGTAACAACCACACCCGGATTCTCACATTTACCAATCCCAGTTGGAGTCCCGTTACCTACACGATTCCGCTGAATGAGAGCATAGGTCTGGGCGGTAGCGGTCCCTATGAAGTCCGGCGTCTCCACCCATCCGAATCGATTGTTGGCAAATACCAAATGGGTGAAAGTGTCAAGATCATCGTGCTGCCATTTCGCAGTCAGGCCATGATCGTTTCGAGTGAGCCATCGCGCGAGTTGGGTGTGGCGGGTTGTGCCTACGAAGTCGTCCGGGATCTACCCGGCAAGCCAGCCACCATCAACCTGCTTGGGATGCCCGGTACCACCGCTAGGATCTCCCTGCCAGAACAGCCGCGCAAATTTACGAAGGCCAGCTTGGATGGACGAGCTGCCGACGGACTCATCGCCGGCAAGTCCCTCGACGTGTCATTCCCGGGGGTGCCGCTCAAGCACGCGTATCATCGCAAGCTCGGTGATCTCAAATCCATAGCAGTCCCAAGTGACGCCGAGTCACTCTATGAAGCGACCTGCTTTGCCGCCGATAACAACGCCTTGGAAATTCGCTCGATTGCCCGTTCCGGGCCTTCGGCGATCCCTCAAGTTCAGGCAGCGCGCAATGAATTCCTCGCTCAAAAACTCCTAATCGAACGCGGGGTCTGGGACCACTACCTCTTCGATAATGACCCAAATTCCTTCTTCCGCCTGTCACAAGGTGCAATTTGGGGCGGAGCCTTTCGCGTGGACATGGGTAAACCCACCCTGATCGATCAATGGGTGCTGCGCAATGTGGATGATAAATTCGCACCCAAGGAGGGATTTGTATCCGCCGATTTAAAAAATTGGACTGCGGTGCCATTGCGGATTGAGCCTGAGAGCCCGGGTGAAGCCAGCGTCCTGAAGGACAGTTATTCTGGGACCAAAACATTTAAAACAATCAAGGTGAACCGCATCACGATCGATCTACCCATATCCGCTAGAACCATTCGCTATTTGAAAATTCCGGGCCAGGCACTCAATGTCGGTGAGGTGCTTGGATCCTATCAGGGGAAGCGGATCGATCGCAGTGGATGGCGGGCATCAAATATCTTCGCCGACTATACCAAGGCTCCAGCGAAACGTGCGTGGAGCGGCTCATTCCGATTGGATGAGGCCGCCAAGGGGGCGTATTTGGTGATTCCGTGCAATGGCAAGCATGGTCGCGACGGTGCATACGCGGCACTGCGCATGAACGGGCAGTGGATTGGTGCGCCGCATCGTGCCAAAAGCTATCCCGCCAATGCCTGGGATACTGGAAATGGTCGCCCTGATGAAAATTTCAGTTATTTCTTTCCGGTGACGCCGGACATGCTCGGGAAAACCATTGATGCGGTTGTGCTGCAGTTTGATTCCGAGGGGAATCCAAAAATCCCGCTCGGTGAATTCACATCGGAGGTCTGGATCACCGCCTATCCGATTCCATACGTCACCAAGCAGCTGATCTTAAATGAGTGATGAAAAAATTCGTTTAAGCGATGATCCTTTGTGCTGCGGTATTGTGGTCCGTGCCGGTGGGTATGCCATCTGCAGCAGTGGCCAATGGCATACTCCAGGATCACACTGAGAACACTGCCTAGTCGTGCCGGTCGCAGGATGTCTATAACCAC
>JAYSPI010000178.1:0-5049 GCA_043722215.1 Prosthecobacter sp.
TGCGGACGGCCACCTTGGTGGCGAGACGCAGAATCAGCGCTGTTTTGCAAACCCGCACACAAACCATTGAACCCGTGGTTAAGCGTCTTTTCATCGGAGGCACCGGTCCACCGCCCACACCACTTGATGCACGATTCGCCTGCTCCCATCAGCGGCACAAAAACCTGCCGCTCCAGCGCATCCACTGCTCCAGCGAAAAATGCCAGCGGTCCGATGATAAGCGTTTCGTAGAGCGCATCAAATCCCATTGCCTGCTCAAGAAATGACCAAACGCCACCCAAGCGGCCCGCCAGCGGATCGGCCGCCCGACTATCAGATGACACAGTCCGATAGACTGCCCACGCAGCGCTCACCCCCACGGTGACAATCCCTAGCGACAAGCCGATCAATTTGAGAGCATCTGGATGCACCAATGCTGCCACGTCATAGGACGCCTTATTGCCAGTGATCCATTCCTCGAACCACGGCCAGATGGGCGTCCCGACCAGAGAAAGCAGCACCGCGCCAGCCGCTAGCACGTACAATGGAATGAGCATCACCGAGGGACTCTCGTGCGGGTGGTGTACCCCAGGGTGGCGCGGCGCCCCAAAAAACACAAGCAACGCTTGGCGAGTCATGTAAAACGCCGTTAGTAAGGCCGCCGAGGCCGCTAACACAAACGGCCCATGCCCACCATACCAACCCATGGCTTGGTGCAGAATCGCCTCCTTGCTCCAGAACCCGGAGAACACGAACGGAAACCCAGAAAGAGCCATCATCCCGACGGCGTAGACTGCGAAGGTCTTGGGCATGGCGGCGCGCAGGCCACCCATTTTACGGATATCTTGCTCCTCATGGCAGCCATGAATCACTGAACCGGCCGATAAGAACAATAACGCCTTGAAAAACGCGTGCGCGATGAGGTGAAACATCGCCGCTGCCACCCCTCCCGTGCCCAACGCCACCATCATGAAACCCAACTGCGAAACGGTCGAGTAAGCCAAAATCCGTTTGATATCGGTCTGGGCCAGTGCCACCAACGCGGCATAGAGAGCGGTGATCCCGCCGACCCACGCCGCAGCTGTGAGTGGCAGGGTCATGCCATGGAGGTCATGGGCGACCGAAAATATGGGATGTGTGCGAGCGACTAGAAACACCCCGGCAGCGACCATCGTCGCGGCATGAATGAGCGCCGACACCGGCGTCGGACCTTCCATGGCGTCGGGCAGCCAGGTGTGCAACGGGACTTGGCCGGATTTACCCATCGCCCCTGCTAGCAGCAGTAACGCCGCCGCCGAAGACACCGCCAAGCCGCCGAGGGTGGTCGCGCCTGCTAACGATGACAACACTCCAGATTCTAGCAACCCGTGGCCGTGATCGTAAAAAAGTAGCGTGCCCGATTGCCGGTAGAGCCAAATCATCCCAAGAAAAAAGGCCATGTCCCCGACCCGCGTGGTGATGAATGCTTTTTGGGCGGCAGCTGCAGCTGCAGGCTTCTCAAAGTAAAACCCGATAAGCATGTACGACGCCAGTCCAACGAGCTCCCACGCCATGAACAACAACAATAGGCTATTGGACAGCACCACTAACAACATTGCCCCGCAGAACAACGAGAGAAAGCCGAAAAACCGCCCGAAGCGCGCCTCAGTGGCCATATATCCGACGCTATAGATGAAGATCCACAGCGCTACAAATGTCACCATCGCCGCCATGGCCGCACTCATCGGGTCGAGCAACAACCCAACCCTGAGCGACACATCACCGAAGGTAAACCAAGTGAGAGAAGTCGCTAGGCGGTAGGGCTCTCCCTCGGCCACAGGCGTCAATGCGCACGCTAGGGCCGCCATGGCGATCACACCGGAACAGAACAACGCCCCGATAGCCAGCATCGAGGCTAGGCGCCCACGGCGGTTAGGCAGGAACGCGATGATACCGCCAGCCAGCATCGGCAGCATGGGCACCCACCACAGCAGGCAGGGCAAATAGGGATGGAGTGCTTCAGCCATGGAGAGAATCAAGTCGGTTGAGATCGGTCGATCGGGTGTGCCGGAAAACCATGAGTATAATCGCCAACCCGACGGCGGCCTCCGCCGCCGCAATGGCAATCGAGAATAGAACAAACATCGGCCCAGTGAGATCGAGATCCGGCGGACCGTAACGCCAAAATGCGATAAAGTTCACATTGGCCGCATTGAGCATCAGCTCAATCCCCACAAGGATCAGGATCGCATTGCGGCGCGTCAGCACCGCTAGCAGCCCGAGCGTGAAGAGCAACGTGGAAAACGTCAGTAACAGAGCGACAGGCGTCATGAGTCCAATGAAGTAGGTGAGGTTTTACTAGGCTCACGAGCGAACATCGCGGCCCCGATCATCACTGCGGTGAGCAGCACGCCCACCGCCAACACTGCTGGCGCGTAGCTCGTGAACAACACTTGCCCAATCCGCTCAATCGCTAGCGGCGGAGCGTCCACCGAACCGCCCGATAACCCACCGGCTCGCGAGACCGCATAGACCAAAATACCAAGCACTGGCAGTGTACACATCACACCCATGGCGATCGAGCGCGGCCGTCGCGCCACCTCCTGCGCCTCGTCGCCGGGCCGGGTGATGAGCAGCGAAAAAACGATCAACACCGCCACCGCTCCAACATAGACCATGAATTGGATGAGGCCGATAAAATCCGCGCCAATAGTGAGGTAGAGCACAGCGGTAAGCGCCAGCGCAAGCGCGAGCAGCAGTGCTGCGTGGACCGGGCGGGCGTTCCATACCGCGCCGAGTGCGGCGAGGAGGATCAACGGGGATAGAATTAGAATGGGTATCATTCGGCAAAAGTATAAGTGCGGATGGCGGGTGCCAGACGACGGTTATAGAGGACGGTAAGAATCACCCACGGAATTAATAACAACGGCACAGTGGTCAACCACCCGAGCGCCCCGCAGCCGGTAAAGTGCCAAATCGCCGCAGCGGGCAGCGTGACGAGCGCCATCGGAATCAGGCACAACCACGCAAAGCGCATCAATTGGTCGATTCGAACGCGTGGAAAGGTGCCGCGGATCCACAGGAACGAGAAGATGATGACTGCAAGTTTGGCAAAGAACCAGAGCCATGACGGCACGAAGTCGAGACCGGGCAGCGGGGCCTGCCAACCGCCAAGAAAGAGAGTGATCCCGAGGCCAGAGATGGCGAACAACCCAAGATACTCGCCCATGAAGAACAACGCGTATTTGAAGCCTGAATACTCGGTCATGTGGCCGGCAACGATTTCCGACTCACCTTCGGGCAAGTCGAATGGACAGCGGTTTGCCTCTGCAATGGCTGCGATGTAAAAGATAAGCCCAGCGGAGAGCCCCCAGGGAGTGAATAGATTCCAAGCGGGGATGATCCCCAGATGGAAGCCAGACTGTTTGGCGACGATTTCCGGCAGCGACAGCGAGCCGGTGATCATGATCACGCCAAGCGCTGAAATCATCAGCGGCAACTCGTAACTCACCATCTGCGAGATCGCGCGCATCGCCCCTAACATCGGAAACTTCGAGCCACTCGCCCAGCCTGCCATGAACACTGCCAACTCGGTCAATGTGCCCACTGCAAAGAAAAACAACAACCCGAGTTCCAGCCTAACCGGCACCCACTCGCGACCGTAGGGAATCACCCCCAATGCCAAGATCGAAGGCACGACGATCAGAATCGGGGCGGCTAGATGCAACAACCACTCGGCCTTGGCGGGCACGATGTCTTCCTTGGTGAGCATCTTAATGCCGTCGGCGACTGGTTGCAGGATCCCGAACCAACCGGCGCGGTTCGGTCCGATGCGATTCTGGATGCGCGCTAGGGTTTTGCGCTCGATCAATGAGAGCAGGGCAAATGCGCTCAAAAACACGCCCACCACCGTGCCAGCGGCAACCAGCAAACCGGCTACGCTCACCAGCCAGTCAGGAGCGCCGAGCGCATGCAGGATAATTTCCACAATCCGCTGGGGTAGGCGCGGGAGATATTCAGGTGACCACAGTGCGGGCACGGAATTTAGCAGCGAGTCTAACAAATTCATGCGCGATCTCCTTGGGGTTGCGATTCCAGCAATTGCTGGTCCTTGATGGCTTTATCCGCTACGGCTTTGGCGGCCTTGGCTGCCAAAGCTGCGAGTTTTTTTTCTTCGTCGGCCGCACGGCGTGCGGCAACCTCGGATGCCTGCGCCGGGCGCAATTGCATGTGATAATCCGCGGATTTTGCTAGACGGTTGAGCCCAAACAACAAGCCGCCAAAGCGGTTGTCGGTGCTCAATTCATACTCCCCGTCCATGTAGATTGAGTCGAACGGGCAGACTTCCGCGCAGATACCGCAGTTCATGCAAACCGAGAGGTCAATATCAAACACCTTAGGGCGCTTGAGCGATTTGCCGTTCGGATCACGGTCTAACACGATGTAAATACACTGCGGCGGGCATTCCTTCTCACAGATCGAGCAGGCGGTGCAGCGCAAACCTGCCACTGGATCGCTGCCGTCATAGCAAAGGAACGGAAAATTGCGAAAATTTGGGCTAATCGGCGCGCGCTGCTCGGGATACTGCACGGTGGTCATGCGATCCTTGCGGTAATAGCTTTGGATCATATTGCGGGCGGTGACCGCCAAGCCCTGCAGCAGTCCCCAACCGGGGAGTGTCCAGCTAGCAGGTGATGGAAGGCGCTTGATCGGTTGATTGCTCACCGGTCCACCTCCCCTAACACGATATCCACGCTACCGAGGATGACGACGACGTCGGCGAGATCGAGACCGAGACACATATCTTCGATGAGCGTGAGGTTAATGAAACTTGGCGGCCGAACGCGGTAGCGATACGGGTTCGTCGAGCCATCGCTGATGAGATGGAACCCGAGCTCTCCTTTGGGCCCCTCGATACGACCGTAGGCCTCACCGACCGGCGGCTTGAAGTTGCGGATCTTAGCCTTTGGGTGGATGAATGGTCCTGCGGGCAGTTGGGCAAGTGCTTGGCGAAGGATGTTGAGTGACTCGCGCATCTCCAAAAAGCGCATCATGATCCGGTCATAGCAATCACCGCGCTCACCGAGCGGA
>JAYSPI010000179.1:0-10043 GCA_043722215.1 Prosthecobacter sp.
CGCGCGCATGTGGGATTGGATTGCACATACTTGGCCGAAAGCTATGGCCGGACTGGCGGCATCACTGGTGCTGTTACTGACCGTGCCGACCCGCGCCCAATCGCCACCCCCCCCGCAATCCGCGCAATTCGATCCTTCCGACGTCTATTTTCAAGGGTATCTGGCAACCCGCGCCGCCGAACAACTCGAGGCCGCTAAAGACTTCTCCGGATCACTCGAAAAACTCCGCAAAGCCCGCCAGTTGTTCGATGCCGTCAACCAATATTACCCCGCCTGGAAACCCGAAATGGTCACCGGTCGCATCGGTAAAACCACCGATTCGCTCAAGCGCCTTGGCCCACTGGCCGACGCTCAACTCCAAAAAAACCGCAATGTCGTCGCTGAACTCGAAGGCGGCGTGATAAAATCCGCACGCACGACCGAGCCGGACGTACCGCGCCAACCCAGCGTGCTCGCCGTCGATCCGCTCGCCGCGCGCCACCTCTCCGACGCCCAGGCCGAGGTCCAGCGGCTGCGCAGTTTATCCGCCAAATCCCAGCAGGCCGCCACTGACACAAGCCGCTCGCGCGACGACATCGAGCGCCAGCGCGACAGCATGTCGGCCCAACTCCGGGCGGCGGAAACCAATGTCGAAGGTCTGCGCGCCCGCCTCGCCGCCGCCCCCATGGAGAAGGACATGAAGGCGCTTAATCAGCGGATCGAAACCCTCGAACAAGAGCGCGAAGCCATGGCAATGGCCCTCACCCAAAGCCGCGGTGCCCACACCGAAGCGCTCAGTCAAATTCTCACGCTGCAAGCCGATCTCACGGTTCTCCAACAACAGCACGCCAACCTCGCCCGCGACCTCAAGTCCGAGAGAGAAGTCGCTAGCTCAGTCGTCGCCGGACAACGGCACCAGCTCGAATCGCTCGAAAAATCCCTCGCACGCAAGGACACCGAACTCGGCCGGGCCAACGAACGCATCAACGGTCTGATCAACGAACTCAAGGAAAGTAAGGAGGCCTTCACCCAACTGCGCACCGAACGCGATTCCCTACTCCAGGAGCGCGATCAGATGGCCGCCCTCCTCAAACTCAATGACGCAGGGCGCATCCAGGATCTCATCGAACAAAACATGTCCCTCGCCAAAACCCTGCGCGAAGCCAATGAAAAAGTGGAACGCCTCAACCGCGACAGCAACGCCGACCAGGACGCAACCACCACCGCCCTGCGAGACCTCGCAATCGCCAAATCCCAAATCAATCGCCTCCACCAAGAAAAACGCGACCAGGACCAACGCCTCACCGACCTCGAAACCCGCCTCAAATCCGAACAACAAGCGCTTACTCAATCCCAATCCGCCGCCGACCCCGCCGAGGTGGAAGTCCTGCGTGATATCATTCAACGCCAACTCCGCGTCCAGGAACGCCGCCGCCAGGCACGCGATCTCCTCGTCGAGGCGGCCCGCCAAATGGGCACCCAGGACGAACGCCTCGCCAAGGCCATCGACCTGTTCGACGCCCAAGAAATCGCCCTCACCCCCGAAGAACAAAAACTCGTCGCAGACAAGCAAGTGGACGGCGAATTCGTATCACCCTTCGCGCGCGACCGCGCCACCGTCGATCAAGCGACCGCCGGCCTCAATCGCGATATCGCCGTGTTCGAGCGCACCGCCGAAAAATCGTTTATCGCGGGCCACTTGCTCCCAACCCGCGAACTCTATCAGATGATCCTCGACCAGCACCCGGGCCACACACCGTCGCTCTGCAAACTGGGCATCGTCCACCTCCGCCTCAACGACCCACTCGCTGCGGTGGACTCCTTCCGCCGCGCCGTCGAACTGGACACCAACAACCCGTATGCCTATCGGATGTTAGGATTCGCGCTGATGAAACTCGGCGATCTACCCGCGGCAGAACAGGCAGTCCGCCACGCGGTGGATCTAGCCCCCACCGACGCCAAAAGCCAAATGCTGCTAGCCACGCTGTGCTACCGACTCGGTCGCGCAGGCGAGGCCGAGTCCTATTTTAAAGCGGCGATCACCGCTGATCCCATGCCTAGCGAGCCGTATTATAATCTCGCCCTGCTGTGTTCTCGCAAGCGGCACCTGGATGATGCACGCACGTACTATCAACAAGCCCTCGAACGTGGGGCCGTGCCCGACCCCGCTCTGGAAGCCAGCCTCGACCACCCGTGAATTCCACACTCGCCCTCCTCGGATTATTGATCTGGCTGTCTGCGTCGTGCGCACCGGATGCCGCCACCGGCACATCGCCGACCACTCCGACGTCGGAAGCCGCAGCAGCCGCTCCCGTCCACAAGTCGCTGGAACAACGGATCGAACAAAAAAACAGTTACAAGCAGGACACCTCAGGCAACTGGGTACCCGTCAATTACCAACGCAGCGCGTTCGCTAGCAAGGGGGCCTCACCGTATTTCCAAGACCAATACGCAAAAAAATCCTACGCCACCCCGGACGTCGCCAAAAAATCGTGGTGGGGAAACAAATCCTACGAACGGCAAAAATATGCCGACACCCCGGATGCCAGTCGCTTCCAAAAATCCTCTCCCCTCAGCGGCAAAGGGGCCCACGAAGCCGGCACCACCGCAGAGACTCCCGGCCCCTATCAAACTGGCCACTACGCCACTTCCGCCGCCCGAGAATCGCACCATCGCGGCGTGGAGAAGCCATCCGACACGGAAACTGATATCCGCCGCAAGGTCTATCAGGAACCTGAAATCATCGGTTGGAAAGAGCAACGCACCCTCAGCGTGAGCCAGTCAAAGGGGATCCTGGGTCGCTAACCGTCGCGATCTCGGCGACCGCCAATGTGAGCGATTCCAGCAGTAGCTTCTTCAGCGTTTCCCATCGCCACGGCCGGCCTTCCAGAAAAAACGTTTGCGACACCGATAGCCGAATCTGCGCGTATTGATTGGCCGGAAACTGCCGATTCAGCGAGGCCGCCATCGCCTGACAGGGGACATCGCGCTCGTGACGTGCATCAAGCTCACTGGCCTTGAGTCGCAGCAACCACGCTGCGGCAAGCGATTCCGCCAGCACCGCATCGGCAGGTGTTTGCAGAAGCACCCGCCCGTCATCATCCGCAGCCGTATGAATCATCACGTGCACTACTGCGGCATGGCGCCGGAGGTCCTCAGCAACCCGCTGGACCAGTTGCGTCCGATACGGCCGTTCATGGCGATCCACGATCTTGAGTCGGGTGGATTCGGGCAGTTTCATCGCAAAGCGACTCCAGCGCGCGTCACCCTCCTCCGCCAAATCAATGAGCAGGCGCGTCACGTCACCGTGAACCAGCGGCGTGCGGAATTTCATCGCAAACCCTTGGGCGAGATTCAATGAACCGGGCTCCCAGCCCTCCGCTGAGGCCACCACATCATGCGCCCCGCAGAAAATCTCGCGATATGCCTCCGGCACTGCGCATGTCGCGTTTTCACAACTGATTAGAACGGCTTTCATAATATCTAACTGCTAACTTCGGTGAGTGTGAGCGGATTTCTCCGTCAAGGCAACCCTGCATCACTGACGACAAGAATGGTGATTGGCGCTGATGCATCTTGCCCACACTGGCGCATAGGTGTAAAACCCCTATGGCCACAAGGCCTCCCTAACATCATGAATACGACCCCATTCCAAGATCCGCGCGCCACCGATCTCCTGTCGCGCGTCAGTCAGGACGTTTCCCTATTGCGGCAGGACATCGGCCAACTGCTCTCGCACACGGCCCACCACACGTTGCCATGCGGGGCACGCGAGCTCGCGGATTCCGCCAAAACCCGCTTGGCATCAGGCAAGGTTTACACCGCCGCCCAACTCCGGGCACTGCGCAGCCAAATCAACCAACCGACCACTGCTTGGCTCGGCGGGGCACTCGTCGTCGGCCTCATCGCCGCTGGTTTTTACCTCTTCTGCAAGGACGATTGTTGCGTTGGCTGCGATTGCGAGGAAGAAGAGACCTGAGATCCAGCGAGCGCCCACTCCGGCCACGCGGTTTCAAAGACCATCGCCACACCATGAGTCGGGTGGCGAAAACCCAAGCGCCACGCCTGCAACTCAAGCGGCGCGGCCTCCACCGCCAACGTCTGGCGGTCACCCAGTCGATGATCTGCTAAATACGCTGGATCGCCAACCACCGCGTGCCCCAGATCCCACAGATGGAGGCGGATCTGATTGGTCCGACCGGTCCCAAGAACCGCTTCCAGCAATGCGGTCCCGTCCGCGCGGCGTTCGATGACGCGGAAATCGGTGCGCGCGCACTGGCCAGAAACCCGATCAATCGAGTGGGTTCCGAGCGCCTGAGGACGTGTGGAGATGCGCGCATCGGCGCAAAACTCATCCTGTGGTGGATGGCCGAGCACGCGCACCAGGTAGCGTTTTTCCACGCCTCCGACAAGAAACTGGGCTTGCAGGGCGCGACATGCAGGGCGGGATCTCGCAAACATAACCAATCCCGTGGTGTTGGCATCCAAGCGGTGCACCGGCCACAGGCGCTGGGGGGCATAGGCGAGGTGAAGCAAGTGCTGCAGCGTATTGCGGTGAAACCGCCCGCTCGGATGCATCGGCAATGGCGCGGGTTTTCTCACGACCACCAGCGCCTCGTCCTCATGCAACACGCCGATATCCGTGGCCACCGGCGGCTCAACTTCCAGTGGGAACATCTGTGACAATTGCTCCCCCGCCCGCACTTGATGATCCTTGCCGCACACGCGGCCCTGCGCACTGATCAACCTCCCCGCATCGCAGCGCCGCGCCCATTCGTGCAGCGAAACCTGCGGAAATCGCTCGCCCAGCACGTCTAACAAGCGCCACCGATCGTGCACGGCCTGGATGTTCAGCGGTCGCCGGTTGTCCTGGGGCAGCGCCCCTGGCAGCGGGTTGGAAACCCGGCGCAGCATGGCCTCGCGAGCGGCGAGGTGCTCTGCAGACGGTTGAGTGGCAGCAATCACGCCCGGACCACACCACGCCACGCACTGCTGGGCAAGCGAAACGCGGTTCGCCAGAGCGGATGCCAGAATCGGGTGGTGGCACGGCAAATCTGTGCCACTGTCCACGCATGAACGGCCCATCGGTCATGCTTGACGCCATCTCGCCGGACGACCGCGTGGCCCGCGGTTGCGGCTTGACCCTGGTCGCAGGAACATTCACCAGCCGATTCGGGCAGGGGCTGATCGCTGAAACTACCCGTGGTATCTGCCATCTGGCGTTTTTCGAACCTCATCAACGCGCGCTCGCAATCACCGAAATGTCCGCCGCCTGGCCATCCGCCACCATGCGCTGGGATGACAGCCACGCGGCGCGTCTCGCCGCTGCCATCTTCCATCCCGCCCAAGCAAACGACCCACCCGCTCGATGGCAGGCTTTGGTGGTCGGCACGCCATTTCAAGTGCGCGTGTGGCAAGCACTGCTGGACGTGCCGCTAGGCGCGCTCAGCAGTTACGGTCAACTGGCCAGCGCGATCGGCCGTCCCAGAGCCGCCCGCGCGACTGGCACCGCCATTGGGCGCAACCCGATCGCGTTTCTCATCCCGTGTCACCGCGTGATCCGCCACACCGGGGGCGCCGGCCACTACCGCTGGGGTCCTGCCCGCAAGCTCGCGATCCTCAACTGGGAGGCTGATCTGCAGGACTCAGTCACCCCATCACCGCCCGCCTTAGCGGCTGTGGCCGTCACCTGATGATGCCGGCGTCTCCAGTTTGCTGAATTCGAGCATTTGGTCTTGGCTGCCATCGTAGAGAGACATGGCCAGTCCGTCAGGAGAGGAGACACCGGTGAACGACAAGATCGCGGGCTGGAGCTTGTCATCTAACGGATCAATCGAGATGCCATAGATATCTACCGTCTGGGATTGGCCGTTGGAAATATTGCCCACCGACACGATTCTCCAGTTCGCCTTGAAGCTCTTGAAGCCGGCGAATCGATAATTGAAGTTGCCGGCGTCTGGCAGCATCGGAAAATAGTGGATCAGGGCGGTGCCGTCAGCCTTAAGATCGAGAGTTGGCACCGGTTGTTGAGCGATAATTTTCTCGCTGAGGCCCACCTCGACCTTATCCACGTTGACCGCTGACAATGAGTACGTGCCACTTGCTAGGTCGGCGGTGGGTTTGATTTTGAGTAGGCGGCGCGTCAAGGCGTTGTTGTCGCATCCAGCGACAAGCAGCGCTCCAACGAGCGCAATGATAGGAAGTGGTGATTTCATGTCGGAAAGAAGGTCGCAGCGACATGGGTGCTCCCCCCCTGATTGGGAGAGACTCACGCGCACGACTTGGCGGCAAGGGTATAGGCGCGCCCTCGTGGATACGCGAGAAAATCTTCATCCTCTAAACCCACATCACCCCTCAATTCCCCGCGTCCGGTCCTAACGAAACGTGAGTCCCAATTTTTTGGTGAGATCTGCTAGAACAGACTGATGAGCCGCGTCCACCTCCTCGGCCTTGAGGGTGCGTTCAGCAGCGCGGTAGAGAAACCGATAGGCCACTGATTTTCGGTCGGCCGCAAGCTTTTCGCCGCTTGGGTCGCTGAACACGTCGAAGCACTCATAGGCAACCAACAGCGATTGCGCACACTTGCCGAGCACGGCCTCAATTTCGCCATTGGCCAAGGTCGCGGGCACCTCCATGGCCGCGTCACGCGACGATCCGGGAAATTGCGGAAGATCGCCCACGTGATCGATGGTGACGAGGAGTTTGCGCAGTTTTGCGAGATCGAGTTCGGCGACGAAAACCGGCGCGGTGAAATTGAGTTCACGTTCGCGTGCCGGTTGGAGTCGCGCAAACACGCCGATAGTTTGGCCATCGGCCTTGATCTCGCAACCGAGAGCAAAGCCGTCCCGGTCTTTGGGTGAAAATCGAATCGTCTTGTTTGGAATCAGTCCCGCGACGAGCCCCTTCAGGTCGTAGAGGTCGGCGGCGCGCTCCGCTTGGTTCCAGCCCGCAGGGGCGACCGGTCCTGCCACGAGGATTGCGAGGGTGTCGGATTCCTGGTCGCGGGCCTTGCCGCCGCCAGCATTTCGAAATGCCCGACCCATCTCGAAAAACCGCAGCGATTTGCTTTGATGGCGGACATTTCTAGCCGCGGATGCAACCAACCCTGGCACCAAACTCGGGCGCATCACCGCGTGGTCCTCGCTGAGCGGTAACTTCACCCGAATCAGATCGCCGTCTTGCAGCGGACGCAGTGGCAGCGCGTCGAGCAACTGGCCGACAGCGATGAGCTTGATCGTTTGACACTCGAACAACCCAAGGGCAGCAAGGCGGCGGCGCATCACCATGTCCGCATCATACGCACGATCGACTGGACTGGTGGCCACAAACGTGCCGCTACAACGCGCCGGCACGTTGGCCAACCCGTGGACGCGGGCAATTTCCTCAACCAGGTCGATGTGCCGCTGCAGGTCGGCGCGAAACGACGGCACGTCCCAGGAGCCATCGGCCAACTCGGCCAGCCCGAGGCGCGTGAGGATCTCGCCTGCGGCAGTTCGTGTGATCGAACCACCCATCAATTGATCCAGCTTCCGCGCGTCGAGCACCACCGGGCGCGTCAGGACCGGGGCCGCGCCAGCAACCTCGGTAACTTCGGCCGTGCCACCTGCAGTGGCTAGGATCATCTCTACTGCCAGCGCAGCGGCGGGCACCACGCCTAACGGGTCCACACCACGCTCGAAGCGATACGACGAATCCGAGGCCAAGCCGGTGCGGCGCGACGTGCGGCGAATCGCTTGCGGGGTAAAATAGGCGGATTCTAACACGATGGCGGTGGTGGTAGCGGTCACCCCGCTGTGCAGACCACCCATCACGCCGGCTAGAGCATGGGCCGCGCCGGTCCGGTCGGAGATGAGTAAATCCTCCGCCGTGAGGGTGTGCTCAGACTCATCGAGAGCCACAAACGATTCACCATCGTTGGCGTGACGCACGATGATCCCACCTGTGAGTTTGGCGGCATCGAATGCATGCAGGGGTTGCCCGAGCTCGTGGAGCACGTAGTTCGTCACATCGACGATGTTGTTGATCGGGCGCAGGCCGATCGACTCCAGGCGTTCTTTGAGCCATGCCGGGCTCTCCTGGATGGTGACTCCGGTGATCCGCACGGCCGAGTACAACGGGCAGCCTGCGGCCGCCTCAATCTGGATAGTCGTCGCCGCGGCAGTCTCGCCGCAGGCAATGTGAAGGTGCTTGAGCGGCGTCTTGAGCAAAGCCGCCAACTCGCGGGCCATGCCGCGGTGGCTGAGCAAATCCGGCCGGTTCGGCGTGACTTCTAACTCTAGCAGCACATCGGAATCAAACCGTTGTTTGACGGGTTGGCCGATCGGCGCGTCTGCCGGTAAAATGAGCAATCCGTCCTCACCTGGAGGCAGGCCGATTTCACTCGCCGCGCACAACATTCCTTTGGACAGGACTTTGCGCATCACGGTTTCGCCGATGGTAAAGCCCCCGGGCAACTCCGCACCGGGCAGCGCGCACGGCACCTTATCACCGATCTGGTAATTCTGAGCGCCGCACACGATCTGACGCAGCGTCCCCTCCCCTGCGTCCACCTGGGTGACTTTCAGGCGGTCGGCGTTGGGATGTTGGACCGCCTCGATGATTTGAGCGACGACGATTTTCTCTGAAGTGATACCCGTGGCAACGATGCCTTCGACTTCGACGCCCGCAAAGGTGAATAGATCGTCGATTTCCTGAATCGATTTACCTGTTAGATCGAGGTGCGTGGCGAGCCAGTTGAGTGAGATATTCATGGAATGAGATAGTTGGATGAACCGCCATGACGCGGCGCGCCATGGACGAATGTGGGTGCTGGGACGGGAGTGGCGAGACGGCAGATGCCGGAATTGAGGTGCGGGATGGGATGGTGGGTGCCTTGGCGCGGCCGAGAAAACCTGGCCGCCGGCCATCCCAAATCAGAATTGTCGCAGGAAGCGGACGTCGTTTTCGATCAATAGGCGGATATCCTTGATCCCCCAGCGGATCATCGCCAGGCGATCTAACCCCATGCCAAAGGCAAAGCCGGTAATTTTCTCGGGATCGAATGCATCGTCCTTGCGGGATTGGTTGATGGCCTCAAACACCGCCGGATCGACCATCCCGCAGCCGGCCACCTCGATCCAACGCGGCGCTTGACCCGCAATGGTCAGCTGGACGTCGATCTCAAAACTCGGCTCAGTGAATGGAAAAAAGTGCGGACGGAAGCGCACTTCGGTGGCGGTGCCAAACAACTCGCGCAGAAAATACTCCAAGGTGCCTTTGAGGTCGGGCAGCGAAACATCGGTGCCGATCGAAAGCCCTTCAAGCTGGTTAAAAACCGATAGATGGGTGGCGTCAATCTCGTCGCGGCGATAGGCGGACCCCGGCGCGATAATCCGGATGGGCGGCCGCTGCGACTCCATCGTGCGGATCTGCACGCTCGACGTGTGGGTACGCAGGAGTTTTCCCGAATCAAAATAGAACGTGTCCTTCTCGTTACGGGCTGGGTGGTCCGCCGGAGTGTTGAGCGCATCGAAGCAATGGAACTCATCCTCAATCTCCGGGCCGTCCGCGAGGGCAAAACCCATGCGCCGCAAAATCCCAATCGCCTCGTCGCGGATCAACGTGAGCGGATGCAGCGCGCCGCTAGCCAGCAACCGCGACGGCAGGGTGACATCGATACCCGCCAGCGCGGCGCGGTCCGCCATGTCGCATAGGGCGAGTTGTTTCGCGTCGAGAGCGGTGGTGATGGCGCTGCGGGCGGCATTGAGCCACTGGCCGACGGCGGCCTTATCGTCCTTGGGAACGTCCTTGATTCCGGCGGCAGCGCGGGTGAGAGAGCCCTTTTTACCGAGCACGGCGACCCGAGCGTCGTCGAGCGAGCGGGGGTCGCTGGCACCGGTGATGCGGGCGAGCGCTTCTGATTGGATGGCTTCAATTTGCTCCTTCATGGGAATGGCCGTGGGCCATAACCGGAAACCCGCCGCAGGTCAAAGCCAAGCTGCGCCTGACGTTACAATGTGTCCGCTATCCCTGCCGCTGCATCAAGAAACGACGAAAAATCCGGCCGCCACCCGCTCGCCCGCAGC
>JAYSPI010000180.1:0-11253 GCA_043722215.1 Prosthecobacter sp.
GGTGGTGCGGCGGGTGATGTTGCCCGATGCGTTCTATGCCATTGACGGAATGTTTGAAACCTTCCTAACGGTTCTTGACCAGATGGACGCCTATCAGGCGGTGATCGCGGCGGAAACTGCCCGTTATCTGCCATTTTTGATGACGACCACCATCATGATGGAGGCGGTCAAAGGAGGCGTCGGCCGGGAAACCGCCCACGAAGCGATCAAGGAGCATGCGGTGGCCACCGTTCACGACCTACGCAGCGGCATGGTGGATCGCAATAATCTGATAGATCGCCTTGCCGCCGACCCACGTCTCGGGTTGTCGCGTGCGGCATTGGATGGGATTTTAGCCCGTGGTGACGGCGAGAGCGGTGCCGCCCGGGCGCAGGTGGCGGCCTTTGCGGCGGCCGTTCGCCTCATCGAGGTGGGCCACCCGCAAGCGGCAGCATACGGGCCGGGTTCGATTTTATGAGGCGGCGTGCTTCTCCGCCGCGTCACCGGTAGGTTTTAGGTCGATGGTTGATGAGGCGGATGCCCGTGGCGGCAAAGAAAAAGGTTTGAATAATCGGTGTGCTCTGGTGATGGTGGAGTTGTGAAGAGTCACTCCCTTATTGCGCAAGTGTTGAGCCGGTCGGTGCTGGCTGGCCTGCTGGTGTCGGTTGCTGCCAGTGTGAGCTGCATGACTACCTATGATGCGTATGGGCGACCGGTGCAGTCGGTGGACCCCGGGTTAGCGGTCGCTGGCATAGCGGCCGCTGGACTCGTCGGTTACGCGATTGCCAATGAACGCCACGAGCACCATGACAATGATGGGGATCGTGGGGGGTACTATTACGGTCCTCCACGCCGTGGCGGTGGGTGCTACGGACATTCGCGGTATTGAGGGCCGCTTGTTCGTGTAGCCGTTAGGCGAGGTGGCGGGCGATGTGGGCTAGGGCCTCGTCGATGCGGTCGATGAGAACGAGGCACAAATCGCCGGGCTTGAGGCGGGCGAGGGCGTGATCGATGGCGAGCAGTTCGCCGCGGATTTCGGTGGTGTGGGTGGCGCGGCGGGCATCGGTCAGGCCGGCGCGTAGCAGGGCGAGTACCTCGCCGTCAGCGCGGCCGCGCTGGCAGTCGTCCTGATAGAGGATCACTTCATCAAATGCTTGGCCGAGGATTTCGGTTTGGCGGCGGATGTCGCAATCGCGGCGGTCGCCGGCACCGCTGATGACGACGATGCGGCGGTTGGCGGGGAAGTTCTCGAGTGCCTGGACGAGGGCGAGGATGGCATCGGGGTTGTGGCCGTAGTCGGCGATCAAAGTGGCTCCGCGATAGTCGAATTGGTTGAAGCGACCAGGGGCCGTGGCGGCGTCATTGACGAAGGTGGCCAAGCCGCTGCGGATGGTGTCCCACGGTAGTCCGATGCCCCAGGCGGCGGCGGTGGCGGCCATGGCGTTTTCCATTTGAAATGGGATTGAGCCGCTGCGGGTGAGTGGGATGTCAATCAGGGGAATTCGGTAGCGGAGTTTTCCTTTGGCCGCCACGATGTGACCGTCGGCAACGAACACGCCACGTTTGCCTTGAGCTAGGTGTTTGGCGAGTACGCGCTCGTGGCGGTCGTGGGCGAAAAATGTGACTGAGCCGGGGCAAGCGGCGGCCATGGCGGCGACGATTGGGTCGGAGGCGTTGAGCACGGCGACGCCGCCGGGTTTGACGCTGTGAATGATGACGCGTTTGACCACGGAGAGGTCCTCGACGGTGGTAATGAAGTTGAGTCCGAGGTGGTCGCCGCCGCCGATATTGGTGATGACGGCGACGTTGCAGTGGTCGAATCCGAGGCCTTCGCGCAGGATGCCGCCGCGTGCGGTTTCGAGGACGGCGGCGTCCACATCGGGATGAAACAAGACATTGCGAGCGCTGCGCGGGCCGCTGCAATCGCCGGTGTCGATGCGCTGGCCAGCGATATAGACGCCGTCGGAGTTGGTCATGCCGACGCGCATGCCGGTGGTGCCTAGCAGGTGAGCGATGAGGCGGACGGTGGTGGTTTTGCCATTGGTGCCGGCCACCGCGATGAGCGGGATGCGGCCGTCCTCGGATCTAGGGAAGAGAGAGGAAATGATGGCTTCGCCGACGGGGCGACCCTTGCCGAATGACGGTTGTAGGTGCATCCGCAGGCCGGGCGCGGCATTCACTTCAATGATGCCGCCGGCTTGTTCTTCTAGGGGGTTGAGCACATTTTCGCAGACGACATCGACGCCGCAGAGGTCGAGGCCGATCATTTGAGCGGCGGCGACGGCGCGGGCGGCGAGGTCATGGTGGACGTCGTCGGTGACATCGGTGGCGGTGCCGCCGGTGCTGAGGTTGGCATTGTTGCGTAGGATCACACGAGCCCCCTTGCGAGGCACTGATTCGGCGTTCATCCCCTGTTGGGCGAGGGTGGCTAGGGCGATGTCATCAAGGCGAATTTTGGTGAGACTGGTGGCATGGCCGTCGCCGCGCCGTGGGTCTCCATTGACCTGTGTGACGAGGTCACGGATATTGAGTTGGCCGTCGCCGATGACCACCGGTTGCTCACGGCGGGCGGCGGCGATGAGGCGGTTGCCCACGACGAGCAGGCGGAAATCATGACCCGGCAGGCATTGTTCTACCATGATGTGAGGGCTGATCTCACGGGCGGCGGCATAGGCAGCGAGCACTCCTTGGCGGGTGAGTACGTTGGCGGCCACGCCTTTCCCTTGGTTGCCGTCGCGTGGCTTAATGACCACGGGTCCGCCGAGTTCGCAGGTGGCGGCCCACGCGTCCTCGGCATCGCTGACCGGGCGGCCCTTGGGAACTGGCACCCCGGCCGCGTCTAACAATCGTTTGGTCAACTCCTTATCCTGCGCGATTGACTCTGCAATCGCGCTGGTGGTGTCGATTTCAGCGGCTTGGATGCGTCGCTGGCGGCTGCCCCAGCCAAACTGGACCAGGCTGCCTTGGGTGAGTCGCCGGAAGGGGATTGAGCGGGCGATGGCGGCCGCGACGATGGCACCGGTGCTGGGGCCGAGGCGCACCTCCTCGTCGAGAACGCGGAGGCGGTCGAGTGCGGCGGGCAGGTCGAACGGCAGGTGATCCTGGGCGGCGGTGCATAATTGGTGGGCCAACTCGATGGCCAGGCGGCCGACGTCTTCCTCGGTGTATTCGACGACGACCTGATAGACGCCGGTTTCTAGGGTGGAGATGGAGCGACTGAAGGCGACCGGGCAGCCGGCGGCGGCTTGCAGGCCGAGGGTGGCGAGTTCGAGGGCGGCGGCGATCGAGTCGCCAGGGTGGAAGGGTCCGATCTGGGGGAAGCGTTCGCGCAGGCGGTCTTCGAAGCCGGGGATTTGGTCGAGCGAGAGTTCGTGGTCGGCGCAGTGGACGACGGTCTGGATCGAGGTATGGAGGCTCCAGAGGTTGGGTCCGCGGAGTGCGCGGATTTGAGAGAGAGTCATGGGTGGGTGAGGGTCGGGCGATGGGCAACGGGTGCCGGGTCATGAGCGAAGGTTTCGATGCCGGTGCGGATGACGTGGATGGCGATGTCGAGTGCCCAGGCGGCGGCGACGGCGGCGAGTACGGACGGGATGCGGTCGTTGGCGGTTGGTCCGGTGATGAAGGGGATTTGTGAGAGCGGCACGAGGGGGGTGGTTTCGGTGTGGCTCGTGAGGACCAGGGTTCCGTGGTGAATGGTCACGGCGCGTCCACCGCGCGCAAGGTGATGGGTGATGGCGGATAGTGCCGGGTCATGTGAAAAGAAAATCACCTCGCCATCGCACAGTGGAGCCATCGCGACGCCCAGCGGGTCGGCAGCATCGAGGACCGCGACGCCCTGCGGTAGGACAACGTCCACTTGAGTTCGGAAGACCTTGAAAACATACTCGGGAGTTTCGACATAGGAGGGGCCGATGTGCAGCGCGGGATCGATTCGGGTGACCACCGCGACTTGGCACCGGTCATAGGCCAAGCCTTGCTCGAGGATGATCGTTGCGCTGTTTTCTAATACGGCCGCCTCCACCGAGCGATTCATCAACACCCGCGTGGCCGACTGCCAGTTGCCGCAATCGCCGGTGGTGACTTGTCGGCGGTTTAAAAACAAGCCATCGCCGCAGGCCAGGCCAGTGGTTTTGCCGCTGAGGCGGAGGAATTCGGCTACGATTCGGGCGACGTGGGTGGTGCCCCGTGAGCCGGTGATGCCAACCACCGGGATGCGCCCGCATTCGCCGTTAGGAAACAAATGGTTGACGATGGCGAGGCCGACTGGGCGAGGCGTTCCGGCGGCGTCTAGCAGGTGGGGCATCAGGCTCGGGCCGGCATGCACGGCGGTCAGCGCCCCGCGCTGAGCGGCCAATGGAATCGTTAGATCGGCGGCAGTGAGGTCCACGCCTGCGATGTCCAAGCCGATGATGCGGGCGGCCAGGCAGGCAGCGGCGGCGGTGGTTGGGTGGACGTCGTCGGTGACGTCGGTGGTGGCGGGGTGCGAGGGGGGGGTGTCGGTATGGGTGTCGAGGCGGGCGGCGGCGACCAGTTGGCCGCCGATGACTAACAACCGGTGGTTCGCACTGGTGGGAGTTAGATCATTCGGGTTGGCGACGGGTAGGCCGCACGACTCAAGCAACGTGCGGGTGAGTTCAGGCGAGTGGGTGATGCCTTCGGCGATGGCTCCGGTGCGGTCGGTTTCGGCGGCCCAAATGCGTCGTTGGTTGGATCCGTAGCCGAGTTGGACGAGGTTATCATCGGACAGGCGGATGGCGGGGATGCCGCGGTCTTTGGCGGTGGCGGCGGTGACGATGCAAGCGGTGTTCGGTCCGAGTTGGGTTTGGCAGACGAGTTGGCGTAGGCGGTGGTGGGTGGCGGGCAAATCGAATGGCGAGTCGTTGATAGCGGCCATGACCAGGTCGCGGGCGGCTTCTAGGCAGGCGCGAGTGACCTCTTCGTGCTCGGATTTCACGGCCACTTTGTAAACTCCGCGTACGCCGGTTTCCCGCGCTCGACCAAATCCACCGGGCACGCCTGCTAGGCATTGCAGTTCGAGGGTAACATGTTCGAGGATGTGGGCCGGCCAAGTGCCTTCGTGGAGGCGCCGCACAAAGCCGCCGGTTTCGCCGTAGCTGCACCGGTGCTCGGCGAGGGTGGGCAGCCACCGGCACAGGCGCTCTACAAACCCATCAAGCGTGTTAGATGGGTGGTCTTCGAGTTCACCGATATCAACCCATGCTTCAAGGACGGGGCGATACGTCCACAGGCTAGGGCCGCGCAGGGTGAAAATCTTGAGAAACCGAATGTCTGGGTATGGCATGGTGGCGCGTCCCGCAGGCGCGGCACGCAGCGGTTTTCCCCCGGTTGACCCTAGCAAATCAAGTCCCGTGTCGAAAATCTCGCCTTCGGCAGAGGAATTGTCTGCGCGTGGGCTAGAATCGGTTGTTAGCAGGTCCCTTGGGTGGCGACCTGGCCGGAGCGGCCGTCGATGGTGGCCATGACCAGCGGTCTGACGGGGATGGTGGCGCGGTGGGTGAGGGCGGCGTGCGCGAGGTCGTCCATGCGGACGAAGTGCACGCCGAGGTGCGTCCACGTTTCTAGCAGGCTAGTGAACAATTGGAGTTTGGCCATGCCCTCGATTTCAGCGTGGATGGTGAGGATGTTCGGTGCGTCATCGCGCAGCAGGCGGGTGTAGTGGGCGACGATTTGATCGTCGGGGAACTCTGGGCGTCCGAGGAGTTCATCGAAGGTGGGGAGGGTGGTGGGGATCTCCAGGGTGGTGAACACCCGCCCGCCGATGGAGGGGAAAAACGGCGATTCGCCGCGCGTATCACTTGAATACAATAGCTGGGCGGCATCGTAAACGGCCCGGCTATTTGAATTGGCCTGCCAGCCGGGGGCTCCGGCGGTGGCGGCGTCGCAGCCGAAGATCCGGCGGAATTCACTGCGTGCGTGGTCAAACTCGGTGTGGACCTGGTCGAGCGACATGCGCATCAGGTAGTCCTGCCAGTTGAAATGGTCGTGGCAGTGGATGCCGCATTCGAAGCCGGCGTCGCGGACGCGGCGGAGCACGGCGGCATGGCGGGAGCCGATGTGAGGGGCGGGCAGCAGGGTGCCATTGAGTAGGGTGCGGAGGCCGTAGGTTTGGACGACGCTGGTGCGGCTGACTTTTTGGAAAAACCCAGGGCGGAAGATCCGGCGGATTGCCTTACCGGTGTTGTCGGGTCCGAGTGAGAACAAGAAGCACGCCGGGGCGTCGAAGCGAGCAAGCAGCGTGGTGAGCGCGGGAATCCCCAGGCGGGTCCCGCGCTCGGTATCCACATCCACTTTGAGTGCAACTGTTAGACTCATGGCCTTGTGGACTAAGCGGTGAGGTCGTGGTCGGTTTGCTTCAGGTGGTAGTCGAGGGTCAGGCGGATGGCGGTGCGCAGATCGACTTTGGGTTCCCAGCCGAGCGCGGCTTTGGCGGCGGTGACCGATGGCACGCGGGTGTGGATGTCCTGATAGTATTGGCCGAAATACTCCATGGATGAGACGACGACGACTTGTGCTTGTTGGGCGCGGTCGCGGTATTCGGGGTATTCCATGAATGCTTCGATGATGATTTCGGCGAGGCTGGCCACGGAGACGTTGTTATTGGGGTTGCCGACGTTGAAGATTTGCCGGGATGCGGAGCCGTCTTTGTTTTCGATGATACGCAGCAGGCAATCGACGCCGTCATCGATGAAGGTGAACGACCGGCTTTGGGAGCCGCCATCGACGAGTTGGATGGGCTTGCGGAAGATGATGTTGCTGATGAACTGGGTGAACAAGCGTGAGCTGCCTTCCTTGGGTTCCATCACATTGTCGAGCATGGGTCCGATCCAATTGAATGGCCGGAATAACGTGTAGTCGAGGTTGTCGCGTACGCCGTAGGCATAGATCACGCGATCGAGGAGTTGCTTGGATGAGGCGTAGATCCAGCGTTGTTTATCGATGGGGCCATAGACCATGTTGCTGGTGGCCTCATTGAGCACGTCTTCCGGGGACATCCCATAAACCTCCGAGGTGGAGGGAAAAATCAGACGCTTCTTGTACTTCACGCACTTGCGCACGATGTCTAGGTTGGCTTCAAAATCGAGCTCAAACACGTCGAGCGGGTTTTTGACATACTGTGCGGGGTTGGCGATGGCCACGAGCGGGATGACCACATCGCATTTTTTGATGTGATATTCGATCCACTCGCGGTTGATGGTGATGTCGCCTTCGACGAAGGTGAAGCGTTCGTGGCCGAGTAGATGGGTGAGTTTGTGGTCGCCGACGTCCATGCCGAAGACTTGCCAGTCTTTTTGGTTGAGGATGGTTTCGGTTAGGCTGCTGCCGATGAAGCCATTGGCTCCGAGAATGAGGACTTTGAGCGGGGTGTGTGACATGGAGTGTGGTGTTAGAGAGTCGTGCCCAGCGCGGGCGGGGGGCTGGGGACGCCGCGCCATTCGGCGCGCGTGAGGAGGAGTGCGCCATCGCCGGTGGCGACGACGAGCGGATTGAGCGAGAGGATTTCACCGGGGTGGCCGGAGTGATTGGGGGCGGGTTGCGCCCACCAGACCATGAGTCGGGCACCGCCGTGGTCGGTGAACGCGCCGGGGTAGGGGGCGGTTACGGCGCGGATCAGGTTGAAGATTTCGAGTGACGTGCGCGACCAATCGATGCGGCCGTCGTCCGGGGTGCGGCCGCTGAAGTAGCTGGCGTCGGCGTCGTTTTGTGGGGTTTCGGTGGCGGTGCCGGCGAGCAGGGCGTCGATTTGGCGGGCGAGCACGGTGCGCGCACAGGGCAGGACTTTGCGGAACGCCTGCTCGGCGGTGTCGCTCGGGCCAATCGCTACGCCTTCTTGATCGACGATGGCACCGGCGTCGGCGCGTTGGACCATGCGGTGGAGGGTCATGCCGATGCGGGGTGCGCCGTGGAGGATGGCCCAGTTGATCGGCGCGCGTCCGCGGAATTTTGGCAGCAGCGAGCCGTGCAGGTTGAAGGCCCCGAGTCGGGGTATGGCCAGGATGGCCGCTCCGATCATGTGGCGGTAATAGACGGAGAGGATCAAATCGGGCTGCATGGCGGCGATCTGCTCGCGCCATTGCGGAGTATTGACCGAGGCCGGGGTGTGGACAGGGATCGAGTGTTGTTGGGCGGCGATGGACGGGGTTTTGAACCAAATGGTTTCATCCGGTGCATCGTCATGGGTGATGAGCCCAACTATGTTGTCGCCACGTTCTAACAGCAGGTTCAGGCAGGCGTAACCAACCTCGCTATAACCGAAAAAAAGAATGCGGGGTGGTGGCATCATTCGCGGGATTCTAGGATATGACTGACGTGGTAGCGGGTGCGGTTTCTAACGACCTGATAGGTTCGGCCCATGTATTCACCGATCAGGCCGATGCCCACCATGCACACGCTGATGAGGAAGAATAGAATGCCAAACAAGGTGAAGATTCCGCCTTCTTCCGGGCCGAGGATGAACCGGCGCATGCCGAGGACGATGACTAACAGAAACGAACACGCCGAGCAGGCCATCGCAAAAATGGTGAACAGCTGGAGTGGCGTGGTGGTGAAATACGTGATGAGGTCGAAGTTGAGGCGGATGAGTTGATAGAGCGAGTAGTTGGAGGTGCCGGCGTGGCGTTCTTCATGTGCGACGGGGACCTCGGTAGGTCGCCGCGCCAGGCTGTAGGCGAGGGCGGGGATGAAGGTATTGACGGCGCCGCTTTTGACGATGCCCTCGACCACGCCGCGCGAGTAGGCGCGCAGCATGCACCCTTGGTCGGTCATGCGGATGTGGGTCATGTGGCTGCGCACCCAGTTGACGAGTTGAGAAACGCGGCGGCGGAAGAAGCTATCTTGGCGGTTTTGGCGTACGCCGCCCACGCAGTCGAATCCGGCGTCGGTTTGGCGGAGCAGGGTGGGGATTTCCTCGGGTGGGTTTTGGAGGTCCGCGTCGAGGGTGACGATGACTTCTCCGCGGACGCGTTCGAGAGCGGCCATGACGGCCATGTGTTGGCCGTAGTTGGCATTGAACTCGATGATGCGGGTGACGTCGGGGCGTGCGGCGTGTTGGGCGGCGAGCAAGGCGCTTGATTGATCGGCGCTGCCGTCGTTGGTGAAGATGATTTCGTAGCTGCGGCCGAGGGCATCGAGGACTGGATAGAGACGGGCGAATAGGACGGGCAGGTTGCCTTCCTCGTTGAAAACGGGGATGACCACGGACAGCTGGAGAGTGGCGGCAGGGATCATGCGTGGCAGTAGGCGAGTAGGGAGCGGGTGAGGGCGGAAACGACCCGCGCGACGTCGGCGTGGGTCATGGTGGGGAACAGCGGAAGGGTGAGAATCGCGCGTCCGGCGTGCTCTGCGTGTGGAAAATCGCCGGCTTTCCAGCCAGCTGCACGGTAGAGGGAGAACAAGTGGATCGCTGGATAGTGGACGCCAGTGCCGATGCCCACGTCGTGCAGTTGGTCCATGAGGGCGGCTCGGGTCGGCCAGCGGGTACCAGTGGGCAGCATCACTTGGAACATGTGCCAGTTGCTTTGGTGGAAATCTGCGACTGGCAGTTGCAGGCCGAGCGCGTGGACATCTGGCACGTCGAGCAAGCGGAAGTACTCGCGGGCGAGGATGCGGCGGCGGTCGGTGAACTCGTTGAGGCGGGCGAGTTGGCCGATACCGAGGCGGGCGGCCACGTCGGTGAGGTTGGATTTGCCGCCGAGGACGTGGACGTCCATGCCGTCGCGGCCGGTGCGAACGACGCCTTGGAGGCGGTATTGTTCTGCGAGGGACGCCTCGTCCTCGGTGGTCATGACCAGGCAGCCGCCCTCGATGGAGGTGACATTTTTGTTGGGGTGGAAGCTGAACGAAACGAGGTCGCCGAACGATCCGATGAGTTGGTCTCGCCACGAGCTGCCAAGCGATTGGGCGGCGTCTTCGATGACGCGCAGGTGGTGGCGGGAGGCGATCGAGTAGAGGTGGTGGCGATCGACGGGCAGGCCGGCGAGATCGACGGGGATGATGGCCTTGGTGGCCGGAGTGATGGCGGCTTCTAGGGCGTTGAGGTCGAGGTTGCGGGTGGTGGGGTCGATATCGACGAACACCGGACGGGCACCGACGGTGAGGATCACGTTGCTGGTGGCCACCCACGATAACGGGGTGGTGATGACCTCGTCACCAGGACCAACGCCGGCGAGGCGCAAGGCGATTTCAAGCGAGGCGGTGCCGGAATTGAAAACGCGCACGGGCCGCCCGCCAAACAAAGCCGAGAGCTGGGCTTCGAATTGTTTGACCATCGGGCCGGAGGTGATCCAGCCCGAGCGTAGGACCTCGGCGACCCCGGCGATGGTTTCTTCATCCAGGGTCGGGCGCGTAAGTGGCAAATAGGGCAACATCTCGTGCAGGCGCTTAGGGTGTGGCGAGCGGACGGTTGACCACCAGCACAAAACTACCGGTTTCAGCGATGACGGCATGGGGCATGCCGGGGTGGGCGAACCAGGCGTTGTAGGCATTTTTTCGCACCACGGCGTAGGCGGTGCCGGGTTGCGCCCAGCGGACTGGGAATTCGGCGCCAGCCAGAAACCGTGCTGCGGTGAGCGCGGGTTCGGCTTCGATGCCAAACTCGAGCTCGCCACGGTTATCGACTAAGCTGACTAGGCGGTTGAGATAGACCGGCAAATCCTGCGCGTAGTAGCCGACGCAATAGACGCGGTCGTCCGCATGGAGCATTGGCTTGAGGATTAGGGCGAGCTTTTTGGTGGAGGTTTTCTCGAAGGATGCGCCGCCGAAGTTCAAGGCCAGTAGGAAGCCAGCGCAGGCCACGGCCACGGCCCCCAGGATGAGTCGCGGTTGGTTGCGGCGTACGCCGAGGAATGCCGCCGCGGCGCCTAGCAGCAGCGCTGCGCTGGTGGTGGCTTGCAGCACCGGTAGGGAGGCGGCGATTTCGGGTTGGCTCTTGAGATCCTCAGCCAGCAGGGTGGGCGCGGTGAAGATCGCCGCAACGAGCACCAATGAGGTGACGATGTGGCCCCACGCCGCAGCGCGCCACGACGGTTGGTGGCGACCGTGCCAAGCGCCGGCGAGCGTGCGCCCAAGGAGCACCGCCGTCGCTGGAAACACCGGTAATATATATGGGACGAGTTTTGACTGCGATTTCGAGAAAAAAGCGACGATGAAGACGACCCAGATGAGGAGGAACCAGGCCTCGGCATGATTTTTGCGGGCGGCCCACCCGCCGACGAGGGATTCACGCAGTGCCTGCCTGGCGAAGAACACCCAGGGAAA
>JAYSPI010000181.1:0-3227 GCA_043722215.1 Prosthecobacter sp.
CAGGTGCTCGTGGCCACCGACATCGTTGCGCGCGGCATCGACATTGAGGGCGTCACCCACGTGATCAACTACGACTTCCCCGTCAACCCCGAGGACTACATCCATCGCATCGGCCGCACCGGTCGCGCCGAGGCCCAGGGCGATGCCATCAGCCTCGTCCCTCGCCAAGACCTCAACCTGCTCGGCATCCTCGAACTCTTCATCGGCCAACGCCTCACACGCAAGCGCTTGCGTGGGTTCGACTACAACGCCCCCGCCCTGGCACCCCTCCCCGACGCCCAAGCGCCGCGCCGCGACTGGCGAAAACGCACCCGCGATATCGAGGCCAAACAAATGGCCCGCCCACCCGCTCCCAAGAAGCCCACTGCGCACGCACGAAAACCACCCACCCACAAGCGGAGTCGCAAATAGCCATTGAGAACGGGATTCACGCACCCGGCACCATGAAAGCCAACCCCATCCTCTGGCTCGCCACCTTCGCCATGGTGACCCTCCCCGCCTGCACGTTCCTGCATGCCCCCCCAAAACCTGCTTCCGAAGCGACCAAACCCGCTCCCATCGCCCCACAGATGATCGGGCGCATTGCCGCAGTGCCTGCCGATAAACGGTTTGTGCTGATCCAAAACTTTGGCAATGGCAAAATCAATGCCGGCACCATCCTCACCACTCGCGGCCCCGACGACCGGACCGCCAACCTCCTCACCACCGGCGAATCACTCGGCCAATTCACCGCCGCCGACGTCCAATCTGGCCTGCTCGAAGTCGGCGATGGCGTCTATTCCCGCCACATCCCCGCCCCCACCGTGGATTCAACTGACAATCCGCCCCCTGCTCCACCCGACTCCAATCTAAAAAAATAATCAACCTCGCACGAATTCTTTTCTTTCAAAACCTCCAGCGTTTACTTATTTTAAAAACGTCCCAATTAGCGCACTTTCCGAGCTGAGAAAATTTGAAATTTCAGAATGAACGATGACCCTGTCCCCATGAGGGTGGTTGTTCATGGCAAAGCAAGTGCGGCCTTGCTGTATCATAATGCAAACCACAACCAGCCAACATGAAACTATTGACCGCCGCAGGCGCATCGGTGCAAGCCGATGCGAACCGCCTTGCTGACTTCGTCCTGTTTACGCAGCGCAGTTGCATTCTGAATTTATCTACGGAACTCAACAAAGGGAACGTCTCGTTTCCGCAGTTCTTCCTACTGACCTACCTCTCCAGCGAGGAGTACCTGACGATGTCCGACATCGCCAAAAAAATGGGCCATTCGACCGCCGCGGCAACCGGCTTGGTCGATCGCTTGGAAAAACTCACCTACGTCGAGCGGACGCATGCGTCGGAAGACCGCCGTAAAATCATGGTGCGCATCACCGCCAGTGGAACCGAACTGGTCGCAAGAATGCGCTCGGAAATCGCCAACGACCTGGTTGGAATTCTGGCGGATATGGACGAGGACCAGGCCGATGCCGTTGAGCACACCAAACGGGCCATCCATGGCCGGGAATTGACGTGAGCCAGCATTCACGGTGACGCGACGATGACAGTACCCTTTCTCGCGGCGTTGCAGGCCGCCCGTGGCGTCCGCGCAGCTTGGATCGAGCGCATCCCCGGCGTCCATATCACCGGTGACCGAGAACAGGCGATGACGCAACTGCGGCCTTGGCACGAAGCCGCCGTGGCCACCTTCGCCGGTGCCCGAACCCCATGGTGGCGTGCCGAACAAGTTCACGGCCACGCCGTCGCCGTCGTCCCAGGCAGCCCGCAAATCGTCGCCGCCGATGGCCTGCCGGTGATTCCAGCGGTGGACTCACTGCTCACCGGAGAATCCGGAGTGGTGCTCGCAATTTATGTCGCCGACTGCGGGGTCATCTGGCTGGCGGACCGCCGGACCGGCGCAATCGGGCTGGTTCATTCTGGGAAAGCCGGCACCCAGGCGAAGATTTTTGAGCATACGCTGGCGCGGATGAGCGAGCAATTCGGCACCTACGCCCAGGATGTGACGGCAGTACTGGGCCCGTGCATCCGCCCGCCGGACTATGAGGTGGATTTTGCCGGCGCGATTGCCGACCAAGCTGGCCGCGCCGGGGTGGGGAATTTCATCGACTGTGGCCTGAACACAGCCTCTGATCTCGCGCGGTTCTACAGTTATCGGAAACAACAGGGGACCACCGGCCGCATGCTGGCCCTAATCGTCCGCGATTGCCCGCCATGAATACGCTCACCCTTCTCGCCCCTGCCAAGCTGAACCTCTCGCTGCGCATCCTGGGCAAACGCCCGGACGGATTCCATGCCATCGACTCACAGATGGTCAAACTCCCCACTCTAACTGACCAACTCGAGTTCCGCCCGAACCCCGAATTTGCGTTCGTCTGCGATGATTCAACCGTCCCGTGCGATGCCCGTAACCTCGTCGTCCAAGCAGTCCGGGCCTACGAAGCCGCAACCGGCACCGCCTGTGCCTACGCAATCACCCTGCGCAAATCGATCCCCCACGGCGCCGGCTTGGGCGGCGGCAGTAGCGATGCGGCCACCACCTTGATCGGACTAAACCAACTTCACGACAGTTTGCTCAGCCCCGCTCAGTTGCTAGTGCTGGCGGCAGCGCTCGGCTCAGACGTGCCATTTTTTCTCACTCCCGGAGCGGCGCGCGCCACCGGTCGTGGCGAACTCATCGAATCACTGCCATCGCCGCCGCCGCTGCGGGTGTTATTGCTGAAGCCGGAGTTTTGCGTTCCCACCCCGGAGGCATATCGGCGCTGGAGTGATTCACAGGCTCTCCCTAGTATCTCTTATGCCGCACAGGAAATCGCCGCAATCCCCCTAGTCAACGACCTAGAACGCCCCGTGTTCGCCAAACACCGCTTCCTCGCCGAACTCAAACAATGGCTGCTAGACCGCCGCGAAACCACCGCCGCCCTGCTGTGCGGCTCCGGCTCCACCGTCTTCGCCGTGCTGCGCGATGACGCCGACGCCGCAGCACTCGCCCAATCCGCCCGTCACGAACTCGACCCCGGCCTCTGGCACTGGCACGGCCACATCGGTTAAGACGATTGCAAACCGCGCAACGCCTCTAACAACATCGCGACGTCGAGATGGCTCTTGGCCGTATCCTTGTCGTCCACCACCGCATGAAGTGGTCCCGCGAAACGGAGCCAGTCTCTTAGCTATGGCGCGGGAGGTTTCGGGAGTCTAGAAAGACACCGAAACCAATGAAACGAACGAGAAGA
>JAYSPI010000182.1:0-9188 GCA_043722215.1 Prosthecobacter sp.
TCTTCTCGTTCGTTTCATTGGTTTCGGTGTCTTTCTAGACTCCCGAAACCTCCCGCGCCATAGCTAAGAGACTGGCTCCGTTTCGCGGGACCACTTCAATAGCCGCCGCCGCCACCTTTGTAGCCGCCACCGCCGCCTTTGTAGCCGCCACCGCCGCCATTGCTGCGGCGTTCACCGCCGCCATTGCCGAAGCCGCCGGGTTTGAACTCCTTGGGCTCGGAGGCATTGACCCGCAGTGCGCGGCCCTGGTAGTCGTAGCCATTAAGCGCTTCGATCGCGGCGTTCAACTGGCTTTGGTCGCCGAGGGTGACGAAGGCGAATCCTTTGGATCTGCCAGTTTCGCGGTCGGTGATGATTTTGACCCGTTCGATGGGGCCATAGGCGGCGAAGAGGCCGTTGAGGTCGTCTTCCGTAGCGGTGTAGGGCAGGTTGCCCACGTAGATGTCCATTTTTGTCTGTTCTAAATCACGCCATTATTGGGAATGGCTGCCCGTTGCTATGGCGTTAGAGGCCCCAGGCAGTGCGTCCGTTCGCGAATTTGCCAATCGGACATTCGGGTCTTTATGCGTCGATCAAGCGGTTGGCAAGAATTGTTTTCATGAAGCGCGCGCAGTGAATCTAGCAGTTAAGCGGTCGGTGCGGTAGTTAGCGCGCAGGGTCGAAGGCCGCTTTGATGTGCTCGAGAGAAACCCCGAGTTTTTGGCGAGCGATTGCGCTGAGTGCGGTTTCATCGCCGACGAAATGATAGGTGCGCTGGACATGTCGGAGGGTTTCACCGGGTTGGAGGAAGCCAGCTTTGGATGATGACTCCAATTCATAGAATGGGCCGATCTGTGACCCGTCAGCCTGCGGGCCATCATTGTAGGAGTTGATGACATCACCGGCAAAAGGATCCTTTTGGAGTTGCCACGCAGAATTGACATAATCGGTTGCGACCGGATCAAGCGAGCACTCGATGAGCGTAAGGGTTTGATTGGCGGCGTCATACGCGCCAAGGGTGGGCAGGGCGCGCCTGGGTGGGACGCCGATCTTGCCGCGCGACTTGCCGTCGGCTTTGAAGAAAATCCCCTCGTCTGAGACTTTCAGGCGGGTGGCGGGCACCTTGCCAAAATAGTCGTCCTTGAGGATGGGGCCGAGGTCGCCTTTCCGATAGGGAATGACCACGGTGGCTTGGGGTGAGGGGTTGAGCATGCCGAGCAACCAGATGGAGAGCGCGCCGGTGTCCTTAGTCCAGGCGTGTGTGCCGGTGTTCTGCAGGCGGTTGTCGGACTCGTAGCCGACCATGTGCACTCCGTTAGGTAGGGTGATGGCGAGGTTGGTGGCGATTTGTTGGGGGGTGAGTAGTCGAATCGTGCGCGTGAGGTCCAGTTCAAAGAGAGTTCCCGACGCGTTGGTTAGCTGGGTTTTTTTGCTGAAGACGGCGCTGGAATCAGTGACGGCATGGGGCTGAAACGCCTCGGTGTCGAGACACGCCGGGGTTTGCCAATGCGCGAGATCAAAGGCGGTATCCTTGGCAAAGAAGATCGAGAATTGGCCACCCTCGGGGCCGAGCCAGAGTCGTTCTTCGCCGCCGTAGGCGTTGATATGGGGTTGTGGTTTGCCGGATTCGATAAGGTCGCGATTCATCCAGCCGAAGGAAAACCCGCTCATGCCAGTTGCGCTGCTGGTCATCACTCGGCCTTGATACTCTGGGGCGATCAATACACAGGCATCGCCATCCTTGAGTTCGATAGGTTGAAGGTGCTGGTTGAGAAACTGTCGATCATACCCATATTGGCCCTTGGCGTAAGGGGTGGCGGACGCGGCCCAGGCGGGCGCGCACGGGGTCAGCGCGACGGTGGCGGCCAGCAGTGAGGAGAGGGAGGGTGGTTTCATCGGATAGTAGCGGTTAGCTTGATTTCAAATTGGCCGTTAGTGCGTCAATGGACTTTCGCCTGAGGCTTCACCGAGGTGAGCTAACTCAGCGGGCAGGAAGCGTTTGAAGCGGGTCTTATCGATGGATTTCATATATGCCTCCTCCGGTGAGATCATGCCCTCGCGGAGTTTTGACCAGATCGATTCGTCCATGAATTGCATGCCTTCGTTTTTACCGCCGGTGATGACGTCGTAGAGTTTTTGGGTGGCGCCTTCGCGGATGATTGCGCACACGGCGGGGGTGGCAAACATGATTTCGTGGACGGCGGTGCGCCCGGGTTTATCGACGCGCTTGCAGAGGAGTTGGGCGACTACGCCGCGCAGTGAGGCGGCGAGCATGGTGCGGACTTGGGATTGCTGGTCGGAGGGGAAGACGTCGATGATCCGGTCCACGGTTTTGCGGGCATTGTTGGTGTGCAGTGTGCCAAAGACGAGCAGTCCGGTTTCTGCGGCCGTTAGGGCGAGGGAGATGGTTTCCAAGTCGCGCATTTCGCCCACGAGGACGATATCGGAGTCCTGGCGGAGTGAGGCGCGCAGGCCATCAGCGAACGAGGGCGTTTGGATCGGCACTTCGCGCTGGGTGATGATGGATTTTTTATTGCGGTGGACGAACTCGATGGGTTCCTCGATGGTGATGATGTGGCGGTTAAAGTTGGTATTGATGTAGTCGAGCAAGGCAGCCAGGGTGGTGGACTTGCCCGAGCCAGTGGGACCGGTGACGAGGACCAGGCCGGAGCGCATGTGGCCGAACTCCTTGACTACATCGGGCACGCCGAGGGTTTCCAGTGAGGCGATTTCAGTGGGGATGAGCCGGAACACGGCGGCGAGGCCATATTGTTGCTTGAGGTAGTTGCAGCGGAAGCGCGAGTCATCGTCCATCTCGTAGGCGAAGTCGAGGTCACCGCCATCCAGATAACGTTGGAATGCAAGCGGGTCACAGATTTCACTCAGCAGTTGGTGAAATTCCTCGCCGATGAGGATGGGTCGATCGGGGATGGCTACCACGGCACCATGGACGCGGATTTTGGGTGGTTGACCTTCCGATAAGTGGAGGTCTGAGCCTTTGTGAGCAATTAGATAGCGGAACAGTTCGTCAATGCGGGCCATGAAAGGAAAGAGTGAGTTTGGATGCGAAACGAACCGTTGGATTCGTTTTTTTTTTTTTGTTAGAATCTAAGGTGCTAGATCGAGTGCTTCAGAATCACGATTGGAAGAAGCTCTTCATTTGGGCTTTATCATCGGAGCGGAACATGGCCTCTTCCTGAGAGATATGGCCTTCCATGTAGAGGCGCCGTAGCGATTCATCCATGGTGATCATGCCGACATTTTTTCCGGTTTGCATGACGCCAGGGAGCATGAAGGTTTTGCCTTCGCGGATGCAGTGGGAGACGGCCGGGGTGTTGACGAGGAGTTCGAGGGCGAGGACGCGGCCATTGCCATCGACGCGAGGCACGAGTTGTTGGGAGATGATGCCGCGCAGGGATTCGGACACCATCACCCGGATTTGGTCGCGTTGGTCGGTAGGGAAGACGTCGAGGACGCGGTCCAGCGTGCGCGGGGCGTTGCCGGTGTGGAGGGTGCCGAGCACCAAGTGGCCGGTTTCTGCGGCGGTGAGCGCGAGTTGGATGGTTTCGAGGTCGCGCATTTCGCCGACCATGATGACATCAGGATCTTCGCGAAGGGCACCGCGTAGGGCTTTGGCGAAGGACTCGGTGTGGGTATGGACTTCGCGTTGGTTGACGTGGCAGCCCTTGGATTCGAACACGTATTCGATGGGGTCCTCGAGGGTGAGGATGTGGTCCTCGCGGTCACTGTTGATGAAATCCACTAGCGCAGCGAGGGTGGTGGACTTGCCGGAACCCACCGAGCCGGTGACGAGGACCAACCCGTTCTGATAGCGAGTGAGTGGCAGGATATGTTCGAGCGGGAGGCCGATGTCCTCGAGTGACCTGATTTTGGTATTGATGACCCGGAAGGCCATGTCATATCCGAGGCGTTGCTTGACGACCGAAGCGCGGTAGCGGCCACTGGCAGCTGAGTAGGCGAAGTCGATATCGCCCTTGGCTTGGAGGCGCGCCCACTCGGCATCGCCGAGGAACGATCGAGCGAGGCGCGCGGTGTCGTCAGGAGTCAGCGGTTGATGGTCGTTCCAAATCGGGGCTAGCGCGCCGAAGCGTCGCCAGGCAGGTGGGTAGGCGGTCGGGAGGTGGACGTCGGAGCAGTCGTATTGGCGACCGAGTTCAAGATATTGATCGACGTGGTTCAGAACCTGGTGGGCTGACATGGGCGCGTTAACGAGAGGTGGTGGGTGGCGTGAAGCGGGATAAAAAACGACTGGCGGGCGAGGCGACAACTTGTCCCGCTACCCAGGTTTTGAGTTGGTCCATCAACCAAATTTTCACCAGCGGGCGCGCTGCCGTCCACGCGAATCCTAACAATTTTTGGGAGTTTGCGCGGGGTTTGGGTGGGGACGATGGGTAGCGCCGGAAGGCGAAGCTGGCGGCGATGCCGGAGGCGATCGAGCCGACGACCCAAGTGGCAGGGCGATCCTTGAGGGAACGGCGGATGCGGGCGGGTACGTTGAGCCGTTGACGCAGCGCATCGAGGTCATTGGTCAGGCACGCACGGGCGTCGGCGCTGAGGTCGATCAGTCGCTGGATTTCGGGGATTGTTGGAGATTTTCGATCCATTGGCGGTCTCGGTGGAATTCAGCGCGAGTGACGGGGAACATGGGCGGGGCGGCGGCCCGCACGGACCGAGCGAGCAGGATGGCGGCCACGAGATGGAGGGCCGAGCCAGCCAGGGTGACCAGCCACCACCGGCAGTCTGAGGCGGCGGTGATGGCGGCGATGGCGGCGACTAACAGCAGCGCCCACATGAAAAAAAGACAGATAACCAGTGCCACCCAGCAGGCGATGCGCGTGACGCCGAGGCGAGCTGCGTTTTTGGCTTCTAGTTCGATCAGTGCGACGCGCGCTGCCACCAAGGACAGCAACGCTGTGCGCCAATTCGTGGGGCCAGGGGGTCGGCGGTCAGGTTCAGGGAATTCAGCCGGTGGAGGGTAGCCGGTATCCGGTGCGGGCTTCATGAGGCGTCTAGCGAGCGGTCCTTGCCGAGGGCAGGGTGACCGGCGGGTGGATTCCGGGGTGGATGTTAGCGGCGGACGATCAGGCCGATGAGGAATCCCAAACCGAGGGCGCTGATGACGCACTTGGTGGGGTTTTGGCGGATGTAATCCTCTGCGGTGACTTGGATATCCTTGGCGGTTTCACAGGTCGTTTCCCATTGATCGGTGGCGGTTTCCTTGAGGTGGTGCGCCTTTTCTGCGGCGTTGTCGCGGAATTGGTGGGCGGACTCGACTGCGCGTTCCTTCAAGGCGGAGGCTTTATGCTCCGCCGTATGGACGAATTCGCGGGCTTTATCGCCTGCAGCGGCGCGTAGATCGTTAGCTGCCTGAGCAATCGACGGTGAGGAGGCGGACTCAGCATCGGGATGGAGGCCTTGGGCGGTGGGTGAGGGGGTGGACATGACGGTGGTTTCGTTTTCACAAACCTTGATGGCTTGCGGTTCGAAACGAAAAATGCCATCTTGCCTCTCAGGTTGCAAGGCGTGACTTGCGAAATTCCCAATCATTCTTGGGGGGCTACGCGGCGGGCTTTGGGGGCGGGTTCGGTGAGATCGTTCGCGTTCTCGGGCAGGGCGGTGAACATCACATTTTCCCACTTGGGTTCCTTGAGTGGGCCGGTGCCACGGAATTGGAACATGCCGTAGAACGGGCGCAAGGGCAGGGTGATTAGACCCAGCAAGCCGCGGGCGTTCATGCGCATGGTCAGATCAAAGGTGCGATCCTTGAGGTCCACGGTGCCATCGCCACCGACGACGACCGAAGGAGTGGCGGTCTTGAAATCCTTGGTGCTCAGGAGGCCATCCTTGATTTTGAAGGTGCAAAACGCGCTCGTGGCACGTTCGAATCCGGCGCGGCGATCATTCAGGACGCCGCTGATGAGTGGGCTGAGCGGGCCGAAGATCGGCACGGAAAATAACTCAGTTTCGTCCAAGGCGAGTAGTCCATCACCCGCCATCGTTTCTACGCGTTCATTGAGGATGGAGAAACTGAGGCGGCCGGTCACGTTGCCGCCGCCCTGGATCTGGAACCCATAAGTTGAGGTGAGAGGGGGGATCGAGAGGTGGTTCCAGCTCAATTCGCCGCTGAGCTTTCCCTTGCCGGCGAAGTCGAAGCGTCCGGCAATTGGGCCGTCAAAGGCGGAGAATTTCAAATCATCGACGGTCACGCGCTCGCCGTGAATGGCGACCTTACCGGTGGGTTTTTCCAGGGTGAGGGTTTCGCCGAGAAATCGATAGTCGGCGGCGCTGGGGCATGCGAAGGCGATGTTCAGGGCGGTGCGGCCATGGCCGGTGACATCGACCACCCCGGAGCCCTGAATTTCAGGCGGTTGGTGAAAGCGGTAGGCCTCGATGGAGTCGGCCACTTTGGGGGCAAACAATCGAACCATTGGCGCGGCCCAAATCGTGCCGGCGACAGCCTCCACTTCGACGATTTGGTTAGGAGGGTCATAGCGGATGCGTCCGACTTTGACGGTGCCCTGTTTTGGGCCGTTGAAGGCCTCGCGCAGTGGGTAGTTTTGATAGTTAAAGACCACCGTGCCGGCCGTGAAATCCAGTTCATAATGGCTGAGTGCGAGGTGGCAGTCTGCGGAATTTACCGGGACGCCACGGTAGTTGACATTTTTGACTCCAGCCTTGCCGGCGAATGCCCAGGAGAGCGGTTCGTTGGCGTTGAAGCTGCCTTCGAGTGAGACCTCAACTTCCGAGCCCCTGTGTTCGCTGAAATCATTGAGCACCGACTCAAGCGGAAGGTCGATGAAAAACGGCCGATAAACGGCGATGGGCAGCGTGGTTTCTAGCATCAACCGAACTAGCGGCCATTGGATGAGGGCTTTGCCGGCGGCTCGTCCATCGGGCCGCGTCAAGCGCACATCCCGCAGGTAGAGTTCGCCGTCCCGCCACGCAAAAGCAGTTTGGATGACATCGAAGTCGGTGGTTTTCACTTGCACGGCCTCGCAGCGGGCATGACCGGTCATGTGGACCTGAGGGATGGATTGAGCATCGAGGCGGAAATCACCGGCAGCCTCGAGGGATTGTGAGCCGTGGATGGTCAGGTCATGGAGCGGAGGCAAGCCGAGCCAGGCATCGAGGAGGTGAGGGATTTCAAGTGACGAGCGGACATCGAAGCGCCCCTCGCGATCACTGATGTCGTAATCGATATGCCCGTCCAGCGAGCCCCGCGCGTCCACGGCATGCAGCGCAGTGACGGTCAGTAAGTCGCCGGTCACCTCAGCTACTGCAGAGATCTCGCGGAGGATGTGCTGGTTTTTGCCTACATCGATGGCGTGGAGGACGAGCTTGGCAGTGAGGGCGGCGGGTTGGTTGGCGTCGCCATCCAGGGTGATGCGGAGAGTGGGTGGGTGGGCCGGGGAAAACTTCCAGTGCTTGAGTTCGCTGATGACGCGAGCGATGAGTTCACGGCGTTGAATCATGGGCGAGGGGTCGGCCGCATTGGTGGAGGTTTGTTGGTAGCCAATGAGGCGTGCGTCGAGGTGGACGTCAATGCCCGCGACTCGGCCGCTGGTCTGGCTGATTTGGAACCGTCGCGCGCCAGGCATGATCAGGGTGCCGTTGATGCCGGTGACTTGAATCGGTGCCGCCGTCGGATCGGATGGATTGACCGGCAGCGTCAGATCCGCGTCCTGGAGTTGGATTTTAGTGAGGTGGACGACGCCGCGGGCGAGTTGGGTTTTGTCGAAATCGAGGATGACGCGTTCCAGGCGGGAGATTTCGTGGAGTTGGGCGGCATCGGCGAAGATTCTGACTTTTGAGGCGACGACCCCTTGTAACGGGTGATAGCTGAGGCGGCCGATGGTGACGTAGGCACCCTGTTTGGAGATTTCGCCTTCGATGGCGGTGCGCCATGATTCAGGGAGTCCGGTGGAGTTGGCCCACCATAGAGTGGTGAGCAGAGCGACGATGGCCGAGGTGACCAGCAGGAAGGCAAGGGACCGCAGGTTGCGGGTGAGGTGCAGGCGATGCATGTGGCGATGGGCGGAGGCTAGGATGGGGGGGGGCAAAAAGCAACTCAGGGGACCAATCCAGCTTCGCGGAACGAATAGTAGGGGTTCCGGCCGGGTGAGGGTTTTCCGATGATGACATGATCGAGGAATCGGACTTGCATCAAATTGGCGGCTTCCACCATCCGCCGGGTGACCTGTTCATCGGCTTGGCTTGGACTTGGGTCTCCTGATGGATGGTTATGGATCAGGATGAACCCGTGCGCGCCTCGGGTGATGACCGGGCGCAGGATTTCGCGCGGGTGGGCGCTGGACTCGCTCACCGTGCCCACCGAGACTACGGTGGTGCCGATATGGCGTAGGCGGGTGTCAACGACTGCCACGACCACTTGCTCTTGGCTGAGGTGTCGAAGCTGGGGTGCAAAACACTCGTGAATCCGCTCCGGGCTATCGAGCGGGGTGTCGCGGATTTGTTCCCGCGCGACGCGGGTACCGAGCTCGAATGCCGCGGCGAGTTTTGAGGCTTTCGCCAGCCCCATGCCGTGGGGTTTTGCGAGTTCGGTGACAGGCAGTCCGCCCAAGGCGGCCAGTGATCCGAATTTTTCGAGGAGTTCGCGGCCGATGTCGATGGCGCTGTGGCCTTTGGTGCCCGTCGAGATGAAGAGAGCCATGAGTTCGGCGTTGGTGAGTGCGGTCGGTCCGAATTGGGCGAGTTTTTCGCGTGGGCGCTCGCCGGATGGCAAGTCGTGGATTCTTGGCCCCGCGAGATCGCGTTCGCCGCCGAAATCGCTCGGGCCATCACGCAGGGAAAATTTACGGGCCATTGTTCGATGGTGGTGGAGCGGGCAAAAAGTCGCAAGGATTTACCGATCTGGAATGGTTCACGCGCTGAGCGAGTGGCCGGGTTGGCTGGTTTCACGGGTTGGACTGACAATCGCGCCTTGAATTGCTCGTTTCGGCGTGCATTCTCGCCGCCCGCCCATGGCAGGACCGACCTTTCAAGCACTTCCAGGATTCCGCGATTTCATTCCCCGTGAATGTGCGGTACGCAATTATTTGTTTGAGACTTGGCGCGGTGTTGCCCGGCGCTGCGGATACGTCGAGTATGAATCACCGATCCTCGAGGACACTGGACTCTATCTGAAAAAATCCGGTGGCGAGTTGTCTGCGCAGTTGTTTCGGTTTGAG
>JAYSPI010000183.1:0-13908 GCA_043722215.1 Prosthecobacter sp.
TCTTCTCGTTCGTTTCATTGGTTTCGGTGTCTTTCTAGACTCCCGAAACCTCCCGCGCCATAGCTAAGAGACTGGCTCCGTTTCGCGGGACCACTTCAAGGGTACCGCAGCGCCCCGGCCTATCCCCCGCGGGAACTCGACTTTGCCCGTTCACAATGTGAGAAAACCCCGATGACGAAAGTCCCGTAAAAAGCGCGTCACGCTACATCAATACCTCGCCCGTGCTTTCCCCTGTCAACGCTTCGAAGGCACTCTCGCGGATGCCCTTGCATGACTCGGGGCCAGGATGAGTGGCTGGTTCTTTCCTGCGGGACTCTTTCATTCCTTGTCTCTTGCCAGTGATCGGCTTGGGCATGGCGGCGCTCAGAGCGCCATGGCGAGCGCGCGAAAAAAAGCCGCCCCGGCATTGCGACCGGGACGGCTTGGGTTGGGCGAACTGCGGCGAACCGCCGCTACGCTCACAGGCGTTTACTTTGTCTTGGCGGCCTTTTTGGTCACCTTTTTGGCAGCGGCCTTTTTGGTCGGGGTCTTAGTCGGGGTGTTCTTGGCCTCCTCGATCGCGGCCTGGGCAGCGGCGAGACGAGCGACGGGCACGCGGAAGGGCGAGCACGAGACGTAGTTGAGGCCGAGTTTGTGGCAGAACTTCACCGAGTCTGGGTCACCACCATGTTCGCCGCAGATGCCTAACTTGATGTTCGGGCGAGTTGCGCGGCCTTTGGCGACAGCGATTTCCATGAGCTGGCCGACGCCGGTGGTATCGAGGGTGGCGAACGGGTTCTTGGAGAACACCTCGCTCTCGATGTAAGGCATGAGGAAGGACCCCATGTCATCACGGCTTATTCCCAGCGCGGTCTGGGTGAGGTCGTTGGTGCCAAAGCTGAAGAACTCAGCACCCTTGGCGATCTGGTCGGCGGTGAGCGCGCCACGCGGCACTTCGATCATGGTGCCCACATGATAGTCAAAGGTGACTTTCTTCTCGGCCATGACTTCCTTGGCGACGCGATGGACGATTTCGGCCTGGAGGTCAAATTCGCGTTGGAATCCGACGAGCGGGATCATGACTTCGGGTTTGACCGGAATCTTCTTCTTCACGACGGCGGCGGCGGCTTCAAAAACGGCGCGGGCCTGCATCTCGGTGATTTCAGGGTATGCGATGCCAAGACGACAACCGCGGTGGCCAAGCATCGGGTTGAACTCGTGAAGGTCGGCGACACGCTGGATGATCGTTTCCACCTTGACGTTGATTTTCTTGGCGAGGTCGAGTTGTTGCTCCTTGGCGTGGGGCAGGAACTCGTGCAGCGGTGGATCGAGCAGGCGGATGGTGGCTGGGTAGCCTTTGAGCGCCTTGAAGATGCCGGTGAAGTCCTCACGCTGATAGGGCAGCAACTTCGCGAGTGCGGCCTTGCGGGCGGTCACGTCGGTGGCCAGGATCATCTCGCGCATCGCGTCGATGCGGTCACCCTCGAAGAACATGTGCTCGGTGCGGGTCAGGCCGATGCCAGTCGCACCGAAGGCCATAGCGATGCGCGTCTGCTCGGGCGTGTCGGCATTGGTGCGCACGGCGAGTTGGCTCGCCTGCGAGCACCATTCCATGAGTTGGAGGAAGCCCTTGAACTTCTCGGTTTTCTTGGCGGCCTTGTCGCCATCGACGATACCGGCGATGATTTCGGATGGGGCGGTTTTGATTTGGCCGCCATAGACGATGCCGGAGGTGCCGTCGATCGACAGGTAGTCACCTTCTTTGAAGGTTTGCCCGGAGGCGGTGACGGTGAGCTTGTCGTAGTCGATTTCCACGGCGGAGGCACCGCAGATGCAGACTTTACCCATTTGGCGGGCGACGAGAGCAGCGTGGGATGAGACCCCGCCCTTGGCGGTTAGAATCCCTTCGGCGGCGATCATGCCGCGCAGGTCTTCCGGGCTGGTTTCATTGCGAACTAGCAGAACTTTTTCGCCACGGGCTTCAGCCGCAGCAGCGCGGTCGGCATTGAGGTAGATTTTACCGGAGGCGGCACCCGGGCCGGCAGGCAAGCCGGTGGCGAGGGCCTGGGCTTTTTTGATTTCGGCAGGGTCGAAGATCGGAGCGAGGAGTTGGTCGAGTTGGTCGGCCGGGTTGCGGAGCACGGCGGTTTTCCAGTCGATGAGCTTCTCCTTGACCATGTCGATGGAGAACTTCAAGGCGGCGGCGGCGGTGCGCTTGCCGTTGCGGGTTTGAAGCATGAAGAGTTTACCTTCCTGGATGGTGAACTCGACGTCTTGGACGTCCTTGAAATGCTTCTCTAGCGTGGCGCGGACTTTGAGCAGTTCGGCATAACTCTTGGGCATCTGCTTTTTGAGTTCGGCGACGGGTTCAGGAGTGCGCACGCCGGCGACGACGTCTTCGCCCTGGGCGTTGATGAGGAACTCGCCGTAGAACTCGTTGGTGCCATTTGCAGGGTTACGGGTGAAGGCGACGCCAGAGCCGGAGGCGGTTCCGGTGTTGCCGTAAACCATCGCCTGCACGTTGACGGCGGTGCCCCATTCGGCGGGGATGTTATATTTCCGGCGATAGACGATGGCGCGATCGTTCATCCACGAGCCGAAGACGGCGCCGGCGGCACCGCGCAGTTGGTCCCATGGATCGCTTGGAAACACATGACCGGTGCGCTCTTTGACGAGTGCCTTGAAGCGCTTGACCAATTCTTGTTGGTCTTGAGCGGTGAGTTCAGAGTCGATGATATCTTTGCCGTAGGTCTCGTGTTTGAATTCCTCGATGACCACTTCGAATGGCTCGTGGTCTTCGCCTTCAAGCTTTTGCAAGCCGAGCACGACGTCGCCATACATTTGGACGAAGCGGCGATAGCAATCCCAGGCGAAGCGCTCGTTGTGAGTAGCGGCTGCTAGAGCCTTCACGGTTTGGTCGTTGAGGCCGAGGTTAAGGATGGTATCCATCATTCCGGGCATCGAGTCACGGGCACCAGAGCGCACGGCGACGAGCAGCGGCATGCCCTTGGCATCGCCGAACTTGCAGCCCATGATTTTTTCCATGTTTTTGACCCCGGCTTCCATTTGGCTCTGGAGCTGGACCGGATACGTCCGGCGATTGGCATAGAAGTACGTGCAGACCTCGGTGGTGACGGTGAACCCTGGAGGCACCGGCAGATTGATGCGGGTCATTTCAGCGAGGTTAGCTCCCTTGCCGCCGAGGAGTGGTTTCATGCTGCCGTCGCCGTCAGCCTTGCCGTCACCCCAGGTGTAAACGTATTTGATCTGCTTGTTAGAGGCGGATTTCTTCGCCGCGGGTTTCGCCGTCTTTTTATTGGTAGCCATCGTAGTGGTTAATATCGTGGTGTGAGAGCTTGGGTTGCCGACGACACGGGAACGATCAATTCCGGGTGATGCGGCGAAATGCGCGGCAGGCTACGCGAAGCGGCAGGGCGGTGTCAACGAACGAGTGACGGGAAAAAACGTGCGCCGAGTCGGCTGCGCATCGCCTCCATGTTCACGGCGCGCGAGTGAGCGGGATGGGATGCCCGGAGTTGTTAGATTATCCACGGACTAACATCGCGTGTGGGTCGGCGAGGCGTTCCACTTCGTGACGATCGGCTCAGCGCAGGCCGCGCAGGAGCAATTCCGCGTTGGATTTGGTGTTACGCAAATTGGCGAGCAGAGATTCGATGGCGTCACCGATGGGTTGCTGGGCGAGCTGTTTGCGCAGGTCGATGACTTTGAGGAACTCATCCGGGTGATAGAGGCGGTCGTCGTTGCGTGTGCCGGATTGAGGGATATGGATAGCGGGGAAGACGCGGCGTTCGGCGAGTTCGCGGTCGAGGCGAACTTCCATATTGCCGGTGCCCTTGAACTCCTCAAAGACCACATCGTCGAGGCGGCTTTCGGTTTCGACCAGAGCGGTGGCGAGGATGGTAAGAGAACCGCCCTCCTCGACGTTGCGGGCGGTGCCGAAAAACTTGCGGGATTTTTGCAAGGCGAGCGGGCTGACGCCGCCGGAGCCGATGGGTCCGCCGCTCTGCATCGCTGAGTTATGGCCGCGGGCGAGGCGCGTTAAACTATCCAATAACAGAATCACATCCTTGCCACGTTCGACTAGGCGCTTGGCGCGTTCGAGGACCAGATCAGCGACTTGGGCATGGCGGCGCGGCGATTCATCGAAGGTGGAAGCATAAACACGCGAGCCAACGGTTTCTTCGAAATCGGTGACCTCCTCAGGCCGCTCATCGAGCAACAGAATGATCAACTCGGCGGCAGGATGGTTCAAACGGATCGAGCGGGCGATTTGTTTGAGGAGGATGGTTTTACCACCGCGTGGTGGTGCGACGATGATGCCACGCTGGCCTTTGCCCAGCGGGGCGATCAGATCGATGACGCGCACGCCAAGAAAATCATTCCCCTCACCTTCTAGGTGAATCCGCTGGTCCGGAAACAACGGCGTCAATCGGTCAAACTCCTGCGGCGGCTGATAGTCGGCAGCCGCAACTCCCTCGACCTCGATCACCTCGTGACCGGATAGATACTTGTCACGCTCACGCGGCGCGCGCACCCGCACTTTGACTAACTGGCCGATCCGCAGGCCGAGTTCGCGCAGCAGGTTAGTGCTCAGATGGATATCATCGGGGCTGGGGCGAAAACTCCGCTCAGGGTCGCGCAGCATCGCAAAACTATCTTTCGATTGCTCCAGCACGCCCTCGCAGACTAGCCCGCTACCCGCCAAGCCATAATAGCATAGCAATTCGTAAACCAACTGGCTCTTGGGAATGCCACCTTGAATGCGCGCCGACGACGCTTCCGCGAGGGCCTGCAGCTCAGCGAGCGGCTTTAGGCGAAATTGATTGATGTCGATGGAAACCGGGATGATTGGCACGGCGGGACCCGTGGGAGCGGTGTCGGCGGTGGAGTGTGGCGGCAGAGTCATAAGGAAGTCTTGGGCAAAACGGCGGATTTGGGAGCGGAGCACGGCAGGTGGGCCATCGTTCCAGAAAACCACATCCGCGAGGGACATCTTTTCCTGAACCGGCAGCTGGGCGGCGAGAATGGCGTCGATGAGTGGGGCATCGAATCCGCCTCGGGCATGAAGCCGCTGGACTTGGGTGGCGCGAGATGAGGCGACGACGAGCACCTGGGATTGGCCGAAATCGAAGCCCTTTTCAAAGAAGAGCGGAACGTCCGCGACGAACAGATCCGCGCCACGTGTAACGGCTCTGGCGCAGGAATCAAGACATTCCTGCCGGACCCGCGGATGCAGGATCGCCTCGAGGCGCAAGCGAGCCGCAGGCTCGGTAAACACGCGCCCTCGGAGAAACTGGCGATCGATGCGCCCGTGCGGGTGCAGCGCCAGCGGGCCGAATGATTCGGCGATGATGGCGGCCACCTCCGGATCGTCATCGAGCATCCGATGGACCGCCGCATCACAGTCGAAAATGACGAGGGAGTGGAGGAACTCACCCAACAGGCGGCAGACGGTTGATTTACCGGACGCAATTCCACCCGTCAGAGCCATGACCTGCATGGCGAGGAGAATCGGGGATAATCAGGAGGAATCAAGCACAGAAGCCCCACCACCGTGGCGCGCCCTCATTGCAGGATCAAGCCGGCGGGTTTGCGCAACCCCATGGCGACGGGCACCATCGATAGCACCACCCCCGCCAAGCCAGCCAGCAGAATGATGGTCACATCACTGGTAGGAATCACCGGCAGCGAAGCGGCTTGCAGGCCGATGCGGCGCAACTGCGGCGCGGCAAGTTGATAGAGCGAGTTCCACGCGAGCAGGACCGACAGGATTCCGATGACGACGAGTAGCAGATTTTCCAAAAACATGTGCAGGAGCAGCACCACCGAGGGCGATCCAAAGCTTTTCAGGAGGGCGAGCAGGTAGGCATCCTGGCGATATTCTAACCACGCGATACTGCCCAGAGTCAGCGCGAGGATCATGCCGCAACCGACCACAATCCAGGTACGGACCCATTGTTGGATGCGGGTGATGCGTTCCAGGTTTTGCAAGATCTCCAAGGCGGAGACAATTTTCACCTGGCGCTTATCCGCTCGATAATACGCGGCGACTTCGACGACGAACCGCTGAACCTGGCTCACCGAGGAGAAATTCGCCAGGGTATGGTTGATAAAGCCTTTGTTCAAAAGTGGCTCGATCATTTCTACGGGTACCAGCACCGCCTCGCTCACCGAGAGCCCCTTGCGAATCCACGGTGGCACCTCCGCGGTCCGCGCGAGTGTCCGTTTGCCACTCAGGGAAATATCCACCCACTGCCGACTCGGCGACGGTGCCGTCGTGAGCAACCACGCCACCGGAAAATCCGTCTCGGCCACCCCAGCGACCAGGGAATCCAGCGACGACGTGTAGGAATAAACCGGCACCGTTTGGTTGCGATCCCAGACGGCGGAAACGAGCGGCTGACGCAGGTGCCTAACCGCATCCTTGCCGTATCGTGTGGACCACACGATTTCGTCCTCGTAGCTTTTGCGCAAAATGGTGGCCGCATTCTCCCCTGCGACAAACTCACTCACATAGACCGAGAACACCGAGGCGTTCTCTAACTGGATGCGCAATTCGCGCTCGATTTCACCAAACAGACTCAGGACGATGACCGCCAGCAGCCCAAGAAGCGCGGGAATAAGCATCTTGGAGAGCGGCGAAACTGGATATTCAAACCAGCGTCTGCAAGTGTTCTTCCACAGGTAAAAAGGTATTAAAGTCCAGGATTTCATCGGCTATAGAGTCCAATCGTTTGTCGTGGGTGGCGATGAGGCAGACGGACCCCGGTGCCAGAGCACTCCGGATTGCCTTGGAAATCACCGTGGTGTTGAGGTCATCGAGTCCAGACGTCGGTTCGTCGAGCAGCAGGATCGGTGGGCGCTTGGCCAAGGCACGTGCGATGCTGGCGCGTTGTTGTTGGCCGCCGGAGAGCTTGGTGGGTTTCGACTTGGCATACTTCGTCAGCCCTAACAGTTGAATCCAATAGTCGATATCTGAGCCATCACGACCGGCCATTTCTACCGCCAACCGGATGTTGCGTTCCACGCTGGCGAGCGGTAACAAATTGAGCTGCTGAAACACAAATCCGATTTCATAGCGGAGAAACTTGGAGCTACCGACCCGATGGTGAGAATCAGTTAGAATTTCACCCTGAGCAGGGGAAATCAAGCCGGCGATTAGGCGCAACAACGTACTTTTACCGCAGCCGGAGAACCCCTTAGCGAGCGTGACCCCGGGGTGGAGCACCAGATTGAGTGCATCGAACACCGGAACTTTGGCGTGCGGATACGCATAACGGAGTGACTTCAGTTCAATGCGCATCCTTGGGCTCCACGGCAATGGTTTGCGGTCCCACTTGAATCACCTTGCTGCCCGGCCATAAATGCCTGACCAGACCATCCCAGCCTGAGGGTTCCAAGACGTCAGGGGCTAGAAATGCGATGTCTTTCTTATACACTAGCCGATATGGCCGCGGAAATTTCCGGTACACATGCACTAGGTTGCGGGTCCCTTGCGCCTGGCGAGCGTTGTCTACACCGTCCTGACGGATGATAAAAATGAAGTTGCGGGTGATTTCCCTGCCGCTATCAACCTCGTCGGTCCGCGTGTAATCTCCGGCTATTAATTTACCGGTTTGGGAATCTTGAATGAAAACTAGCAATTCGTCGTGTGGAATCTCCGCGAGCAAGGGTCCCGCCGCGGACACCGATATTTCATAATGCCGGTCATCGACGATGGTTCCTAGCAGATCACCAGACTTCACCCACAATGGAGTCGCAGGTGGCGCGGCGGCGATTTTTTCCTTGAGTGGTCCGCCGAGGCGGAGTTGCCCGGCAGATGCAGCGACTAAGCAGGAATGTTTCTCCAGGATGAAGAGCTGCTTCTTTTTTCGAGCGATTTGCAGTGTGTTATCCTCATCCAGTTGTTTGAGGTTCTGCTCCAGCACCGCTGGGGCCAACTTCCCACGGAGCACCGTGATGCGTTCGTCGAGTTTGGAAACCGCCGACCGCGCCCGTTGGCGGAGTGGCGCAGGAATGGCCGCATCCTGCGAGACGCTCACGAGGTTCTCGCGCTTGCCCTCGAAATCATGCAGTTCCAGGCTCGTATTGAGGTGCGCCTCCTGCGCATCCTCGCGGCCCTTCACGCGTTGCTGCTCCTGCTTACCTTTCTCCACCTCGAAGCTGCGGCGTTCGATGTCCAGTTGTTCGGGGTCAAGCGTCGCCCAGGCGTCTCCCTTCTGAAGGATTTGCCCATCCTTGGCATGCACCGCCACATAGCCATCGGCTTCCGCGTGCACCTGCTCGTATGCCGCCGGGCGGATCACCCCCTCCTCCATCCCCATCCACAGGCGCTCGACTTCTCGGCACGACGACAGTGGCTTGACGTCATCAGCGGCAGCCAGGGTCGCCAAGCAGGCGAATCCCAGAGCGATCCGTCGCTTACAATTTCCAAAATAGCTCATCCCAAATCAAATATTGAAGGTCCAGTTCCCTAATTTGCCGCTGCGCCTGAATCAATTGCATTTCAAGCTGAGAACGCAACTCCAAATCCGCGAGCACCGCCTTCGCCTCAGACGTCGCCGGACGATTGAGCCGCTTCAAGGCGGCCTCTAGCAGTTCCTGCTCCTTCAGCAACTGATCATAGGCGTCGCGGATTTGAATCAGGCGCGTCGCTTCCCGCTCCATGCTGAGGCGCAACTGCTCGCGCGTGAGCTTCAACCGATACTCCGCATCACGCATGCTCTCACGCCCACCGAGATCGTTGATCTCAAGCGATTTGGATGCTCCAGAAAACATCACGAAATCCTCGCCTGAGATGCCGCTGGTGCTGCCGCTGGTATAGAGCGGCGGATTGCTTAATCCAAAATTGATAGATGGCCATTGTTTGAATTTAACGCGCTGAGTCTGCAGGATCGCGCTCTCAATCTGGATCACGTATAAATTGAGTGCCAGCTTGCCGAAATCTCGGCCGATTTTGAGCGTTCGAAAGCGCTTGCTGTACGACAGGCTCGGCGGTTCACCACTCAGGTCCCAGTTGCCACCCGGGGTGTTGAGCAACTTATTGACGTTGCTCCGGTGCATCAAGCGGCGGTTCTTCAGGCTATTTCCCTCTTTGACGATGCTCTTCAATGCCTTGATGATATCCGAGGATGGGTCGCCGGCTAGCAACGCTTGCTGGCGCCGCTCCAAGGCGACCTCCTCCTTGCGCAACGTCCCAGCCTCAATATAGGCAGTGTAGAGTTCCACATAGGCACGGCGTTCGTCCAGGGCATTGGACCAGCGCGCATTCTGTACCTGCAATGCCGCCCCATACAACATCGCGTAAAATTCAAATGGATTGGGGATATTGAAGTTAGCGACTAGACTCGCGGTCAGGTCGTTGCTATCAAAATTCTTCACATTGCCGAGGTTCTGGCTGATATTTACGAATGCCGCAGTCCGCGGCACTAGCGATAGCCACTGGCGCTTCGTCAATTTCTCCGAGTCCTCCAGCATCCTACGCGACTGGAGGAGCCCCAGATTGTCACGGTGCATTCGTTGGCGTGCGTCCGGCCAGGCGATCGACCGTTTGGGTTGTTTCTCCACCCGGTCGAGCATCGATAGAAACTCATGCTCGCGGGCATCCGCGCTACTCGTCAATTGCTGTGCTAACCGGGGTTCCACACAGCCGAGCATGCCGAGCGGCAGCAGACACCCTGCAAGCAGCCAGTTCCGGATTCTCATCGGCAATTGTGGGAGGAGAAGGTCCTAACAACACTGCTCATCCATCACGCGTCAGACGCCGGCGCTCGCCCCACTCAATTGCCGCGCTGCAAATTGAACGTGCCTGAGACATCCGCGATATTGGCCGTATCGGCGTCCACCTGGCCCACATAAGTCCCGTTTTCTGTGCCTCCAAAGCTCAGTGTGTAGCTGCCGTTGAGTGATAGGTGGAAGGGGTCCAACGGGTCATCAGGAATGTTGCTGAGAACCAACACGCCTGTATCCGTGCCACCCACTCGGCGCCACGTGTAATCCAGTGCCACATCCACCGGCGATCCATTCACGCGCAGCAGACCATGCCCCACCTCGTCAGGTTTAGCGGAGGATCCACTCCCTGTGGTCGTCTGGCTGGCGTCCGCCACAAACTGAATCGAAAAGTTTTTAGTGGTGTCTTTGGCACCATTGGTAGCCGTCAGCAAACTATTCGTAAGGGTGGCCGGGGCAATCTTGCTGGCGCGCAATGGGTCAAGTGTCGGATTGTAATTCACAGGAATGGGACCTCCAACAGCCAGGATGGCACTAACGGGCATCCGAACGGTATCGAAGGAGCTGAGCATCGAACTCTCTGGCAGACTGAAGGTCACCGTGTTGGCGCTCACGGTTGAGCCGTTCGAAACGAATGTTAGATCGATCTCGACGACTGATGTTTCAGTAGAGTACCAGTAGCTGGTGTTCAGGACTGGAGGCTTCGAGTAATCGTATGATCCGTGGATAAATGGGATGATCGATGAATTATTAGCAACACGTTGGGTCCCCCAATCGAAGGTGAAATAATTATCCTGAATGCTACCCTTACCGTTGAGAGTCAAAACCCCAGAGCTGTCATTAATAGCCCGGTAGGTGTAGTTCGTAAATGAGGCCGTTTGTGGCCACCATAAGTTCGACATATCCCCCTTGATATTGTTGTAAGTTCTCAGGTTCACTTGCCCAACAAGTGATGTGTAATAAAACGTACCGGTTTCCACATCACCGCTGTTGAGCGCGGCTGGAGTCCCAATGTTGCGCAGAAATGCAATGCGAACGCAGTTATCTAAAGTCAGAATGACCCCATCCATCGTCTTGGGCCGGACGGTGGGCGCTGAGGCGGCGCTATCACTGCCGCCACCGCCGCAATGCGTTAAAAGCAAACAAGAGGCGCAAACAGCCGTGATTAGAGCTAAAAATTTCATGTGGAATTAGTGAATGAGTCCGAGCGAGTGGAAAGTTGATGAGTGGGTGAGAGGGTAAAGATAGATCAATCACCGTTCTAAAGCGTACGACACCGATGGGCATCGCACGCTTTAGCTAAGGGTGAGATCGCGTATTAGCTCACGGTGGCGGCAGGTCGAGAGCGGGCAACACGCCGGCACCACCGCCATCAGACGCGCCTGCTGATGGGGCAGCCGGAGTGACACCGGAATCGGCACCGCGGAGTGGGCGTCCAGTGGCATCGATGATCTGAGCGGTGACGAAGATGATGAGGTTGCTCTTGATGCGGTTTTCGGAAACCGACTGGAACAAGCGACCGATGATTGGGATGTCTCCCAGGATCGGCACCCGGTCTTCGACTTTTTGGACATCCTCGCGCATCAGGCCACCGACGGCGACCGTGTAGCCATCATAAACCGTGAGTTGGCTGCTCACCCGGCGGGTCGAGAACACCGGCATTTCAATCCGGTTCTCCGTGAGCACGTTGGTGACAGGAAAACCCAATGCGTCAGTCGAGGTTGTTTGGATCGGGCTGCCGTAGTTGATGAACCCTTCGAATTCAACGATTTCTGGAACGAAGCGCAGGTCGATGACAAAGTCGTTTTCGCCGATGGTGGGTTCGATTTCCAGGGTAACGCCGGTGTTGCGGGTGGTGAATGCCGTCGGCGTCGCAGGTGTGACTGGGAAACTACCGCCACTCGAACCGCTACCTGCCAGGCCGGCACCCAGCAGGCTGGTGCCGGAATTCTGGCCCACGGATTGCGGAATTTGTGGTGGTTCGTATTCTGTTGGGTAGATGAACTCGCGGATGATCTCGATTTTGGCTTTCTGGCCGGACTTGGCGGTGACCGATGGAGCGGTCATCAAATCGGTGCCTTTTTTCTGAGCGAGGCCGCGCATGATCATCTGGACCTGGCCATCTGAGAACAGGCCGGTGAGGGCCATGATGCCGGGAGCGACGTTAGTCTTCTGAGTGGCACGGGTGGCATTGTTGAGGATGGCGTCGATACTGTTGCGACCGACCGCCTGATCGCCGGATCGCAGACCATTGGTACTGACATTCGGGTTGACCGGAAAAGCCGACACCGCAGGAATCCCAGCGACGTTCTGACCGTTGACCGGGCTGGAGAAGTCACCCGCCGTGCGGCCGCCTTGGTTGCCCTTGGTGCCACCGCCTGCATAGAGTTCGCTATTCAAGCTGAATGGGCTCACGATCCAGTCAAACCCGAGTTCATCGCTGTTTTCCTGGCTAATTTCGACAAACTTGGTGGTGATTTTCACCTGTTTTGGCTGCTTCGTGCCATATGCCTGAACGAGTTGTTCGATTTTATCGAGTTCGCTTGGGGTGTTGGTGATGAGGAGCACGCCGTTGCTGCTCAGAGTCGCGGAAGCACCTTCTGGGAAGGTGATACCGGAGGATTTGAGGAGTTCGAGAATCGGCTTGCGAGCTGACAATTGCTTGGCGCTGCCTTTCTTATCGGCGGCAGCAAATGGATCAGCCTCAGCGGACTCTCCACCTTCTCCACCCGATCCGAGCGAGGTTGCGAAGTCGGGCGGAACGGTGAAGCTGCGCGTGAAGATGTCCTCACCGGTCTCGGTTTGCGGCACTAATGTGACGGCGAAATCATCCACCTTGTAGCGGAGTTTCGTCTGATCGCAGATATATTTGAGAGCGACGGCGAGGGGAATATTGCGGAGGCGGAGCTCCTTGACGCGCAGAGCACCCACGTTGGCGGGGGCGGCGACTGGCAATGCTTCTGCACCACCGGCAGTGGCATCGGCCCCGGCATCGACGGCGGCGGCCGGAGCCGCGACGCCAGTTGCGCGCGGCCGGCGGACGACGAAGTTGACGCCCTTCTTGGACGGATCGAGCTCGAGAGTATCGAGTTCGTTGGCGCGCAGGCGCAGGAAGTCAATGGCCTCCTCCACGGTGGTGTCATCGAAGTCGATCTTAGGAATGATGATGCGACGGAGTTTTTCCGTGATGTAGGCGATGCCGCCACGATTTTCGGCAACCGGACCGACATTGGTCGGCAGGTTCGACACTTCGGCGGGAACCGAGAGCTCCCAGGCAGCATCTACTTGCGAGAGGAGTTCCGCACGAGTTTGGTCGTAGGCGGCGCGGTAGTAGTCGGACTTGCTCTGGGCTACTTTTTCCATTCCTCGGCGAGCGGCGGTGTTGTACGGATCGAGGCGAATGACCTTTTCGTATTCGCGCTTGGCCTCGTTGTATTTGCCGAGGTTGAAGTTGCCTTCGGCGGTGTAAAGCGCGCGCCGAACTTTATCCACGTTCTGGGTGTGTTCGTATGTGAGCGCCGGGTTGGTGCGGATCGGATCGTCGAGGTACGCGAGCTCGCACTTGGCGGGGGCATTGTTCGGGTCCATGGCGATCACGCCATCCAGCAAGGTCCGAGCTTCGGTATATTTGCCGACCTTACGGTATTGCATCGCTAGAGCGACGCACGCATCACTGTAGTGGGCCGTGAAACTCTGGCGGCGATCCGCAAACATCGGTGCATCTGGAATCTTCGACAACGCCTGCTTGTATTTATCAACCGCCTGCTGGTAGTCGCCCTTGGCGTACGCCTCGCGGCCCGCAGCCAGCAGCGCGTCACCCTCCGTGACAGCATTCTGGCGGCGCACCATCTCGCGTTGCGCGAGACCGCTATAGTTATCATAACTGTCGCCGGCGGTGACGACGGATGGCATGGCTGAAGCGACTGCCATCAAGGTGAGAGCAGTGCGACTGGATCGATACATTGGCGTTTTGTGCATGGTAAGCTGAGGTTTTCTGGCGATATTTATGAGTTTTGGAAAGCGATATTTTACAGATTGCTTTATTCGGCGGACTGAAGCATGCGGCCTTTTTGAATTTCCACAGATTGGCGAACGCCCTGGGCATCGGTGAATTCAATCGTGACGGCGGCCGGGGTGACTTTTTTGAGGAGGAAGTCTTTGTGGGGAGCGTCGGGAGGC
>JAYSPI010000184.1:0-2843 GCA_043722215.1 Prosthecobacter sp.
GCCGCCCTCCGTGCCGCGCAGCAGGCCGTCGCCTAAAAAATGTCCCGCCGACGCGCCAGCGGCGGGGGGACGAATTTAGGACGCTTACGGAGTTCTGGAGGCAAGGTGGCTACGGCGGCTTTTCCGTCAGTGTTTCCAACGTCCAGGCTTGCAGCGAATCAGGCCAAGTGCCCGATTCTCTGGGCTAGCTAGGCGTCGGACCACCGGTCGCCTTGGGGGGGGCGGTGAGCGCGCGCAGTCGTTGCAGCAGCGGTGGGTGGGAATAATCCAGCCACACCCGCAGCGCCGCCGGGGTTGGGTGGGCGAGGTGGTCGACTGACATTTTGGTGAGGGCGGTGGCGAGCGGGGTGGGGTCGCCAGTGGCGGTGGCGGCATAGGCATCGGCCTCGAATTCATGGTGGCGCGACCAGGCGTGGAGCGCCAGATCCAGCAGTTTTGAGATGGGTTCTAGCAGAATGGAGAACAGAACAAGTCCGACATGGGGCGAGATTTTCGGCACGTGGAAAGCGTCAAAGAGCAGGCGGGCGAATACTCCATGGGGATCAGTGGCGAGGCCTAATAGGAAAAAGATGACAGCGGATTGCAGGATGCCTGCGGCGAGGCGCTGGCGGATATGTCCACAGCGGAAGTGGCCGATTTCGTGGGCGAGTACGCCTAGCAGTTCCGGGGTGGTACTCTTGTCCACCAGGGTGTCGAAGAGTGCGATTTTCTTTTGTTTGCCGAAGCCGGTGAAGAAGGCGTTGGCTTTGGATGAGCGTTTTGAGCCGTCCATGATGAACACTCCGGCCAGCGGGAAGCCGCAGCGTGCGCCGAGTGCCTCGATGGATTGCTTTAATTCGCCCGCGGGCATGGGAGTGAATTGATTGAACAACGGCATGATGAGAGCAGGTGCGAGCCACCCTAGCAGCAGTTGGAATGCGGTGAGTACGGTCCACGCCCACAGCCATGCGTGACTCAGAGTGCCAAAGATCCAGAGGACGGCGGTGGCGAGTGGTAGGCCGATTCCTGCGCTTAACAGCAGGGTTTTCACGCCGTCCATGATGAAGGTGGCGGGAGATGTCTGGTTGAAGCCGAAGTTTTTCTCGATGATGAAGGTTTTGTAGATGGAGAACGGCAGGCCAACGAGCGCCTGGCCAAGCGCTAAAGCTGCCAGAAAAACCACACCTGCGGCGACTGTGGTGGGAGTGAGTGAGCGGGCCAGGGCGTCGAGCGCGCCGAATCCGCCGCCAAACCAGAATACCGATAACACGCCGAGCGAGGTGCAGGATTTTACGACCTCGAGGAGTGAGTTAACGCGCAGGTAATCGCGGGCCTGGTCGAGCTTGGTGGCGTCCATCACCGAGTGGAGTTCGGCGGGTATGGCGCAGGGGAATGCTTTCAGGTTGAGCAGGGTGGCTGCGAACTCGATGTTCCAGAGCACGAAGAGTGCCACAATTAGGATTGCAGTCATGAAGTTCCAATCGTTCATTGGGTTCATTATGCACGGTTGGGGGCCGCCCGCAAGAGTCGCGCCGAGTGGGTTAGGCGGTGCGCTGGCTCACTTGAGGTCGAGTACGTCGAGCATATCGTAGAGCCCGACGGGTTGGGTTTGGAGCCAGAGAGCGGCGCGTACGGCGCCGGCGGCGAAGGTAAGGCGGGAGGACGCCTTGTGGGTGAGTTCGACGCGCTCGCCCTCGGCAGCGAAGATCACGGTGTGATCTCCGACGACATCGCCGCCGCGCAGGGTGTGCATGCCGATTTCGCGGGGTGGGCGTGGGCCGATGTTGCCGAGGCGGCCATGGGCGACATCGTTCTGATAGGAGGTGTGGGTTTCCTCGGTGAGGATGTCGAGCAGGCTGCGTGCGGTGCCGGAGGGAGCGTCGATTTTATGGCGGTGGTGCATCTCGGTGACTTCGATATCGAAGCGGTCCTGGGTGAGGACGCGGGCGGCCTGGCGGGTTAGCCAGAACAGGGTGTTGACGCCGACCGAATAATTCGACGCGTAAACTATGGGCAGGGACTTTGCGGCTTCGCGGATCAGTGCGCGTTCCTCGTTGCTGTGGCCGGTGGTGCCAATGACTAGGTGGGTGCCGTGGTCCAGCGCTGCCGCAATCACCTGGGCAGTAAACGAATGGACGGTGAAGTCGATGACGCAGCCGGCATGTTGAAAGGCAGCGGCGAGGTTTTCACCGACATCGTGAGTGGCGGCGACGGTGACGGCGGGTTGTGCGGCGGCGGCTAGCAGGAGAGCTTGGCCCATGCGGCCGGATTTGCCTGTGATGAGGAGGTTAAGCATATGGTGGTGAGATTCGATGTTAGGGAATTTGGTGATCGGCCATGCGCAGTTAGTCCTCCCAGATCATGTGCTTGAGTTGGAGTTGGGACGCCCGGGTCGCGGCTTCGGTCGCGCGTGGGCCGTGGAAGGAGGCGATTTTTTTGGCGCAGGCGATAGCGGCGGGCCAGCGGTTGGCATTTTCGAGCAGTGCGAGAGCGCGGAACCCGCAGAGTTCGAAGTAGTTCCATTCGGCGGGGGGGGTGGTGGTTTCGAGTACCGAGTCGTAGGCGATGAACGCGTGTTTGGAGCGTTTTTGGGTGGGATCGCTGGGGTCGGGGATTTGTTCGAGGGTTCGGCCGCGGAGGTATTGGAGGCGGTTAAAGACGGTAGGGTATTGGTTCGAGTGGACGAGAAGTCGATCGTAAACTGCGAGAGCCTCGACTAGAGAGGTGGGGTTTACGCTGCCCTGGGCGTAGATGGCTTCTCCGAGCAAGAGTCCGGCGGGGAGGTGGAGTGGATCGCTCGGGGGTAGCGAGTCGAACCATTTTCTGAGGAAGGTGGCGGCATCGGCGAGGCGGTTCATGTCGAT
>JAYSPI010000185.1:0-13001 GCA_043722215.1 Prosthecobacter sp.
CCATTTCCACGAGGTGAGCGGTGTTTGAGCTATTGTAGCCGCCGACGACGAGCAGGAGGTCCATGGGTTTGCGGAGCATGTCGATCAGTGCGTCCTGGCGTTCCTGAGTGGCACCGCAGATGGTGTCGAACATCTGGAAGGCGGCGGCAGAGCCATCGCGCTGGATGACGGCGTGGCGGATTCGGCGTTGGATTTCCTCGGTGTCGCTCTTGAGCATGGTGGTTTGATTGGCGAGGCCGACTTTTTGGAGGTGGAGGTCGGGGTCGAAGCCGGGTGAGTGGCCACCGTGGAAGCGGGCGAGAAACTCGGATGGATCGCCGGGGTGGCGGAGGTATTCGCAGACGAAATCGACATCGGCGAGGGTCAGTACGACCAAGTAGTGGCCGTGGCCGAGTTCGCCGAGGGCGCGGGATGCGGTGGCGCGGGTTTCCTCATGATCGGCTTTGCCGTGGATGATCGAGGTTACGCCGTCTTGGGCGTAGGCGCGCACGCGGCGCCAGACTTTCATGACATCGCCGCAGGTGGTATCGACCACGTAGCACCCGCGCTGGCGGACTTTGGCCATGAAGGTGGTGGGTGCGCCGAAGGCGGGTACGATCAGCACGTCATCTTCGGTAAGGGCTTCGTAGCTGGCATCCATTTCCCGCCACGGAAGTGAGACGATGTCCATGTCGCGGAGTTGGCGGTTGACGTCGGGGTTGTGGATGATTTCACCGATGAGGAAAATGCGTTGGTTGGGGAAGACGCGGCGGGAGGCGTAGGCGAGGTCGATGGCGCGTTCGACGCCGTAGCAGAAGCCGAATTGTTCTGCGAGCAGCAAGGTGGTGTTGCCGACGGTGATGCGCCCGCCGCGGGTGCGGAGTTTTTCGACGAGGGGTGAGTGGAAGTGGGTGGCGACTTGGGCGGTGACGAGTTCCATGACGTCGGCGCGGCGGACGTTGATCCGTGGGCGCTTTGAGGAATGCGGTGTGTCGCTCATGGCGGAATTAAACCCCGGCGGGCGGCAGCGGCAAGCGCGGTCTTCAGTGGTGCCGCGGGCCGCAGGTGATCCGTCGCCGCTCAGGCATCGAGGCGTGAAAAATCGCATTCGGTGAAAGACAGCGGGAGTGGATTCGTGTATCGGTTGCCCAGATGGCCGTGGACGATGAGGAAAAACCAGCGGGTGAGAGCCGCGATGAAGTGCTGACGCAGGCTTACGCGAAAACGCGCAAGAGCCTGATTGCCCGGCTCGACAATTGGGAGGACCAGCGGACGTGGGATGAATTTTATCAGACGTATTGGCGGTTGATATACGCGGTGGCGGTCAAGGCCGGGTTGCGGCCGGACGAGGCGTTTGACTGCGTGCAGGAGACGATTTTATCGATCGCCAAGCAGAGCAAGAAGAAGCTGTATGATCCGGAGCAGGGGTCATTCAAGACGTGGTTGATGAACATGACGCGCTGGCGGATCAACGACCAGTTTCGTAAGCGCAAGAAAGACACGGCGATGTTGGTGGGCGAGTGGGAGAACGACCGCAAGACGTCGGTGATTGACCGAATCGAGGATCCGGCGGGCGATGTGTTGTCGCGGCTGTGGAATGCTGAGTGGCAGAAAAATCTGGCTGACGCGGCGCTGGCGCGGGTGAAATCCCAGGTGTCGCCCAAGCAGTATCAGATTTTCGATTGTTATGTGATCAAGCAGTGGGATGCGGGTAAGGTACAGGAGCAGCTCAACGTGAGCATGGCCCAGGTTTACCTAGCAAAGCACCGGGTGGGAGTGGTTCTCAAACGCGAGTTGGCGAAACTCGAAGACCAAGATCATGCGGGGTAGAGGCCGTCCAATCCCCGCGATTCCCGATCACGAGGTGCTGCGCAAGATTGGCGGCGGTGCCTATGGCGAGGTTTGGCTGGCGCGCGGGGTGACTAGCGCGCTGCGCGCGGTGAAAGTCGTTTGGCGCGAAGATTTTGAAGATGCCCGCGGGTTTGAGCGCGAGTTTGAGGGGATCTTGAAATTTGAGCCGATTTCGCGCGATCACCCAGCGTTGGTGAATATCCTGCATGTCGGCCGAAGCCCCGACGGGGTGTCGTTTTACTACTACGTGATGGAACTCGGCGACGATGTGCGGACCGGGCGGGACATCAATCCGATTGAATACGAGCCGCGCACGCTGCGCGCGGATCACCACCAGGCGACGGGGGTGCCGTGGCCGACGGCGGAGACCATTGAGGTGGGATTGCGGCTCGCCGAGGCATTGAATCACTTGCATGAAGGGGGGCTGGCCCACCGTGATGTGAAGCCATCGAACGTGATCTTCGTCAATGGGAAGGCGAAGTTGGCAGATATTGGCTTGGTGGCCGCGCGCGGCCAGCGGACGTTTGTGGGAACCGAGGGGTTTGTGCCGCCGGAGGGCCCGGGGTCCGCCCAGGCCGACGTTTATAGCTTGGGCAAGGTGCTCTATGAGCTGGCGACGGGCAAGGACCGGATGAATTTCCCTGAATTGCCCGATGAGATGCCAGCGGGAGGCGAGCGCAAGCGGTGGCTAGAACTCAACCGGATCGTTTGCGATATCTGTGAACCGAGGATTTCCAAACGCAAAATCTCCACCGCCGGCGAGCTCGCCCATGCGTTGCGGCGCATCCAACGCGGCCAGCGTCGCCGCCGGAGCGCAACCGCAGTGGTGCTCACCGGGCTGGGGTTGTTAGGATTTGCCGCATGGGCTGGCTGGGAGGTGGCCAAGGAGACGACTTGGGCCAAACAATGGATGAGCAAGGTGGATGCGCCCGCCCCGCGTGTCGGTCAACTGCGGGTTTTTAGCACGCCGGAGGGGGCCGACGTGCTCGATGCCAAGGGCGTGCGCGTGGCAACCACGCCGACGCCGACGCTGACCGCTCCGCTGGACGAGGAGGTCGCGTTTACACTGCGCAAGAAGGGCTATCGATCATTGAGCATCGGCGGACGTATCACGGTGGCCGCAACCCGCGAGCCGATGGCTCTCTCGGGTCAATTGCAGGTTTTTTGCCCGCCTCAGACGGGCGAAGACTGGCTGGACCACCTAGGAATGGCCTATCAAGCGGTGGCCGACCACCACCTCAGCGCGGGGTATGTGACCAAGAATATGTGGGCGCAGTTTGCCAAGGCCGCCAAGCTGGCGGATGCCGCTGCCGAAATCCTCGCCTACAACCCAAATGGCCACGCCCAGGAGGTGGTGCTCGCCACGGCTGAGAGCGCGTTGGCCTTGTGTAACTGGCTGAGTGCGAGCGGCATCAAAGCGGGTTATCTAACGGAAGATTACGAGGTGCGGCCAGTGAGGGACGCCACGTTTACCCACCCGGGTCTTAGTGAGCGGGCAGTGCATGACGATTTGAAGCCATTTCGAGTGAAGGTGCGGCCTATCCTCTACGGGCGGGTCCAGCTCACGAGTAGCCCACCGGGCGCAGAGGTGTATCTGAATAATCTATTGGTTGGGTCGGCGAATAACCTGCTGGTGGTGCCCAAGGTCAAGCCGGGGGTGGTGGATTTGTTGTTAGTGCTAGAAGGGTATAAGCCATTTCAGAAGCGAATCACGCTGGGTGAGGGGCAGACGGCGGAGGAGCAGGTGATTCTCCAGAAGAACCAGGGAGTGGTATTTGGGCGGGCGTGGGAGAATGGGATTGGTATGCGCTTTGCGCCAGTTGGGCCGGAATTAATGGCGTCTATCTGGGAGACGCGGGTCGGCGATTATGCGCTTTTTGTAAAGGAGTCCGGCCATGCGGCAGCGCGTCCGGCGTATTTCCCGCAGGGTTTGGATCACCCAGTGGTCAATGTTTCGCGACTGGATGCGCAGGCATTTTGTGTCTGGTTAACTCGCCGCGAGCGCGATGCCGAACGAATCTCCCCAGCCCACGTCTATCGCCTGCCAACGGACTTGGAATGGAGCCACATGGCCGGCCTACAGGAAGAAGAGGGGATCAGTCCGAGCTGGCGCGATGCCCGTAAGGAGCGGGTGTTCCCGTGGGGCGTGAATTGGCCAGACGGCAAAAAAGCAGGGAATTTTGCCGATCGTGCGGCGATTCGTGCGGGTGCGATTGCGAGTGACCGGACGATAGCGGGTTACGATGATGGGTATGCGTTCACGGCACCGGTTGGCTCGTTTCAACCCAACGAGAGTGGGTTGTATGACCTGAGCGGGAACGTCCAGGAGTGGGTTGAGGACGAGTACTCGCAAATGGGCCCGCACGTGCTCGGAGTGCTGCGCGGCGGCGGTTGGAATACCTGCCAGATCGACAACCTGGTCACCGGCTCGCGCAACGCGGTACCTCCCACCTATCAGGACTCAATTTACGGCTTCCGGGTGGTGCTTACCAAGGAGCCGGTCAAAGCCGAATAGTTATTTTTCTGTTAAATTCTGCATCCTGATTTAGCGCTGACATATCACATCATGGTTGAAATCAAACTCACATATCAGGGGGATCTCCATTGTTCCGCCGTTCACACGCTATCGGGCAACACGCTCGTAACCGACGCGCCGCTCGATAACAACGGCCTGGGTCAGGCATTTTCCCCGACCGACCTGCTAGCCACGGCGCTGACGTCGTGCATGGCTACGGTGATCGGCATCGTAGCGAAGCGCAAAGGGCTGGCCGTCGAAAACATGACCTTAACGGTGCGTAAATTCATGACCGATAGCGCACCGCGCAGAGTCCGGCGCTTGGAGGTGGATCTCCAAATGCCTCTGCCAGCGAGTCATCCCGATTGCAAGCTTTTGGAAAGTGCCGCCTGTGGGTGCCCGGTCTATCACAGCATCCACCCTGAGATTGAGGTGGTAATGAACTGGCTGTGGCTCGCCGCCTGAGTCTGCCTAGCAAAACGCCCCGCCCGGTGACCGGGTGGGGCGAATGCGTGACAAATGATGAGCGAGTGGCTCAGTTGGCGGGTTTGACGTGGAGGGCGCGTTTGCCAACCCGTTGGCGCAAGTAGTGTAACTTGGCGCGGCGGACTTTGCCACGGTTGACGACTTCGATTTTAGCGATGCGCGGGGTGTGGACGCCGAACACGCGTTCGACGCCTTCGCCGTAGGAGATTTTGCGCACGGTGAAGGCGGCGTTCACGCCCGCGCCGTGGCGGGAGATGACCAAGCCTTCGAAAATCTGGATTCGCTCTTTGCCACCTTCGACCACGCGACAATGGACCTTTACGGAGTCGCCCACGTTGAATGGGGTGACGTCTTGTTTCAACTGCTCTTGTTCGATTTTATCAATGATGTTCATGAGGTCGTCCTTCGCGGAAAATAAGTTAGACCAGCGCTAACCTGGCGGCGTGCCGTGATGCGCGGGGCGGAGAGCTAGCGGATCAATGTCCGAATTGCAACCGCGAAATGATATCAAGTTCATGGTTTTCCATAAACAGCCGCTGGATCAAACGATTTCCCTGGACCGCTCCAGACGAGTTTGGCCGCCTGGCCGTGGTCGCTGGCGAGGACTTGGCGATAAAAACACGAGCCCCGCCCGGTGTGGCAGGCCCCAGCACCGATTTGCTCGACAAATAAGATGAGCGCGTCTTGATCGCAGTCGGTGCGGATTTCCACGATGCGCTGGATGTGGCCGGAAGTGGCCCCCTTGTGCCAGAATTCTTGGCGTGAGCGCGACCAATAAACGGCTTCGCCGATGGCGAGGGTGCGCCGCAACGATTCTTCGTTCATGTAGGCGAGCATCAAGGGCTCGCGGGTCCGCGCGTCTAGGGCCATGGCTGGAATCAGGCCGTTGGCATCGAATTTTGGGGTAAAATCGAGGCCTTCCTCGACCTCTGATTTGCCGCCGCGCGGGGTGAACCCTGTGTTGCTATCCATCCCCGGAACGTGAAACGCGACTCGCATTCTGTCCAGCCCGCATTCTGTGGCCGTTTCGGGTTGCCTCGCCGGGGGATCTGACGACGATGGCCGCGCATGGCGTATTCGGCAGACCGGGCATTCGAGTTGATTTCCTCCGCACGCGGGCGCGGGCGGCTGGCCCACGCATTCCTCATCAGCGGCGCTCACGGCGCCGGTAAACAAAACCTAGCGGCACGCATCATCCATCTGGTGAGCGCGACCCACTCTGGCGGTGTGGATTTATTTGGTGAGCCGGTGGTGGAGGCGACGCCGCGGTTGGATGATTTGGAAAGCGGGTGGGTGCGGGTGATTCGGCCGCGGATGAAATCGCGGCGCATCGGGGTGGAGGAAATCCGCAACTTGGAGCACACGCTCCATTTGGCGGCGCCCGGCGGCGCTTGCAAGGTCGGCGTGATCACCGAGGCGGACCGACTGAACGACCAAGCTGCTAACGCTTTCCTCAAGACGCTGGAGGAGCCGCCTAACAACACTCTCTTGCTCCTTCTAACGGCTAATCCGCAGCGCTTACTGCCTACCATTCTGTCGCGCTGCGTACGGATTCCATTGTTAGGTGGGGACCCGTTGTTAGCGGGTGGTGGCGGCGAGTTGGTCGCGGCGCTCAACCGCGCGGCCACTCGCGGGTTTGGTACGCCGGTAGCGGCATTGCATTTGAGGGCAACCTTTGGCAGGTTTCTGACGCGTTCGCGCGATGCGGCGGACGGCGCGGCCAAGGCCGCTGAAAAAGAGGAATCAGCCGCCTACCGGGATGCGACTGATGGGACCTGGCTCAAAGGGCGCGAGGATTTTCACAAGGCGGCCGCTGAGGCCGAGTATCTCGATTCCCGCAATCGCTTGTTTGACGTGCTGATGGCCTGGATGGCCGATTTACTCCGCTTGAAGGAGCAGGCTGGAGGGTTGGATTTCCCGGACACCGCGCCCGCGTTGCGCGGGATCATTGAGGGCAAAACCTCGGCGCGACTGCTCAAGCGCATTGAGGCACTCGACTCGCTACGCCGGACGTTAGAGACTAACGCCTCCGAACCACTGGCGCTAGAGGTTGGGTTTCTTAAGGCGTTTGGTTGAGTGGGTGGATCGCCTCAGAGTTTGCGCATTTCCTCTTCGAGGCGTTCGGCGAGCCATTGCTTCATCATCGACTGATAGTTGAGAAACCGCGAGCGGGCGATGCGCTTGATGCGTGAGAGCATGCGTGGGTCGAAGCGCAGGGTGATGGTGGTGGATTCGCGCGAGTCCGGTTGATGGAGGGAAGTGGCCATGAGTCGGGCGTCCAGTTCGTGGGTGTCCCAAAACTCGGCTTCCTGTGCCTCGTCGATGAAGTCGGGAATGTCAGACCAGCGAGTGATGGTGAGCATGATAGGTGGGAGGTGGTCAGGGGTGGATTTAGCGGAACTCAGCGTATTTGCGGTCGTAAAACTTGCGCTCGGACTCTGCCATTTCACGTGCTGCGACGACCCGCGCGGTTTTGCCATCCGAAGAGAACGCAAAGAACAAATATCGATTCGCCACCGAGCGCCCGAGTGCGTAGAAGCGTGACGCGCCATCGGGGCGTTCGCAGTCGGGCAGGAAGCGCACGGCAAATGGGTCTTCAAACGCTTCCTCCAACTCGCGGGGCTTGATGCGGCTCAGGTCAAACTGAACGTCGATAAGGTCGAGTTCCATTGCGGTAGTCTGTGGATCACGCGCGCAAAGTGCAATAACGACTTTGTGATCGCTGCTAGGCGAGGTGGCTCCACCTACAACCCCCCCCTCCGTGCGGGTGGGGCGCGGAGGGGGGATGGTGAGACCTTAGATGATTGGGATGCGCGCTGAATCAGACGCGGGCGGCGAGCGGCACGAACGAGCGCAGGGTGTCGCCGGTGTAGATTTGGCGTGGGCGCGAGATTCGGCTGTTGGAATCTTCCATCACCTCCTTGTAGTTGGCGATCCAGCCGGGCATGCGGCCGATGGCGAACATCACGGTGAACATATCCATCGGGATGCCGATGGCGCGCATGATGATGCCGCTGTAGAAGTCAACGTTCGGATAGAGTTTGCGAGAGATGAAATAATCATCGCGCATGGCGACTTCCTCGAGTTTTTTGGCGATATCGAGTAGTGGGTCGGACTTATGGAGTTGGGCGAGCACCTTGTCGCACTGTTCCTTGATGATGATGGCGCGCGGGTCGAAGTTTTTGTAAACGCGGTGGCCGAAGCCCATCAGGCGGCGGTTGCCGGCCTTGTTTTTAACTTCGTTGATGAACTTCGAGCCGTCGTCACCATCCAAATGAATTTCTTCTAGCATCTCCAAAACCGCCTGGTTGGCACCGCCGTGGAGCGGACCCCAGAGAGCACAGACGCCGGCCGAGGCAGAGGCGAACAAGTTGGCGCGGCTGGATGCCACCATGCGCACCGTGGAGGTTGAGCAGTTTTGCTCGTGGTCGGCATGGAGGAGGAAGATCAGGTCGAGGGCCTTGACGATTTCGGGTTTGAGTTCGCAGTCCTCGCCGGGATGCGAGAACATCATGTGGAGGAAGTTGGCGGTGTATTTGAGGGTGGTTTTCGGGTAGATCGCGGGCAGTCCGTGGGCCTTGCGGTAGGAGAATGCGGCGATTGTGCGGACCTGGGAGATCAGGCGGGCGGCATGGTAGGGGAAGCGTTCTTCGCGGCGGCTGATGAGGTTTGGGTGGTAGGCGGATGCCGCGTTGATCATCGAGGAGAGGATCGCCATCGGGTGCGCGGTGGTCGGGAATCCTTCAAAGTGAAAACGCATCCCCTCATGGAGCATTTGATTTTCCGACAATTGGTCGGAAAATTCGCTCAATTGCAGGGCCGTCGGCAGTTGGCCGTAGATGATGAGGTAAGCGGTTTCGATGAAGGTGCTTTTTTCGGCGAGTTCGGCGATATCATAGCCGCGATACCGGAGGATGCCTTTTTCGCCGTCGATGAAGGTGATTGCGCTTTCGCAGGCGCCGGTGTTGCCGTAGCCGGGGTCGAGGGTGATGTAGCTGGTCTTGTCACGCAGTGACGAAATATCAATGCCGACCTCACCTTCTGAGCCAATGACTGTGGATAACTCAAGCGGCTTGCCATCTATGACTAATTCGACGTTTTGATTCATATGCGAGCGAAAGTAAGCAGTTTCAATTCGATTGCGCTAGTTCTGATTGTGCTGATTTTAGATATTTTTTTCCTAGATGTGGCAGGTGAGAGGGGGGCTTACTCGGCTGCATCGGGGTAGGATCCTAGGACCTTGACCAGCGAGCAATGGCGGGCGAGTTCGTCAAACGCCTTGAGCACTTCAGGACTATCGCAGTGGCCCGCCAGATCCACGTAGAAGATGTATTCCCAATTCTTGCGTTTGGACGGACGGGATTCGATTTTTGAGAGGTTGATGTGGAAATGATCGAATGCCTGGAGCGCCTGGACGAGCGAGCCGGGGCGGTCGTGGATGGAAAACAGGATCGATGTTCGGTCGTGGCCGGTGGGCGGGCAGGTTTTCTCGCTGATGACCAGGAAGCGCGTGGTGTTGGTGGAACGGTCTTGAATCGACGACTCGAGCAGCGTCAGACCATACAATTGAGCGGCGAGTGCGCCGCCGAGGGCGGCCGCTCCGTGGGCCGCCTGGTCGCGGGCAATTTGCGCTGCCTTGGTCGTGGATGAAACCTCGACGAGCTCGGCATGGGGAAAGTTTTGGAGAATCCATGCGCGGCATTGGCCGAAGACCTGTGGGTGCGAGTAGAGGGTGGTGATTTTTTCCCGTGGGATGGCGGCCATGAGGCCATTTTCGATGCGCAGTAGGATTTGGGCGCAAATGTGAAGCGGTGAATCGACAAATAAATCCAGGGTGTGTGAGACGGCACCCTCGGTCGAGTTTTCGATCGGCACCACTCCATAGTCGGCCGCACGGCGGGCCACTTGGTCAAAGACCTCGGCAAAATTCGTCTGCGGGGCATAGCTGACTGAGCGGCCGAATTTTTTGATCGCGGCCTGGTGGGTCCAGGTGCCTTCGGGTCCGAGGTAGGCGATTTTCAGGTCGTCCTCCAGGGCGAGGGCAGCGGACATGATTTCCCGGTAGATGGCGCGCACGGATTTTTCGGGCAGGCGGCCATGGTTCATGGAGACAAGGCGTTGGAGGAGAGCCTCCTCACGCTCGGGGGCGTAGATCGGCAGGCCATCGCGTTTTTTGACGACGCCGACCTGGTGGACGAGGTCGGCGCGGCGGTTGAGTAGGCCGAGTAGGTCTTGATCGATGGTGTCGATTTGCAGGCGGATATCGTCGAGGTTCACAGGGCAAGTGGGGTTCATGCTTGATGCAGGTAGGTGGCCGCGCAGTCGGCTGGGGCGGCTGGGGTGCCGACGGTGCCTAGGGCGAGTTGTTCGGAATCGTGCGCCGGTGGCGAGTCCTCGGGGGTTGGGAGCTTCACTTTGCGCAACTCGGATGCGTTCGGTAGATCATCGATCGATCGGATGCCAAAATGCTCAAAAAACAGGTCGGTCGTTTCGTAGAGCAATGGGCGCCCGGGCAGCATGGCGCGCCCGCCAATACGGATGAGGTCCCGATCGAGGAGTTTCTGGATCATGCCGTCGCAGGCGACGCCGCGGACGGCTTCAATGGCGGCTTTGGTGATCGGCTGGCGGTAGGCGATGATGGCGAGGGTTTCCATGGCGGGGCCGCTCATGCGCTCGGGTTTGCGGCCCGGGAACAGTTGTCGGACGAAGTCGCCGTATTCAACGCGTGTATAGAGCTTCCAGCCTTTCGGGCGCTCCATGATGGTGAACGCACGTTGGCTTTCCTGGTAGCACGCGATCAAGCGCTCGAGCGCCTCGCTCACCTGCGCGGCGGTGGTGGCGGCCAGCGCCGTCAGCCAGGCGGGCATTGCCGGGGCCTCCTTGCCGTCTTCGGTCTCACGCACGCGGATGTCATCTGCCTCAGCGACGCGGGCACGAACCAAGCGGGCGATTTCCTCGCTGGAGAGGGGATTCTGCGAAGCGATCAGGAGTGCTTCTACGATGGCGCTGAGCTGCATGTTGAGTGCGCACCATAGACAAGAGATCGGGCATTTCAAGTCTCCTGCCAGAAACCTGCGGGGCACTTATTTTGAGGGTCCTGAACTTTGGTCTTGATGGAGCGAGATTCTGGGGATAACCACCGCGCTCCCCCACCTGTCTGGCTCTGTTATGGGTCGATGGGGGGATGTTTTTTATCACCCGTATTCTCCTCTGTGCGCCATGGCTGCGAAGAAAACTACATCGAAATCAACCGCTCCTCCAAAAGGAATTGTGAAGACTGCCTCAAAGCCCGAGAAGGCTGAGTCACCGGCTATAGCTGCCAAACCGACTGCAACCAAGAAACCGGTTGCGACCAGGAAACCGACGGCGGCCAAGAAATTGGTCGAAAAAAAGTCGGAGGTGTCGGTGGCCTCGACAGCTGAGGTCAAGGTGGCCGTTGAGGTGGCGAAGTCGGCACCTGCGGTGAAGTCTGAGTTGTCATCGCACAAGGCGGCACCAACTAAGACGCGCTCGTCGTTGGTGAATTTTCCAGTGCCGCCGGCGCCCGTGCGGCCGCCGTTTGTTCCGCCCAAGGCTGAGGCAACGAGTGCGGTTGGATCTGGGCCTGCTGCTGGCAATGGCGCTCACAGCCCCGCGTTCATCCAAAAACAACGCCAGCGCCTGCTCGATCTGCGGGATGAACTGGTCGATTCCATGTCCGGAATGACCCGCGATACCATCCGCAACGCGCCGGAAGGCTCTGAAGCCTCCGGTAGCGGTCAGCATCAGGGCGATGCCGGCAGTGATGCCTACGACCGCGATTTCGCGCTCTCGGTGCTCGCGAAGGAACAGGATGCACTTTACGAAATCGAACAGGCCTTGCGGCGGATTCAATTAGGGACCTACGGGACATGCGAGATTTCAGCACGCAAAATTCTCCAGACCCGGCTTGAAGTGATTCCATTTGCGCGATTGACCGTGGAATGCCAGGCCCAATGGGAGAAGGAGTACGGTAAGCGCCGGTTCCGACCATCCAATGAAGTGGGCTTCAGTGGCGGGAAATATGTCGATGATGAAGATTCTGAATCGGTTTCTCTTGACGAGGACGAAGATTAAAGTCACACCCGCCGTCCCAAGTTCTTCCTATGCCACGCGAGATCATCATCCTAGAATGCACCGAAGCGAAAGCTGAGGGCAAGCCGACTTCACGTTACGTCACCACCCGTAATAAAAAGAGCCTCCGCACGCCAGGCCGTCTGGAGAAAGTGAAATTCAATCACTTTCTGAAGCGCCGCACCCTTCACCGCGAACTCCGCTGATTTGTCCCATGTCCGAACCTAAAACCGTTCAACGTCGTATCAACTTCCGCAAGGCGAACCGGCAAATGCCGCATCGTCGTCATGACATTCCAGCGGATCTTGTTGTTCCTACCAATCCAGAGCTTTTGACCAAGTTCACCTCGGAAACCGGCAAGATTTTGCCGCGTCGGGTGACTGGGGTATCGGCCAAGCTTCACCGCAAAATCACCAACGCGATCAAACAATCGCGGGCTGTAAACCTACTGCCCTAAGCCGCCGGAGCAAGCGCTTCCACCATCCGCCAACCTGTTTCGACAGGTTGGCGTTTTTTGTGGTGCGCCCGGCAGAGCGCGCCGACTTGGGGGTTAAAGTCCCCCTGTGGAGCCGGTAGAGGGCACACCTAGCCGGACGGCAAGGTGTTCACCTCGAGGTATCATGCTGAAGGAAGCCGGAGGCAAGGCGCTGCCCTGTGAGCGGCGGTTTGAAAAGCGCATGGTGTTAGGTGGCGTCTTCTTCAAGAGCTTCTAACGAAACTCTTCTTCCTTCGTCTTCGTCGTCGTTTTCTTCCGGGGTGCAAGGGGGCTGAATTTGCTTCCCTGGACGAGGCGTGCATGTCCGGAGGCGGTGGGTTCTCCTGAGCTCGCCAATGAGTTCGAAAACCACGCCCAAGTGCCTGCATTGCAACGACGAGTACCACCGTGGTCCCCGCAATGGGGGGCGTCGGCAGTGTCGCAGTGATCGTTAAAATGAGTTGGTGGCTGGTTGGCCCCAACTCGCGACCTGCCGGTTCGTCGCCGAGGCCCGAGACGTGCTGCTGGTGGGCCCGCCTGGAGTCGGCAAAAGCCACCTCGCTCAGTCACTCGGGCGGGAGGCTATCCGCCTTGGCCACACGG